>JAFQWY010000195.1 GCA_017407225.1 Clostridia bacterium | reverse complement strand
TGAGGGTGCCGGGGTAGTTTTCTTCTCCGTCGGGAGAAACGTAGGTGAGAACCAGAGCGGGTTCGTCTTCGGTGCCTGCTTCCACTACGTCCCAGATCTTGGCATTGAAGCCGAACTGACCGCCGTGGAGGTGGTTTCTGCCGTTGTTGCAGTAGAGCTGGAAGTCAACGCCGTCCAGGGTGAACTGACCCTTTGCGATACGGTTGCCGATACGGCCGATGAGAGCGCCCTGGTAGCCGCCTGCGGTCAGGTAGCCTTCCATGCAGTCGTAGCCGCATACAACGTCAGCCTTTACGCCGTTCTTGTCTTCCACCCACAGGTTCTTGATGATGCCGCCGTAGTTGAGGATGCAGGCGGAGGTGATGGACTTATTGGTGAGGGTATATGCGTAAACTTCGCATCCGCAGGGCAGATTGCCGAATAAAGTCTTTGTAATCATAGCGGTGATTTGTCCTTTGTTTTTTTATAATTTCAATTTGTTATGCTGCATTTTCGATTTCGGGAAATCGCTTAAAGCCATATGCCATGCTCATGGCGGAGTTTGCCTTGCGCAGGCGGCGCATAAGGATCCTCGGGCCGGATCTGCACTTTCATCTTTAGATGAAAGTGGATGAATACCAGGCCTTTAAGAACCGATGGTTCTTAAAAATCTCCTTTGTCGCGTTCGTGCAGTTGTTTTGTGGAGCGAGTGCTCGATATTGTTTATGGCTCTTGGTTGCCTCGTGCAGTTCAGCACTGCGTGCGGCGAGACATGATTGTTTCGGGCACTGACAGGCTGTTTGATTGCTTGCGTCGCCGCTGATTTCACGCCCCCGGCGTCGTCAGGTACAGGTCAGCCTGTATGTCCCGGTGAGCCGTGCATCAGAATCCAAAGCTGCAGCTGATTCCGGGTTCCAAGGGTTTCCCTTGGTCGGGGTGATTCACAAGAGGGTCCCGATGGATCCTCTTGTGCGCCCCACGCGCAGTGGAACTTTTCTGCGATTTCAGCGAAATCGAATTTCTGTCAGCTGCACATCGGTGCGAACCAATACAGAAAGCGGAAATTTAATCTTCGTACCCGTTGGGGTTGTTCTTCTGCCATCTCCAGGAGTCTTCGCACATTTCCTTGATGCCGTTTTCGGCAACCCAGCCAAGTTCCTTTTCGGCCAGATCTGCGCTGGAGTAGCATTCAGCGATATCACCGGGACGGCGGGGCTTGATGGAGTAAGGAATCTTCACGCCGGTAGCCGCTTCGAAGTTCTTGACGATGTCCAGAACGGAGTAGCCCTTGCCGGTGCCGAGGTTGTAGGTCTTGCAGCCGCAGTTTTCAGCCAGCTTCTTGACAGCGCATACGTGACCCTTCGCAAGGTCAACTACGTGGATGTAGTCGCGGACGCCGGTGCCGTCGTGAGTGGGATAGTCGTTGCCGAATACGCCCAGCTCGGGTCTCTTGCCGACAGCTACCTGAGTAACATAGGGCATCAGGTTGTTGGGAACGCCGTTGGGGTTTTCGCCGATCATGCCGCTCTTGTGTGCGCCGATAGGGTTGAAGTAACGGAGGAGAACCACGTTCCATTCGTTGTCAGCCTTCTGGATGTCGGTGAGGATCTGTTCCAGCATGGACTTGGTCCAGCCGTAGGGGTTGGTGCAGTTGCCCTTGGGGCATTCTTCGGTGATCGGAATGAACGCGGGATCGCCGTATACGGTTGCGGAGGAGGAGAAAATGATGTTCTTGCAGCCGTACTTCTTCATCACGTCAACCAGCACAAGGGTACCGGTGATGTTGTTGTTGTAGTATTCCCAGGGCTTTGCAACGGATTCGCCTACCGCCTTCAGACCTGCGAAATGGATGACGGAGTCGATCTTTTCGTTCTTGAAGATGTTTTCCATGGCATCGTGGTCAAGAATGTCGGCCAGATAGAACTTCACGGGCTTGCCGGTGATCTGTTCCACTCTCTTGAGGGACTTTTCGGAGGAGTTGCACAGGTTGTCGCATACAACGACTTCATAGCCTGCGTTCTGCAGTTCAATGACAGTGTGGGAGCCGATATAGCCCGCACCGCCGGTAACGAGAATTGCCATAATGGAGTCTCCTTTATGTTGTTTGTTTTATTTGTTGAAGCAGAGTTTGCGGAACGAAAGAATAAAGAAGAAATAAGAAATAATAAAGAATAAAATCGGTGAAATCACTTCGCGTTTTTTCCTTTTTTATTATTTATTCTTTTTTCTCTATTATTTATTCTTTATTTCCACAGTCCGTCCGGGTATTCGCCGGCTTTGACCAGGTCGTTCAGCTTCTGAATGGTGTCGGGTTTGTCCGCAGCGTAGGTGACGCCGAACCACTTTGCGGTGGTGGTGAGAACCTTTACGTCACAGTCACCGGCGTGCATCATCTTGCCGACGGAGGTGGGCAGATAGCACTCGGTCTTGAGAGGATCCGCTGCCTGATCGTTCTTCGCGATGAACGCGTCGAATTCAGCCTGCAGACCGTCGAAAATTCTGGGAGTGAAGCCCCAGAAGTTCATGGAAACAACGGTATCGTTGGGAATGTGGACGGTCTCGCCGTTGTCTTCGTACCATGCGCCGCCCTCTTCCTTGTTCAGCTTGGTGCGTTCTTCGATGCTGGTCAGGTAGCCGTTTTCGTCTGCGTGGCATTCACCGCGTGCTACGGAGCCGTTTTCGGTGAGGGTGTTGCCCAGCATATATCCGACCATGCAGAAATGGGCGCCGTTTTCGTCGGTGTTCTTCAAAAATTCGGCAGCCTTCATGAACGCATCCCGTCCGTAGAAGTCGTCGGCGTTGATGACCGCAAAGCTGTCGTTCATCACTTCCTTGCCGCAGAGGAGCGCGTGTGCAGTGCCCCAGGGCTTGGTTCTGCCCTCGGGAATCTTATCTGCGGGAACCATGGTGTCGATGCCCTGGAAGACATAGTCCACCTTGATTCTTTCCTCGATTCTCTTGCCTACGGTTTCACGGAAAATGTCGTAATTCTCTTCCTTGATTACGAAAACGATCCGGTCAAAGCCTGCCTGAATGGCGTCGTAGATGGAGAAATCGATGATGAACTCACCGTGTTCGGTGAATCGGTCGATCTGCTTTAATCCGCCGTAACGGGAACCCATACCGGCGGCGAGAATGAATAAAGTCATCTGTAACCTCCTGTGCGGTGAAACACAAATCATGTTCATCTCACCAGAATATTTCAATCTATATTGTATCTCAATCCGCTGGCATTTGCAAGAGCTTCGGCGGAAAAAGTATATATTTTTTCTGAAAAACGGCTGCCGGATCCCCGAAAACACAGCGAAAAAGACGGAAGACCACGGGATCCTCCGCCTTGTTTTCCGGACATGACCGGGATGGGGCACCGGAATCATTCCGGCGCGTCACACCATCCGGCTCATCCGTCCTTCTTTTCGCCGCAGCCGCATTTCCGCTCGGAATCCTGCTGGGTCACGCCGATGCTGCCTGCCGAGAATTCCGCCGCCGGAAACGCCATCTGACGGAACAGGCTGCAGGGATCGGTGGTTTCGGGCATGACGCATTCCTTTTCGGGAACGGCGTATTCCACCGCGCTGATGAGGTACTGAGCCGGACGCTCGATCCGCACAACGGAGAAAAATCCCAGGGACACCAGCAGCACATTCCCTTCCCCATCGTCGGTGAGATCGCAGGAGAGGGTGCGGCAGACGCATTCGGGAATTTCATCCACGGTGCAGCAGCAGGAACAGCGGCAGGGCTTCCGGGGATCCGCCACCTTCGTGGAGAGAATGATGGGATCCACCGTTTCCAGAACCGCCGACGGCAGGGTGTTGGAGCCGTGGGTACGGGTAGTGTCGCATCCGCAGAAGCCGCCGCCGAACTCGCTCCGGAACACGCTGACATTCCCTTCGCCGCCGAAGAGGATTACCTTCTTCTCCACCACGGCAACGCCCTCGAATTCCTGCATATTGCCGGGGCCGATGCAGGCTTCAAATATGATTTTTACGTAGATTTTTATGAAAAGCTGATAGAATCCCCGGTTGAAGGGGACGCTTTCGATGTTGATGCAGGACCAGATCACCTTCGCGCATTTTGCCCTGACCACGGAAGTACGGTCGATGATCTCCTGTCCGGCACAGGTGAGCCATACCCGTACATCCTCAAAGCAGTCCTTGTCGCGGCAGGAATCCAGGACACGGTGGGTGTCGATGCAGATCATATCCCGTTCCCGGGAACAGGAGGAGCCGTTTCTGAAATCAGCCATTTTGCACTCCATAACCTTTCTCAAGTATTGCGGCATTTTCCAGCCGGAAGGAGCCGTGCCCCTTCATTGCCAGTATATGCCGCCGGTGCGGAGTTGACAGAAAAATACCGCCGGTCCCGGGGATGGGAACAGCGGTATTTACGGTATCGTTTCAGGTTCTGCAGGTCAGGAAACGTACTTCAGAAGCTTGAGAACGGTTTCGGAAGCTTCGGAAGGATCGATGGAAGAGGTGATCACGCAGTTGATATCCTTGCCTTCGAGAAGAGCGGAAAGCTGGTTCAGGAACTTGTCGAAGTCAGCCGTGTCGTTCTGGCAGATCTTCAGAGCGGAGTCGATGAACAGGTCGGTTACGTCGTGGTTGGACGCCAGAATGCCTGCGATGAAGCCGTAGAGAGAAGCGCCGTCAGCTACTGCGTATTCTTCGGTGTCGATGAGGCGGGCGGTGTACTTGATGTCGAACTTGAGCTTGTCGCCCTTTTCGATGCAGACAACGGAACCCTTGCTGGTGTCAAGAGCGGTGTTTACGAATTCGATGAGGGTCTTGGTCTTGCCGGAACCTTTTTTGCCGATGAGAAGTTTGATCATGAGTGTATCTCCATTCTGCCGTTTTTACGGCTAATAGTTAAAGTGAATCGTGAAAGATAATAGTGAATAGATAATAGAGAATAGTGTCGGTAAAAATGCTGACGCATTTAATTCAATTAAAACACGCAGTGTTTTTACCTTCCTGTTATCTCTTCTCTATTCTCTCTTATCTTAGGCGAAGCCGCCTTAATTCATACGAGCCTCGAGTGCCGCCTTGTGGTCTTCGTAGCCGGGCTTGCCGAGGAGGGCGTACATATTCTTCTTGTATGCTTCCACGCCGGGCTGGTCGAAGGGGTTCACGCCAAGCATATAGCCGGAAACCGCGCATGCCATTTCGAAGAAGTATACCAGATAACCGAAGTTGTATTCGTCACGGTCGTCCACTTCGATCACAACATTGGGTACGCCGCCGTCGTTGTGTGCGAACAGAGTACCGGTCATTGCCATGCGGTTTACGTCATGCAGTTCCTTGTCGGAGAGGAAGTTCAGACCGTCGATGTTGTTGGGGTCGTCGGGGATCACAACGGTGTCAACGGAGTTCTTGAAGTCGATGACGGTCTCGAACATGGTGCGGAGGCCTTCCTGAATGTACTGACCCAGGGAGTGCAGGTCGGTGGAGAAGATAACGGAGGAAGGATAGAGCGCCTTGTTGTCCTTGCCTTCGCTTTCGCCGTACAGCTGCTTCCACCATTCGCAGAACATCTGAACCGCAGGTTCGTAGGAAACCAGAATTTCAATGGACTTGCCCTTGTTGTACATGATGTTGCGCAGCGCCGCGTAACGGAGGCAGTCGTTGGTTTCGATGCAGGGGCAGGAGTAAGCTTCTCTTGCGTCAGCCGCACCCTTCATCATGGTGTCCAGATCGATGCCGGCAACGGCGATGGGAAGAAGACCGACTGCGGTGAGAACGGAGTAGCGTCCGCCGATGTCATCCGGAACCACGAAGGTTTCGTAGCCCTTTTCGGTGGAGAATTCCTTCAGCTTGCCGCGTGCACGGTCGGTGGTAACGAAGATTCTTTCTCTTGCGCCTTCTTCGCCGTACTTCTTTTCCAGAAGTTCACGGAAAATACGGAAGGTAACGGCGGGTTCGGTGGTGGTGCCGGACTTGGAGATGACGTTTACGCATACATTTCTGCCTTCGCAGAGACGGAGCACATCAGCCAGGGCGGACGAAGAAATGGTGTTGCCCGCGAAGTAGATTTCGGGGGTATCCTTTGCGAGATTATTGTAGAGAGGGGACTTGCAGAATTCGATGGCAGCGCGTGCGCCCAGATAGGAACCGCCGATGCCGATAACCACGAATACATCGCACATACCCTTGATCTTTTCGGCAGCAGCCTTGATTCTTGCAAATTCTTCCTTATCGTAGTTTACAGGGAGATCAACCCATCCGAGGAAGTCGGAGCCTGCACCGGACTTGCTCTTGACAACATCAAAGGCAGCCCCCGTCAGGTGGGAGATTTTGGTAACCTCTTCGGGAGCGACAAACCCGGTGAGGAATTTTTCATTGAGCTTTACAGACATAGTTTAACAGTCCTCCGTATATTACAGTTTAACGTGATGCCGCACCAAGAATATTTTGCTGTCTATATCATACTACATTTCCGCGCTTTTTTCAATAGTTTTTTGATGAATTTTTCAGCCTTTCACCAGAGATATTCCGAGCATTTTCAGAAAAAGCGCGCCGAAGGAGATTCTTGGCACGTCACAGACTGCCGTAATGCTTCCCTCTCCCACCGTTTCGCCGCCGCAGATCCAGCGCACCGTTCCCACCCGGTCACCGGCTTTCACGGGAGCGGAGACGGAGTCGTCAAGGAGAATCTCCCGCTGGACCTCACGGTTCTTCCCCTTCGGCATCAGCTGTACAAAGGGGGCGTATTCACATTCAGCCGTGTCCGCAACGCCGCCCGTCACCGGAATCCTGCCGCAGGGACCGCCTTCGTCACGGTACAGGGAGCAGGAGGCAAAGCCGTAGTCCAGAAGACGGCGTGCTGCCTCGTTCCGGATATCCCGTGTGGGGGAACCCATGATGACCGCGATCAGGTGCATGCCGTCCCGCTTCGCCGTTGCGCTGATGCAGAATCCGGCCTTGGAGGTGGAGCCGGTTTTCAGCCCCGTCGCGCCGTCGTAGAAGCGGATCAGCCGGTTGGTGTTGGTCAGCCCGAACTGCCCGTCCCGGATGGTGTCCATCCAGATGGAGGAGTATTTCAGAATGGTTTCGTGGGAAATCAGCTCACGGGACATGAGGGCGATGTCGTATGCGCTGGTCAGATGCTTTTCCGTGTCGTCGTCAAGTCCGGTCACGTTCTCGAAGCGGGTGTTGTCCATTCCCAGCTCCGCTGCCCGCTTGTTCATCAGGGCGACGAAGGCCTCCTCGCTTCCGGCAACCTTTTCGGCAAGAGCAACCGCACCGTCGTTTGCGGAGGAGATAATCACGCACTTGAGCAGTTCCTCCGCCGCCATGGTCTCGCCCGGCTCCAGATAGACCTGGGATCCGCCCATGGATGCGGCATATTCGCTGACGGAAATTTCCTCGTCCAGGCGGATATTCCCCTTGTCCACCTCTTCCATAAACAGAAGCAGGGTCATGATCTTCGTCACCGATGCGGGAGGAAGGGCGGCATCCGCGTTCTTTGCGTAGAGGATCGTCCCGGTTTCCGCTTCCATCAGCACAGCGGAGTCCGCGTTCACATCAAAGGGAATGTTGTCCGGCACACCCGCCGACACGGGAAAAGCAGACAGGAAAGCGAGAGTCAATAATAAGGAAAGAAATCTGAACATAAAAACACCCCGGTACAATAAGATACTTCATTATACCGGGGTGCGTGGGATTTTATGCGGAATGTATATGATTTTTCGATTCGTCCCTCCTCATCCGCCCTGCGGGCACCTTCCCCAGCCCCGTTCATTCCGCTGAATTTTCCGGAAACTGCGTGGGGAAGGCTTCAAAACTTCCGCTTCGGCTGACTGCCGGAAATACAGCTTGTTTTTACCGGGCAGAAAACACCGACCGTGCCGGACATCCCGCTGTAAACCTGAAGCGGCACTCCAAGAGCTTCCCCATGCACTTCCGTAAACTTACGGTTTTTCCTAAATTATCAGACGGGCGATTCGTGAATCGCCCCTACAGTTATACGACAAAACCCCGTTTATCCAGGTTTCTCGAACATATCTGTTCTCTGTTATCTCCTAAAACATATACCGCTTCACAACGCCGCAGATGCGGTTGAGAACGGAGGCGGCTTCGGCATCGGACAGCTCTTCTTCCGCGTACCGGATCCGCTCGAAATCGGCGGTGATATCCCGGATCTCGCTCTCGGGCAGGGTGCGTACGACCTTTCCCTCCACTTCTCTGGGGGTATCGGAGTGCTTCAGCGTGATGTTCAGCTTCTTGTACATCTTCAGAAGCACCGCGTAGGCATAGCACAGCTGCTCCTCGTAGGTTTTCAGTCTCTGCAGGCGGAGCATGAACAGTTTGTAGGTGTCCGTGGTGGCAGCCATGGCCTGATAATCCCGGATGGCCGCGTTCTGGATCTGCTTCTTTTCGTCCTTGTAGTTGTAGAGCTCGTTGCTTTCCAGACCGCTGTCCGCACCGCGGAAAATGTCCCGTCCGATGCGGAAGGTGTCAAGGAGATCCCGGAGCCATTCCCGGAACCGTGCAACCAGCTTCTGGAGGTACCCGGTCCGTGCGCCGATGTAGAGAGCCGCGGCGGTGAGAACCAGCAGTGCAAACATGGCGATGAGGTACTGGTTTTCCGGGGACATGACGTTCCGCTGCATCATCCGTCCGGCTTCGTCGGAGTCCACGTACTCGTACTCGTAGTTCTGACCGGAGGTGCCATAGTCCCGTCCGTAGAACCAGCGGAACGCCACGATGAACAGAATCATGCGGATCAGCAGCCAAACGCCGGACAGCGCAATATAGCAGATTGCGGTCATCACCAGCACGCACAGAATCATGACCATCACCAGACCCATGTTGTAGAACCGTGCCGAGGGCGTGATGACGGACACCACGGAACCCCGGTACCGGGTCTGCAGATTGCTCTGGTTGAAGATCAGGAGCATGCAGACGGTGAACACGAAGAACGGCAGACCGATGGTCAGGATCAGGGACGGATCGGCCATCACGGAAAATCCCGCGGAAAACAGGGGTGCGATCATGAGGGTGGAGAAAAACAGCTCGGCATAGAACAGCACGCAGCAGGTGACGAGGAAGTACACGTTTGCCAGCCGTTCCATGGGATAGAACCAGATGACGCAGCCGCCGACGGATGCCGTCAGAAAGGCGAGGGTCGCCATGATGGTGTAGACGGGGGTGTAGGCAAGGACGTTGCCCTGATAGACGATGTTGCCGAAGCTGAACCGGAACTGGATCAGCCAGTCAAAGAGGAAGTATCCGGCAACGGTGAGTACGGCGATGACCAGCAGGGCGGCGGAGGCATTTGTGAAGGAAAAGCCTCCCACAATTCCCTCTCCCGCATCGGAGAAGCCGTCACGGGACGGTCTCTTCCCTGCGGATTTTGCCAGAAGCGCCTGGATTCCGCAGCCGAGGAAGGTACTCAGCACGGCAAAGACCACGCACACCCACGGATTGCCGGGACACAGCTGTCCGGTGAGCATGATGAACAGCGGCACCATCATCATGGAGATGGCGATGAGGGAGACCAGGGAAAATACGCGCTCGAAAAAGGTTTCGCAGGTTTTCATGGAGCCTCCTTACTCATCAATGTATGTCTTGAAGTGGACTTCGATATCGTCGGGGATAATGGTTGCGTTGATGCTGGCGGATGTGATGTAGAAGATCACGCTGACACCCACCTTTCTGAGAGCGTAGGCGAAGTTGATCATTCTCTCGCTGAGGAAGGAGGACACGAAGACCATGTTTCCGCCGCTTGTGTAGGCATAGGGATGCTCGAGAATGTGATCCAGCATTTTCTCGATGGGTGTGGAGATCATCAGCTCCATCTGACCGAGGAAGCGCAGTGCATCGATCATGTTCAGCTTTCCCTTGAACTCCGGCGAGACGAAGATCTTCGATCCGATTTCGTCGTCGGGGTCAAAGGCACCGGACAGATCGTCCCCGTACAGCTCCGGCGGTGTATTGGAGATGATCCGCACGGGGATATTCTCTCCGGATACGCTGTCCAGGATGGAGGCAATGACGGTCAGGCACAGCTCCACGGTGGCGCGGGCTGAGGGCGGACCGGGAATCTGTTTCTCGATATCCCTTGCCTGCATATTGAGGATGATATTGAACTGGTGGCGGTTGGTGTGCTCCTCGATATTGACCATCAGGTGATTCCGGACGGCGGTCTGTGTCCAGTTGATCCGGTTCATGGGATCGCCGGGGGTATAGTCACGCACGCCGGCTCTGAGAAGCGGATCGGACAGAAGCGAGGACTGCACCACGAATTCCCCGCTCGTATAGCGGGAGCAGGTGAATTCCTTTTCAAGATCGATGGCCTTGGGAAGCACCACGATCTGGGGAGCGGTTTCACGGTCGGCTTCGATGACCTTTGCGGTGTGCTGGGAGCCGAAGATATTGTCGGCAAGGAGGGTGGCGCTGCCCAGATGGTAGGTACCGCGGATATCGCACTTCACTCTCCAACGTCTGCGGATCATTTCGTGACCCTTCATGACGAAGACGGAGTGGATGATGCGGGGGTAGGTATCCTTCCGGGTACCGGTTTTTTTGTCGTCCTCCAGAATGTGGAACGCCAGTCCGTCGGGCAGCTCGGTATCCACCTTGAGAAACGGCAGGGGCAGGAATTTGTTGTTGGTGATCTCCTCGTACAGGAAGATTTCTTCGTCTTCAAATACTTCGGAGGTTGAGAGGGTCACCTTATAGTCCAGATTGTCGAAGGCGTGCTTTTTGTACCAGTCCGCCTGGACGAGGAACACGATGACCGCTGCGAGAATCAGCGCGATGAGGATCATGGGTTGGCTCCTGTTCGCTTTTCTTTATTCTTTATTATTTATTCTTTCTTCTTTATTCTTTTGCTGAGGATTTCGGCTGAACTTCCCGTTCGGGATCGGGTAGAAAATACTGCGTATTTTCGATTTCATTTTCTCTCCTGCGCGGAGGGCGCATCAAGGATCCTCCGGCCGGATCCTTGGGAATCCAGGCCCCAACGAACCTTACGGTTCTTCGGCTTCTCCCTTTCAGGCGCGTTCGTGCAGCTTTGGGTGTCGGTGAGTGCTCGATTTTGTTTTTTTGCTCGTGGATTGCCTCGTTCTGTTCAGCCTGCGGCGCGAGACGGGATTGTTTCGGGCACCGGCTGACGTGGGGGAAGACTATTCTCTATTCTTTCTTCTCTCTTATCTTAGGCGAAGCCGCTTCACTCGATCGGTGCCTTGACGGTGTCGATGATGTATTCAATCACCTGTTCGTTGGTATCGGTGAGGCGAATGGTGTTCTGGGAACGGGTGATGATACGGTGGGAGAGAACGGGGATTGCCACGGTTTTTACGTCGTCGGGGAGAACGTAGTCCCGTCCCATGATGCCGGCGTATGCCTGGGATGCACGCATGAGGGCGAGGGTTGCACGGGGGCTGACACCAAGACGCAGTCTGTCGCTGGTACGGGTAGCCTCCGCGATGCTGATAATATAATCCTTGATGGGTTCGCTGACGGTGATGTTCCGCACCATTTCAGCGGCGGCAGCCACGTCCGCTCTGGAGCACACCGCTTCCAGCTCCGCCACGGGACTGCGGTTGTTGTACTGGGTCAGCACGTTCTTTTCCGCTTCGTGGGAGGGATAGCCCAGGGACAGCTTCATGATGAAACGGTCCATCTGAGCTTCCGGCAGGGGGAAGGTCCCCTGGGATTCGATGGGGTTCTGGGTGGCGATGACGAAGAAGGGAGCGTCCAGCTGATAGGTCACGCCGTCGATGGTGGCCTGATGCTCGCCCATGCACTCCAGAAGTGCGGACTGGGTACGGGGCGTGGTACGGTTGATTTCGTCCGCCAGCAGGATATTGGTGAACACGGGACCCTGACGGAACACGAAGTCCGCGGTCTTCTGGTTGAAGAAGTTGACGCCGGTGATGTCGGAGGGCAAAAGGTCGGGGGTGAACTGGATTCTCTTGGTATCGGCTGCGATGGACTTTGCCAGAGCCTTGGCCAGCGTGGTTTTGCCGGTACCCGGGATGTCGTCCAGCAGAACGTGTCCGCGGCAGAGCATGGCGGTCACAACGAACCGGATTTCGGTCTCCTTGCCGTAGATGGCCTTCTGGACGTTGTCGATGATTTTCGCCGCGACAGCGGAAATGGTTTCGGAATACATATACTGTTAATCTCCTTTTCGGTTATAGACTAAGGAAACAAATGCCCTGTGCAATCAGCGGAAATCCAGCCCGACAGTTCTGCACAGACAAAATAATTTATGAAGCAACCCTTTTCCGGAAAGTTTTTTGCCAGGCTTTTTTTCAAAAAAGCCGCGTATCCCCCTTTCCGGGCGTTTTACTGAGCGTTAAAAGTTTTCCCTTGCGAAGAATTCGGGGATGCTTTCCTCGTCGGTCAGATCCCGGATGATTTCCTTCTGGGTGCGCTGGATGGGGCTGACGAAGAAGGTGCAGGAGGAGGGTTCCATCTGTGCGTCCACGCGGGTGTAGATCTCACCGCGGAACCGGACAATTTCGCAGGTCAGCTTATGGATCTTTCCGGTATAGGGATTCCACTCTTCGGGGGTATGCCGTCCTCTCAGCAGGATGCTTCCCTTATACGCTTCTCCGGCGGTATTGGTGAAGAAGAAGATGTCGCATCCGGCCTGCCGCTTGTGGATGTAGTTCATGGAGCAGCTCCGCGCCAGAATTCTGTGGACGCCGATCTTCCGGAAGTCGGGCAGATTGTGGTTCACCATGCCGAGCATTTCCTTCCGGGGCATTCTGTCGATGTACACATCGGGAGCGATGCCGAACTTCTGGGTGGCCTGATAGAGAATATTGGCGGAGACGGAGCCGGTGCCGTCCGCGGCGGTTTTGTTGGAGGGGAAATAATAGGCCGCGCCGCCGTTTTCGTTCTCATTCTTATAATATACCCGGTAGATGGACGGATCGGTGGCTTCCTTTCCGAAGATGTACTGGATGATTTCGTTGACTTCCCTGTCTTCGGGTGTTTCGTTGTGCATGGCCTCGTTGACGTTGTCGGAAGGAAGCGAGGTTTCCACGGCGGCTTTGGCGAGGGAGTCGGTTGCGATGATCCTGCCGCCGGCGTCGAAGTATTTTTTGATGACACGGAGGGTTTTCAGACTCATGATGGACATGGACGGCATGACGATGAGTTTGTACTTCATCACGTTCGCGCCGTTGTCCAGATACATGACGCCGTTTTCGGAGAAGGACTTTTCCGTCATGATTTCCGGATGGACGAAGGTGGCGTCGATGCCCACATAGTTCAGAAAATTGTTCATCAGCTCCATGTAGTCGCAGCTCTCGGGGGTGAAGGGGTACTCAAATCCCTGGAACTGGGAGTGATACAGATACACCAGCGCGTGGATGGAGTTGATGGGGTACACGATTCCCACTTCGCTGATGTGCTCGCCGCCCCGGAGAACGGACTGGATCCGGGTGGAGAACTGTGCAAAGTCGGTCAGGTCGTCGCCCTTGGAGAAAATGCTGCCCCAGGAGGACTGATCCGTTTCCACGATGTCGGTGTTTTCCCGGGTTCTGTCCTCGCCCAGATGGGCAAAGATGGAGTTGACGCCTCTGACATAGGTGTTCATGGCCTCGCGGTAGATGACGTCCCGGGTCAGCTCGTCGTAGTAGTTGAACAGATCCGCCGTCACGTTCTGCATCCCGAACATATCTGCGGCGCCTGCCGATACCTTGATGCCGTTGATGCCGTAGAGATAGGCAAAGGGCATGGAGATTCCGGGGGCGGTGGCATATTCGTGGAGCATTTCCCCGTCGCCGAACATCCAGGAGCCTGCGGTGCACTTTCCTTCCGCCGGGAATCCGGTGCAGAATACGCCGCGCGCCTTGCAGAAATCGGAAACCGCCTTCAGGTAGCCGCCGGTCAGCATCCGGGAACGGCACTTGAACAGCATGCACTTGTACCGCTTGGCGTTTCCCGGGAAGGCGCGGAACATCAGCGGATAGAAGGGTGCGGGATCGAATCCGTACATTTCTTCAAATACGGTGTTGAAGTTTTCGTTCCACATTCTCCGGTTCTGGCCTGCGTACAGCACGTTCCGGTAGATGAACAGGCTGATGGGGGAACGGGAGTCCTCTTCCTTTGCCAGCCGGTCGCAGAGAGCGCCGAAGGTCCGCTTCAGATAGTCCCTGGACAGATTATAGTCCATCAGGTCGATATAGTTGGAGGCAACCTCCGGCTCGCAGATGAATTCGCTGATATTCCAGTTGCCCGCGGGCACCGTCCATTCCAGTATGCCGTCGTGAACGAATTCTCTCAGGTCGAGAATATCGAGGTTATCATCATTGACCGCACAGACGGACATGAGAGTCCCCGTTGTGTGGATTTCGCGCTTCAGGTGCTGTCCTTCGGTGCAGGCGTATTCGTAATTGCACAGAACCTTGCAGGCAGCCGATTCCGGTTCGTCCAGCTGTGCCATATACCGGCGCATCACGTAGGTGTCGTCCAGGTAGCCGAGAATCAGCGCGTGCTCATCGGTTTGTGCCTTCACGTTGGCGTAGAATTCGTAATACTCCGGTGAGAGGGGCAGAATTTCATAATTGTTGTTGGTATAGGGTATGAGACCGCCGAAGCCGGATTTCTTATATCCGCTGACCAGCCGGGCGATTTTATCCGGTGCGTCCAGTCCCCTGGCGGAATCCATGGGCAGGTAGATGTACGGCGCGCAGATGTTCTTTTCGGTCTGGAACAGCTTTTTCAGCGCGGCGGGATCCGTGGGAAAGGTTATTTCGTTGACACTCATAACAGAGCCTCCGTCTCGGATTAATACAGTTAATTCATTATAGCACATCCTCCGCCGTTTGAAAATACCCAATTCGGTGAAATTGCGGGAAATTACGCCGAAACTTCCCCTTTTGCGGAGACAACGGAGTTTTATTATATTAATAATCTGTGAAACCGGAATTTCTAAAGAAAAAACGCTTAAATTTAAATAATGCATTGACAAATCACCCGCGTTCGGGTATAATGAACACGGTTGTGCAAAGTGCCCCAAAAACAGCGCTTTGCTCAGGTAATTATTAACAGGAGTTTAGAAATCTATGGCAGAAAAGCAATGGTATTTCGACGCCGGGAATCCGTCCGTGGTCCCCGATGAAGTGATACCGGTTCTTGACGAAAAAGGGATTCCGAAGGAGCACATCAGGCTCTGTGCCAAAGCCGATCTGAACCGCGACATGATCCGGTGCGACTGCTGGCTGATGGCAACGGAAACCGATCTGATCGTTCTCTCGGGCTCCGTCACCCTCACACAGGGCAAGCGCGCATCCGGTTCGGCATATCATAAGCTGAAACGCCGGTTTGAGGTGCTGTCGTGGGATGTGTTCGATCTGGGCGAGGTCGACGGATTCAAGGTGGAAGAGCAGATCGCGTCGGCGCGGTTCACGGCAAAGAAGCCCGACGGATCCACCGTGCTCATCACAAACCTCACCAACACATACAAGCAGGACTTTTTCATGGTCACCCGGTATCTCTCCGAGCTGAAAAAGGACGGCAGAATCACTCCCGATGAAAAGGGCGGCAAAAAGAAGGACGACCAGTTCTGCCCGAAATGCGGCAGCAAGTACATCGATCCTCAGCGGAAGGTATGTCCCAAGTGCATGGACAAGAACAAGATCATCCTCCGCACCGCTGAATTTATTTTCAAGTATAAAGTCCAGATTGTCATCATGGTGGCGATGCTCATTCTCACCAGTGCCATGGGTATTCTGGCTCCCTACATTTCCTCCGGCTTCTACTACGACGAAGTGCTGAACACGGCGGGCAGGTTCTACGGCGAAATCGTACTGGTGCTGACCATCATCATCAGTACCCGTATCTTCTCCCTGCTCATCTCCATGGTGCACAACATCGTCACATCGGTCATCGCCGCAAGGCTGGTATACGATCTGAAGAAGGTCATCTTCGGCTCCATCGAGCGGCTGTCCCTGTCCTTCTTCACCAACCGGCAGACCGGCGGTCTGATGACCCAGGTTACCCGGGACGCGAACACCATCTACTGGTTCTTCTGCGACGGCGTTCCCTACTATCTGGTGAACGTGGTGCAGGTTGCGGTGGTTTTCATCATCATGCTGATCATGAATCCCATCCTCACCCTGCTTGCGGTTGTCACGGTTCCCTTCCTGATAATCTCCATGCGCTGGATTTTTGACCGGATGGGCAAGTATCACGCAAAGCGCTGGACCCGTTCCCGTCAGATGAACTCGGTTCTCTCCGACGTTCTCTCCGGTATGCGCGTGGTCAAGGCTTTCTCCAAGGAAAAGGATGAAACCAAGCGTTTCGACACCTCCAGCCGGAATCTGGCGGATATCGAAATGCAGACCGCAACCTACAACACCATCGCCTTCCCCACCATTCATATGCTGTTCTACATTTCCAACCTGATCGTGCTCGGCGTGGGCGGCTGGATGGTTATCAAGGGCGACATGACCTACGGTATTCTCCTGACCTTCACCTCCTACATGAACATGGTGCTCAGCCCCCTGCAGAGCTTCCTCGACATGGTATACCAGTTCACCGATGCCCTCAACGCCATGAGCCGTCTGATCGAGATCATGGATGCCAAGCCCGACGTTGTGGAAGCGGAACATCCCGTTCCCATGAAGGAATGCCGGGGTGAGGTTACCTTTAAGAACGTGGACTTCTCCTATGACAAGAACCGCAAGGTCATCGACAACGTGTCCTTTGATGTGGGCGCGGGTCAGGCTCTGGGTATCGTCGGTCACACCGGTGCGGGCAAATCCACACTGGCGAACCTGCTCATCCGCCTCTACGACGTAACGGCAGGCGAGATTCTCATCGACGGCGTGAACGTCAAGGACATTGCTTTCGACGATCTGCGGCAGAATGTGGCGATCGTATCCCAGGAAACCTACCTGTTCATGGGCACGATTCTTGACAACATCCGCTACGCGAAGCCCGAGGCCACCAATGAAGAAGTCATCGAAGCCGCGAAGATCGCCGGTGCCCATGACTTCATCATGAAGCTGCCCGATGCCTACTCCACCATGATCGGCTTCGGTCACAAGGATCTCTCCGGCGGCGAACGTCAGCGCGTCTCCATCGCCCGTGCCATCCTCCGCAATCCCAAGATTCTGATTCTGGACGAAGCGACTGCGGCCATGGACACCGAAACCGAGCGCAAGATCCAGAACGCGCTGGAAAAGCTGTCCGTGGGACGAACCACCATCATGATCGCGCACCGTCTGTCCACTCTCCGTGATGCGGACAAGCTGATCGTCATCGAAAACGGCAGGGTTCCGGAAGCGGGCACCCACCTTGAGCTGCTGGCGAAGAAGGGTATTTACTTCAACCTGTACAAACTGCAGCTTGAAGCCATGAAGAACATCGGTATAGAGGAATAAATTTCAGCCGTACTTCCGGCTACAGGAGAAACACAATGGCAGAAAATAAAGAAAAGACCGCTCTCCGGGACGTGATTGCGGTTACATACATCACAAATGAAAACGGGAAGTTTGAGCTGGCGGGCGAGTTCATCAAGCTCACGCTGACCGCGAAAAACGACGAAGGCAGGGAAGAAACCAAAACCTACGACAGAATCTTCCTCCACCGCGCCTTCCCCTTCGACTATCCCTATTCCTATATTTCCGTTCTGGATGCGGATTCCGCGGAACTCGGCATCATCGCCCATGTGGACGAGCTGGGTGAGGAAACCGCGAAGATTCTCCGCGCCGAGCTGGACCGGAAATACTACACCCCCGTCATCAAGCAGATTCTCTCCGTCAAGGACAAGTTCGGCTACTCCTACTGGAAGGTTGACACCGACGAAGGCATTCTGGAATTCACCCTTCACGACACGTTCCAGAGCCTGCTGAAGGTGGGCGGCACCCGTATTTTCGTCAATGACATCGACGGCAACCGCTACGAAATCCCCGACATCGAGGCGCTCGACCGGGCAAGCTACCGGAAAATCGAGCTGTTCCTGTGATCCGGCGGCTGCGCCCGAAAGAAGAAAGAATAAAGAAGATTTAACAAATAAGAATTATTGAAAATTCTGGAGTACAATTTATGGAGAACAGAAACACTCTGACCGACAGAGTTTGTTCACTGGAACCTTCCGTCAAGCGTGAGGATGTGCTTCTTCCGATTGATTTCAATCTGACCACCTCCCACCTCCGCACACGCGTGGACGGTCTGACCGTTCTGCTCCGCGACAGAATCCTCTGCTGGACCGACGGTAAAAAGAAGCTGGACATTCCCCTCACCGAAGTGAAGGAAGTCCTGTTCCGCCGGGGCATCGGATGCGTGTTCATCGAATACTGCGACAGCATCGGTGAATGGCACATTCTCTGCCGTGCGGATATGCAGTACGTGGATTTCTATGCGGCGGCCGCACGGGAAATTTCCAAATATCTGGAAGGCAGGGAGATCTCTTACGAATACGAAGCGGAGATCAACCACCGCTGCCCAAAGTGCAACCGGCAGTACCGCCCCGGTTCCAATATCTGTGAACACTGTGTCGACAAAAAGAACTACATCATGCGTCTGTGGGCTCTTACCAAGGGCTACCGGCATCTGATTTACCTGTCAATCCTCTTTTATTTCATCATTGCAGCCGCCAACCTGATTCCCCCCTACATCAACAGAATCCTCGTTGACGACTACATCAAGGCGGACGAAATGCCCGAGCTGGGCGCGTACATCGTCGTCATCCTTTCCCTGTTCCTGATGAACATCGCCACCCGTCTTCTGTCCATGGTCCGCAGTGTTCTGCTGATCCGGGCAGGCAACAAGACCATCGTCACACTCCGGGAAATGGTTTTCGAGAAGATCCAGATGATGTCCATCGCCCGGATTTCCAAGCGTACCTCCGGTGAGCTGATGAACCGTGTCTCCAACGACACCGGCGAGCTGTCCGGATTCATCACACGCGAACTGGGCAATGCACTGGAGCAGATTCTTATCCTTCTTGCCATCGGTATTTACCTGTTCGCCTACGACTGGCGTCTGGCGCTGATGATCATCCTGCCCACTCCGCTGGTTATGTATTCCAACCGCCTGTTCCGCCGGTTCATGCACCAGATGTTCCACCGCCAGTGGCAGATGGGTTCCAAGGCCAACTCCATTCTCCACGATACCTTCTCCGGGATCCGCGTGGTCAAGGCTTTCGGTATGGAAAAGCGCGAAATCGAGCGCTACGACCAGATCACCCGGGAAGAGCGGGACACCCAGATCCGGAACGAAATGTTCTGGGGCAGAGTGCAGCCCATCCTGAACTTCCTCATGGGCGTGGGCGAATACTTCCTCCTGTACTACGTGGGCAACAAGATCATCGGCGGCACCATGACCATCGGTGAAATGACCCAGTTCTCCGCGTACGTCAGCATTATCTACGGTCCCCTCCGCTGGCTCTCCTTCCTGCCCCGCCGTCTCACCCGTCTGATGACATCCATCGTCAAGATCTTCGACGTTATCGACGAATCCGTTGACGTGGCGGACAAGGAAGATGCCATCGACCACGACATTGACGGCACCATCACCTTCGACAATGTTTCCTTCGGCTACGACAAGACCGCGTACGTGCTCAAGAACATCTCCTGCGAAATCAAGCCCGGCGAGATGATCGGTATTGTGGGCAAATCCGGTGTGGGCAAGTCCACTCTCATCAACCTTGTCATGCGTATGTACGACGTGTCTGAAGGTGCCATCAGAATCGACGGCATCGACATCAAGGATATTTCCCAGCAGTCCCTCCGCTCCCAGATCGGCGTGGTTCTGCAGGAAACCTTCCTGTTCTCCGGCACCATCTACGACAATATCGCCTATGCGAAGCCCGATGCCACCCGGGATGAGGTGATCACGGCGGCCAAGATTGCCGGTGCCCACAGCTTTATCATGAAGCTTCCCAATGCCTACAACACCAAGGTGGGCGAGCGCGGACATACGCTCTCCGGCGGTGAACGTCAGCGTGTTGCCATTGCCCGTGCCCTGCTCCACAATCCCCGGATTCTGATTCTGGACGAAGCGACCGCATCTCTGGATACCGAAACCGAAAAGCAGATTCAGGACGCTCTCCAGCAGCTCATAGCCGACCGCACCACTCTCGCCATTGCTCACCGTCTGTCCACCCTCCGCAACGCCACCAAGATTCTGGTGCTTGACAAGGGCGGTCTGGCAGAAATGGGCACTCACGAGGAACTGATTGCCAAAAAAGGCATCTATTACGGTCTGGTTATGGCTCAGCGGCAGATGTCTAAGATGTCTCCGAAAAATCAGGAAGCAAATACCGTGGTTAAGACAAACGCCTAACCATGTGAGACAAACGCCTTAAACCGATTTATTCAAATGACTAAAAACATCCCGTACTCCCCGGACAGGAGAATGCGGGATGTTTTTTGGTTTCGGCGGAAAGAAAAACAGCCCGGTGCAGGTTGTGCAGCGGACTGATTCTGTTTGATGTGTCAGGATGCCAGATAGCGTTCCAGCCATGCCATGCCGATCTCCAGCGCTTCGCTGAATCCGGATTTCATGGTGGACTTTACCACGCGGCTGCTTTCGGGGAGGGACTGATCGGTGCTGAGCAGCTGAACATAGATTTTGTCGGGAACCGCTCTGCCCTTGTATTCCTTCTCGGTCATGATAATCATCTGGAGTATATATTTGTCGGAAACATTTCCGTAGCAGATTACGTTGTCCTCACGAACCAGCGGACGATTCTTATACAGTACAAAATTTCCGTTCACAGTGGACACAACATCTTTCATGTCAATAGAAGCCATAGCAATATATCCTTTCTCTGAATTACAATATAACAAGTTAGCTATTATTATACCGCAATTCCGTCCGTTTGTCAAGCGGAAACCGGGATAGGAGGCTGCCTTGACGGAAAGTTTACAATTTCACCGGATTCTCTCAGAGGATCACGGAAAGAATATCCGCAAACCGGATCACATCACCGACGGTTGTCATGGGAGAAAAGCTGATCCGTACAGTACCGTCCTGCAGGGTTCCCAGGGATTTATGGGCAAGAGGAGCACAGTGATAGCCGGTTCTGACAAAGATTCCGTGTGCGTTGAGATAAGCGCCGATTTCCGCCGGCGTCCGTGTATCCGAGGTGAAGGAAATCACGCATCCGGTGGGATCGCCGTGGGTGCGGAGTCCCGGAAGCCGTTCCCGAAGTACGCCGGACAGCATGCATCCGTGCTCATGAGCCGACGAAATGCCGGTGTTTTTCACCCATCGGATGCCTTCGCACAGTCCTGCAATGGCCGGCAGAGGCAGAGTCCCCGGCTCCAGACGTTCCGGCAGCATGGCAGGCATCTCCTCCTCCAGGGAGTGAATTCCGGCGCCTCCTTCCAGGATTGTGGCATATTCCGCATCTCCCGATGAAATCAGAAGCCCCACACCCATCGGTCCGAACAGCCCCTTGTGCCCCGGCAGACACAGCGATGTGATTCCCATGGAACCGATGTCGATGGGGAGATGACCGGCGCTCTGGGAACCGTCCACCGCAAACGGGATGCCCAGACTGCGGCAGAACTGTCCGATTTTTTCGATGGGCAGTATTTTTGAGCAGATATTGGACTGGTGGGTTGCGATGACCAGACAGGTTTCCGGACGGAGGAGGGAGCGGATGCTGTCCAGTACTTCCCCGTCGTCACCGGATGCATCGTACACATCCGCCGTACAGACTCCGCTTCGTACAAGAGCCATCACCGGGCGGTAGGCAGCGTTGTGGGCAAAGCTGTCGATCAGAATATGCCCTCCCGGTCTGGCAAGCCCCTTGACGGCAAGATTCAGGGACTGGGTGGCATTCATGGTAAAGACCACGTTTTCCGGCTCTCCCCCGAAAAGCCCGGCGGCTTCCTCCCGGCATTCGTATACGATCTGCGCCGCTGCGGAGGCAAGACGATGGGATCCCCGTCCGGGATTGCCGCCCGTTTTTGCCATTACTTCATGCATTTTCGCAAGAACTGCCCGGGGTTTTGGATAGGTCGTGGCGGCGTTGTCAAGATAGATCATCGCGTCCCCCTTCCGATCATGTCCCCGTGGGCAATATTCCGCCGGTCCAGCAGCTCCGTCAGATGCCGGGCATCTTCGCAGTCCAGCCGAAGCCCCATGGAGCAGCCGTTTTTGGTCAGGGAAGGATCGATGGAGACGATTTCAGCATGGATTTTTTCGGATGACGCCAGCCGCCGCGCCTTTTCCGCCGTGGTGTGGCTTTTCATCGCAATGACACAATCTGCCATTTTGTCTCTCCTTTCAATTGTTCTCGGATACAGTATATGCTCGCCCCGGCGGATTGACAAACCAACCGTGATGGAGTATAATATAAGATAGGAAAATATCATTTCAGCAGGTATGACATGGAAATCAACGGAATTTATACCATAGAAATCACGGATGTGAACGAAAACGGAGCCGGATTCGGAAAGATTGACGGTATGGCGGTATTTGTACCGGGTCTTCTCACCGGTGAAACGGCGGAAGTTAGCATTACATCCATAGAGAAAAACTACGCCATGGGGGAGTGTGTGCGGAGGCTGACCGATTCTCCCGACCGGATCGAGCCGGTTTGTCCGTCGGCGTCGGTCTGCGGCGGATGCACGCTGGCGCATATCACATATGAGGCGGAGAACCGGATCAAGCAGAATTCGGTGAAATCCGCGTTCCGCCGTGCAGGACTTCCCTTTGAGATGGTGGAAGACACCGTCCACGGCGAACAACGGACGGGCTACCGGAACAAGCTGGGCGTGCATCCCTCGGAATCCGGATTCGGGCTGTACAGAAGCAGCACCAATGAGGCAATTCCCTTCGACGGATGCGCCATCTGCCCGGACGTAATGAGCGGAATCGTGAAGTTCACCAACGAAAACCCCCATCCGCAGGCTGACGAGCTGTTCATCCGCACCGTCAGTGACGGCGGCGTGACGGTTTCCATTGACACGGACGAAGACATTTCTGATTATAAAACCGCACTGATGCGTGAGTTCCCTGAGGTTCGGAATGTGCTTGCCATCCGGAACGGACGGACGGGCGGCGTGATCCGGGACGAGATTTGCAGCGTTTCCATGGAATTCTCAACGGAAGCCTTCCGTCAGGTCAATTCCGAAGCGTTTGCCCTGCTGCTGAATCTGGTTCACACCATGGCTGAGTCGAAACCCTTCCGGTACGGTGCGGATCTGTACTGCGGTTCCGGAATCATCGGGCTGACACTGGCAAAGCGGTTCCCGGAGTCGCAGTTCTACGGAATCGAAATCAACACCGATGCGGTTCGGGATGCGAAAAAGAACGCGGCGGCAAACGGAATCGGAAATATCCGGTTTTTCTGCGGCGACGCGGCATCCTTCCGGGAAAAAATTCCGAAGAAGGAGCTGCCCCAGCTGGTTGTGGTGGATCCTCCCCGTGCGGGACTGTCCCCATCCATGCGGAAAGGTCTGCTTGCCCTGATGCCGGAGACTGTGATTTATGTGTCCTGCAATCCCCAGACCCTGGCGCGGGACGTGAAAACACTGTCTGAGCAGTACGACGTGATGCGTGTGGTTCCGGTGAATATGTTCCCCATGACGCGCCACTGCGAGTGCGTGGTGATGCTTGAGCGGAGGGTGTGAATGAACGGGCAGATCCGAGAATATCTGACAAACTATCCGGAAGAGATTTCCGAGCTGTTTCTTCTGCTGAGAAAACTGATTTTTGAGAGCGCACCGGACCAACCGGAAGAAAAATTATGGGCGAAACTGCCCAGTTACTATTCCGGGGAAGCCTTCGTCCGTCTGATTCCCTTCCGGGATCACATCAATATTGAAGCGCAGGCAGTCCTCCGGCATCGTGAGGAATTGGCTGGATATAAGATCACCCCCAAAGGAATGCTGCAGATTTATCTGAAACAGCAGGTTCCCGAAGCCGTACTGCTGCGGATTTTTGAGGAAACGCTTACCGGCTGTTCTCATGAAAACTGACCGAATCGAGGTATGACTCATGCAATATGAAACTTTACTGAAAGAATTCACCACTGCGGCGGAAACGGTGTTCACATCCCGTCTGACCGGGGTGTATCTCCACGGCTCCGCGGTCATGGACTGCTTCAACCCGGCTGTCAGCGATCTGGACCTGATCGTGGTGGTGGACGGCACTGTCACCGATGACGAAAAACGCCGGTTCATGACCGATGTAGTTCGTCTGAACGGGTCCGCACCGGCAAAAGGCATCGAGATGAGCGTGGTTCAGTACTCCGCCTGCCTGAATTTCATCCATCCCGCGCCCTATGAACTGCATTTCTCCCCTGCCCATCTGGAACTGTGGAACCGGGATCCCGAAGAGTATCTCCGCAGACTTCACGGAACCGACCGGGATCTGGCGGCGCATTTCACCGTGATCCGGCAGTACGGGCGGGTTCTCTCCGGTGCGCCCATTGACGAAGTGTTCGGTGAGGTACCCCATGCCGATTACGCGGACAGTCTGCTGTACGACTGCGAAAACGCGCGGGATGACATTCTCGACAATCCCCCCTATGTGATTCTGAATCTGTGCAGGATTCTGGCCTATCTCCGTGACGGTGACGTGCTTTCCAAGAAGACCGGCGGTCTGTGGGGGCTGAAATTCCTGCCGGAACGATATCATCCGCTGATTTCCGGTGCACTCTCCGAGTATGAAACCGGCGTGAAATCCGACTATTCCCAGTCCCTGTCCGTCAGCTATGCCCTGTTCATGCTGTCGGAAATCGCACGGGAGACTGACGGATGTACCTTCCCCACCCTCGACGACCCGATTCTTGAGGATATGAGCGGCTTCTTTACCCGACGGGTGGAGGGCTACGACGAGCACATGATCGCCAACGTGGAGGGGTGCAAGGAAGGCTATCCGCTGATGGCATCGCTGGTTCCCGACGGGGTGACATCCCTTCTGGATCTGGGATGCGGCACCGGGCTGGAGCTTGACGAGATCTTCAAGGTGCATCCGGATGTGGAGGTAACTGCGGTGGATCTGTGCCGGGCAATGCTGGATAAAATTCCGGAAAAGCACCCCGACAAGACGGTGAATCTGATCTGCGGCGACTATTTCACGGCGGATTTCGGATCGGGCTACGACTGCGCCGTGTCCTTTGAGACCATGCACCACTTCACGCCCGCAAAAAAGGCAGGACTGTACAAAAAGCTCTGTGGTGCGCTGGCGGATGCCGGGTGCTACATTGAGTGCGACTACATGGTGGACACCCAGCCGGAAGAGGATCATTGGTTTGCGGAAAATCTGCGGATCCGTGCGGCCCAGAACATCCCGGCGGACGCATTCTTCCACTACGACACCCCCTGCACCATCGACAACCAGAAGCAGATGCTCCTTGACGCGGGATTCCGGACGGTGGAGCTTGTCTTCCGCAAAGGCGGCACCGCAATGCTTGTGGCGAGGAAATGACACTTCCGGAATAGCCGGACTAAAAAACTATAACGCACAAAAAACACCGCCTCAGTCCGGTTCAGGCCGGATCGGGACGGTGTTTCATTATACTTTATTCTTGTTTCAGATCTGCACCTGTCCCCGCGAACGTCTCGGAAAGCCGAACTCCGGAGCGAGGTCAGCTGTACGTGAGCAAAGGATATCTGAATCCCTCGCTCACTCTTCGTCAGCGTTTTCCCAGTTGTGGTATACTTCCTGAACGTCGTCGCAGTCTTCCAGATGTTCCAGAAGATTGTTCATGTTCTTGATAGCGTCGGGATCGGTGAGGGTGACATAGGTCTGGGGGATCTTGTCTTCTTCCGCGGATGCGATCTTGTAGCCGAGGCCTTCCAGAGCTTCACGGACTGCACGGAGGTCACTGGGATCGGTGGTGATTTCGAAGCTGTCTTCGTCGGAGGAGAAGTCTTCCGCGCCTGCTTCCAGTGCAGCTTCCATCAGTGCGTCTTCGTCTGCATCTTCGTTGTCTTCTCTGGAGAGAACGATCACGCCCTTGTCGTCAAACATATAGGACACGCAGCCGGTTGCGCCCAGGTTTCCGCCGTACTTGTCGAAGAAGTGACGGACGTCCGATGCGGTACGGTTTCTGGAGTCGGTAGCGGTTTCCACGATTACGGCAACGCCGCTGGGACCGTAGCCTTCGTATACGATTTCTTCGTAAACAACGCTGTCCGCGCCCATAGCCTTCTTGATGGCACGTTCGATGTTGTCGTTGGGAACGTTGTTGTCCTTCGCCTTCTGGATCAGATCGCGGAGCTTGCCGTTAACGCTGGGGTCGCCGCCGCCTTCACGCACGCAGATCTGGATTTCCTTACCGATCTTGGTGAAGATCTTACCCTTCTGGGCGTCGGTCTTTGCTTTCTTGTTCTTGATATTATTCCATTTGCTGTGTCCTGACATTTTGAACCTCTTTGTATATGAATATTAGATTTTGTATGCTCAGATCTTTTCGGGAGTCTTGAGACAGATCAGGTGCAGGGCGGTGCCCAGAACGCTCTTCACTGCCTTGGTGAGACGGATACGGAATGCCTTCTGTTCATCGCTTTCCGCGGTTACGATGGGACAGTCGCGGTAGAAGCGGTTGAACGCGGTGCACACTTCAATGACATATCTGGTGATGTTGGAGGGCTCGTATTCCGCGATGGCATCGTTCACCTTTTCGGGGAAGCGCGCCAGAGTCTTCAGCAGAGCCGCTTCGCTTTCGTGGGTAACGGAACCGCCCGCGGGTTCAATTCCCGCTTCCGCAGCCTTCGCCAGAATGGAGCAGGTTCTCGCATAGGTGTACTGTGCGTAGGGACCGGTGGATCCTTCGAAGCTCAGCGCCTGTTCCAGAGTGAAGTTGATATCCTTGATTCTGCTGTTGTACAGATAGTTGAACACGATTGCACCAACGCCCACAGCTTCCGCAACTTCCTCGCGGGTTTCGGGATCGGCAATCTTTTCGCCCATGATTTCTCTTACCTTGTCGATGGACAGCTTGAACAGGTCGCGGAGGAGAACCACATTGCCGGTACGGGTGGCCAGCTTTGCGCCGTCGATGGAAACGGTGCCGTAGGGGACGTGTACCAGACCTTCGTGCCAGTCGTAGCCCATCAGCTCAACCACCTTGAACCACTGTGCGAAGTGGAGGCTCTGTGCGGAGGAGGTGACGTAGATGCACTTGTCGAAATCGTAGGTGTTCTTACGGTAAACGGCAGCGGCGATGTCACGGGTGGGATACAGGGTGGAGCCGTCCTTCTTCAGGATCAGGCAGGGAGGCATATTGTAGTCGGACAGATCCACGATGGATGCGCCGTCGTCAATCTTCAAAAGACCCAGCTCGCGGAGCTTTTCCACCTGAGCGGGCATTTTGTC
>JAFQWY010000194.1 GCA_017407225.1 Clostridia bacterium | reverse complement strand
GCGATGCCAAGAACACCTACGGAACCGGCTGCTTCCTGCTGATGAACACCGGCAATGCACGCAGACGGAGCGAAAACGGACTTCTGACCTCCATTGCAGCTACCTGCGCGGGCGAAAAGACCCAGTACATCCTGGAAGGCAGCGTATTCTCCGGCGGATCCGTCATCCAGTGGCTCCGTGACGAAATGCGCTTCTTCACCGAATCCCGTGATGCGGAATACTACGCTTCCAAGGTTCCGGATTCCGGCGGGGTTTATCTGGTTCCCGCGTTCACAGGTCTGGGCGCACCCTACTGGGATATGTACGCCCGTGCAAGCATCACCGGCATGACCCGGGGCACCAAGCGCGAACACATCATCCGTGCGGCGGAGGAATCCATCGCATACCAGTCCGCTGACGTTGCCGCTGCCATGGTGAAGGATGCGGGCGCTCCCCTCCACAGCTTCAAGGTAGACGGCGGTGCAACCCGTGACGACTTCCTGATGCAGTTCCAGGCCGATGTTCTCGGTCAGACCGTTCTCCGTCCCAAAGTCCGCGAAACCACAGCTCTCGGCGCTGCCTATCTGGCAGGTCTGGCTGTAGGCTTCTGGCGTGACCGAGAAGAACTTGCGGCTATGTGGCAGGTGGAATCCCGCTTCGAACCCTCCATTGATTCTGCAAAGCGTGACGAAATGATGGCAGGCTGGCACAAGGCCGTTGCCATGACTACATATCAGGCATAACCCAACGAACTTTTTCCCGAAAGGATAACAAATATGGCAAAAAACATCCGCTCCAGTGCTGAACTGGCAAACCATCCCGCCTATGAACTGATGTACGAAGAGTATCTGGACGACATCAAGACCGCGGGCATCGTATTCCGTCACAGGAAGTCCGGTGCGAGAGTATGCATTCTCTCCAACGATGACGAAAACAAAATGTTCTGCGCCGCATTCCGCACTCCTCCGGAAGACTCCACCGGCGTGGCACACATCATCGAGCACACCGTCCTCTGCGGTTCCAAGAACTATCCCGCACGGGACCCCTTCATGCAGCTGGCGAAAGGCTCCCTCAACACCTTCCTCAACGCCATGACCTACGCGGACAAGACTCTGTATCCCGTGGCGTCCTGCAATGACAAGGACTTCTACAATCTCATGAACGTGTACATGGACGCGGTGTTCTATCCCAACATTTACAAGTATCATCAGATCTTCATGCAGGAAGGCTGGCACTACGATCTGGAAACTCCCGAATCCGAGCTGACCATCAACGGCGTTGTTTACAGCGAAATGAAGGGTGCGACCTCCTCCCCCGACCGCGCAATCTGGGAGGCAATCTCCTCCGCCATGTTCCCCGACACCACCTACGGCTTCAACTCCGGCGGCGATCCTGCGGTCATTCCCGATCTGACCTACGAATACTACCTCAACTTCCACAGAAAGTTCTATCATCCCTCCAACTCCTACATCTTCGTCTACGGCGACTGCGACATGGACGAAAGACTGGAATGGATGGACGAAAATTACCTGTCCTCCTTCGATGCCATCCAGCCCAATTCCGAAGTGGGTCTGCAGCCCCGCAAGGGTACCACCGAACCCATGCGCGTCCGTGACACCTATTCCGTAGGCACCACCGACGAAGTGGAAGGCAAGTCCTATCTGGCGTACACCACCATGGGCGGTTCCAATCTGGACGTTCTCGACTGCCGCGCATGGCACGTTCTCTCCTCCGTTCTGCTGAACAACGACGGCGCTCCCATCAAGAAGGCGCTGGTGGAAGCGGGCATCGGCGAAGACATCTACGGCGGCTACGACTCCCACATGATCGAAGACACCTTCGCAATCGTGGCAAAGAACGCAAATCCCGAGGATCTGGACAGATTCTATCAGATCATCACCGACACCCTGAAGAAGCAGGTGGAGGAAGGCGTCAACGAAAAGGCGCTGCTTGCCTGCCTCAACAGACGGGAATTCTCCTTCCGTGAAGCGGACTACGGCGGATATCCCAAGGGTCTGGACTATGCCACCAATATGCTCCAGTCCTGGCTGTACAAGGAAGACGGCGCATTTGACTATATGCACACCCTCGCCGACTACGCGGAACTGAAGAAGCGCATCGGCACCGGCTACTATGAAGACCTGATCCGCCGCCACATTCTGGATTCCGATCATCAGGCACTCATCGTGCTGGAACCCGAACGCGGTCTGGTTGACAAGAAGAATGAAGAACTGAAGCAGAAGCTCGCCGACTACAAGGCATCCCTTTCCAGAGAAGAAATCGACCATCTGGTGGAAGAAACCCGTCTGCTGAGAGAATATCAGAGCCACGAACCGGATGAAGCGGAACTGAACTGCATCCCTTCCATCAAGCGCACCGATATTCCCCGCGACACCATCCCCTACTACAACCGGGAAACCGAAGTGGGCGGCGTGAAGACCGTATTCCACGACGTGGACACCAACGGCATCATCTACACCGACATCCTCTTCGACATGGGCAAGATTCCCCACAAATACGTTCCCTATGTGGGTCTTCTGGGCTACCTGCTCGGCAGAGTTGACACCGCCGCTCACACCTACGACGAGCTGGACACCGAAATCAAGCTGAACACCGGCAATCTCTCCTTCTGGCCCTACACCATCCGCAAGTTCGGCACCATGGACGAATACATCGCCATGTACGGCATTTACGCAAAGATGATGCCCGAAAACGCGGACTTCGCCCTCTCCACTGCGCTGGAAATCATCACCTCCACCAAGTTTGAGGATACCAAGCGCATCAAGGCGATCCTGAACGAAATCCGCTCCGACAAGCACAGCGAAATCATGTCGAGCGGCAACTCCATCGCTGCGGCAAGAGCACGCTCCTACTTCAGCCGTCTGGACTGCTACAATCAGGATCTGAACGGTCTGGACTTCTACTTCTTCATCTGCGATCTGCTGGACAACTACGAAGAAAAGTCCGCGGAAATGGTGGAAAACCTGAAGAAGGTTGCCGCATACCTGTTCAATCCCGCAAAGGTTCTGGTATCCCTGTCCGCTGACGAAGCAGGCACCGCTGCCATGGACGCCGCTCTGAGCAAGCTGATGGCCGGTCTGAAGGATATCTGCATCGACTCCCTCGGCGCGGAAGAAGAATACGTTCCCGTAAAGAAGAACGAAGGCATTCTCATTCCCTCCCAGGTACAGTACGTAGCCCGGGTGGGCAATCTGAACTTCGACAGCATCCCCTTCCACGCTTCCTTTAATGTTGTCAAGACCGCTGTCAACGTGGACTGGCTGTATCAGCAGATCCGCGTCAAGGGCGGTGCTTACGGATGCGGATGCGGCTTCGGCGGCGATTCCGGCAACGTACAGTTCACCTCCTACCGTGACCCCAAGCTGACGGAAACCTGGGAAGTCTACGGCGGCACCGGCGACTTCGTACGCAATCTCAAGTTCGATGAAAAGGAACTGACCAAGTACATCATCGGTACCTTCTCCGGCTACGAACGTCCCATGTCCCCCGCAGGCAAGGCAGGCCGTTCCACCGGGGCATATCTCAGCGGCAGACCCTTTGAAGATGTGCTGAAGGAAAGAGCGGAAATGCTGGATATCACCGAAGAACAGTTCCGTGCGGCAGCGGATGTATTCGACAGGATCTGCGCTCAGGGCTACACCTGTGCGGTCGGCAGTGAAAAGAAGCTCCGTGAAAACGCGGATATGTTCGACAATCTCGTAACCATCAACTGAGTATGCCCGTTGTGCGGAAAGGAGACAGTATGGAATTTCTCTTTGAAACAGACTATTCGAGCAAAGCCCTGACAGCAATGGCAAAGGCAGTGCGGAAAACCGTGCGGAAGAAAAAAAGCCGCCGTTCGCACATTTTCGGATGGATCGTTCTCATTCTCGCACTGCTCCTCGCACTTCCTCTTGGGGAAGACGCATCCTTTGAAGCCCGCGATATCGTCACCCTTGCCGTCTCCGTCATTCTCCTGCTTGTACTGATTTTTGAGGACCGACTCAACGGATTCATTGCAGGAAAGCGGATGCTGCCGGGAATGAAGAAAAATTCGGCCGTCTTCACGGAGGAAAACTATACCACCTCCAATGAGATGGGAAAAACCGAATGGTTCTACGACAAGGTCGATGCACTGGCGGAAAACGCGGAGTATTTTGTGTTCGTCTTCGGCAGCAATCACGCGCAGGTGTATGCAAAATCCGGCATCTCCGGCGGCACCGCAGACGAATTCCGCAGCTTCATCACGGAAAAAACAGGCAAAACCGTTATCAAAATCTGAATACGGAAAAAGTCCCGGGATCCGATTCCGAGACTTTTTCTTTTGCTGTTTCAGGTGCGTTT
>JAFQWY010000193.1 GCA_017407225.1 Clostridia bacterium | reverse complement strand
TGATGGTGTCAGCGTTATCACGGTACAGGGCTTTGAGCTGGCTTTGTGCCTGCAGAACCAGACAGCAGGAGATCTCACGAGAACGGATCGTGGCCACCAGTTTTTCCAGTTTTGGAATCTGCCCAATGTTTGCCGCTTCATCGATCAGACAGCGGACATGAACAGGAAGCCTGCCGCCGTATACGTCATCCGCTTTTTCGCAGAGGATGTTAAAAAGCTGTGTGTAACACATGGAGATCAGGAAATTGAAGCTGTCGTCCGTGTCGGACATGATGAGGAACAATGCTGTTTTTCTGTCCCCCAGCTTGTCCAGTTCCAGTTCGTCATACGCCATCACATCCCGCAGTTCAGCAATATCGAATACCGCCAGACGTGCGCCGCAGCTTACAAGTATACTTTTTGCTGTCTTACCTGCCGCCAGTTTGTACTTGGCGTACTGCCGGACGGCGAAGTGATTGGGGTCTTTTTCTTTCAGTTCCCGGAACAGAATGTCCACTTCATTTTCAAAAGTTTCGTCATCTTCTCTGACCTCCATCATGTTGATCAGATTGATGAGGGTAGTAAAATTCCGTTCTTCTTCGGGACCTTCGTACCAGATATATCCGATCAGTGCAGTGTACAGCAGAGTTTCCGCTTTGAGCCAGAAATCATCATTGCTTTTGGCTTCACCCTGCGTGTTCTTGATAAGGCAAGTCACCAGCTTCAGAATGTCCTTTTCGCTGTGAATGTAGGAGAAGGGGTTATATTTCATGGACTTCTTGAAGTTGATCGTGTTCAGCACCTTGATCTTGTAACCGTACCGCAGGAGCATTTTGCCGGTTTCATTCAACAGGCTTGCTTTGGGGTCGGTTACAACGAAACTGACTGGATATTTCTCCGAATTGCACTGCATCAGGTTCGGTTTTATCCAGAATCTCGTCTTACCGGAGCCGGAACCGCCGACAATCAACACGTTTTTATTCCGTGCGGTCTTTGGGTCCTTCGGACGGTTATTCATGGTCAGGGATTCCGTCTGTGTCAGAATGACATTGTTCCGGAAATCTTCATCTATATATGGTGCTATATCGTCTGGTTTTCCCCAACGTGCCGAGCCGTATTCTTCATTTCGACGATATTTCTTCACGTTTTTAGATTTACCATACACGATCAGCCGGAAGATCACGGCAATGGCGATACCCACGCAGAGGTCAAACGGATGAAAGCTAGGCAGAGGGGATTCCAGTGCCAGAAAGAATCCTTCTCCGAGATTCATGATCTTCTCCCCTAACTCTGTACCGGTTGTAAATCTCCACATCTGCCCTAACTTGGTGGAGAACAGACCGATGAAGAAGTATGGAATGTGAATGATGATGGTCTTTTTCAGGTTCTTCGTCATCTGATCTGCCCCCGCTGTTTGGTTTTCGTGATTTCCAGCACCTTGTTCTGGACTTTCGCTCCCACTTCATGCAGTTTCTTCTGAATGGACGGTTTCTTTTCCGGGGACATTGCCTTTGCCACATACTCTCTCATGGCGGTATCTATGGCATCCTTGTCCCGCCCCTTGAAGAAAACGATAAATTTGGCTTTTCCCGTATTGTCCCGGACTTTTTTGATGGCATAATCCACACCATATTTCCGGGCATATCGTTCAAATCCCTTTACATCAATATCGTTGCTTTCAAAAGTGGTAACGCCCTGATTCTGTCCAATGAGCTGCTTTACAGTTTGTTTCCCGTGCGGAATCACAGCATTTTTGTTTTTGTTGTGTTCCAGAAACTTACGGATTGCCGCTATGAACAGCCGTCCAGTCAGTTTTGCGGAGTTGATGACAAGAGCTACAGTCTTACTGTCCACTTCTTCCTGCATGGGGCATCACCTCACTTCCGTGGAAGAAATACATGATTTACAGAAGCAGCCACTCCACAACAAACACAAGCGTCAGCACCTGTTCATTCTGAATCACATCCGAAGTTGCGGAAACGACGGCATCGTAGTCCAGAGCATAAGGGGTATCCGTATCTACAATCCATCCCCATGCCGGTTCCAGAATTTCGCTGTCTCCGAAAGAAGTGGTACACAATTCGTTCAGCGAAAAACCGATCATGCGGGAATCCACCTTTTCGTTCGCCATATTATAGTCATACGGTGCCAGTGTCCAGTTGTCACCGGCAGAAACAGTCACAGAAGAAACGATGATCCTGCCCGTGGAGTTGTTGATGATCGCGGCATTGTCTGCGGCATATACTTCACCGTCACCGGATACAACAATGGTCATGACTGCAGGAAGGGTAACGGAAAAGCGGGAAGTTACAGCATCACAAATATCACAGAATCCGTCGGAATCCGCATCCGTATGGTCATCGTATTCCTCACCGATGTAACCGCAGTCGCAGGAAACTTCACGACTGTGTCCGAATGCGGAAGATTCCGTCCAGTCTCCATAAGAAAATGTATGGTCTTCCGGTTCTTCGGCAGTATGTCCGCATTCACAGGCGTACAGGATGTTATGCCGGGATTCATCCAATGGGACTTTTCCGGTTTCGGTGATATGTTCGTGATCCTCATACGCATATCCGCTGTATCCACAGTCACAGGAAACGGTACGTCTGTGCTCGGAATCATCGTAGGATTCCCATTCGCCATAAGAAAAACTGTGTTCCTCTGTTTCCGTACCGGAGTAGCCGCAGGAGCAGGAACCCGTACGGCTGTGTTCGGTATCGGAAATGCTCGTCCAGTCTCCGGCAGTAATGCTGTGGTCTGCGTATTCCGTACCGCTGTAAGAACAGCCGGAACAGGAAATCGTGCGTTTATGCTGACTGGCAGAATAGTTTGACCATGAGCCGTAGGTCAGAGTATGGCTTGCGGTTTCCGTGGTACTGTACCCGCAGGAGCAGGAGATTGTCCTCTGATGCTGGGACGAACCGGCAGATGTCCATGAGCCATAGGTCAGGGAGTGACCGGCATATTCATAACTGCTGTAGCCGCAGTCATAGCAGTATACAGACCGTCTGTGCTGACTGCCGCTGTAATTTGTCCACGAACCGTAACTGAGACTGTGATCGTCATAATACGCATCAATTTCAGAATCGCAGTCATAGCAGTATTCGATTACTTCATGCTGTTCGGAGTCGTATGAAGAATATTCGATATCCGTATCGTGATATTCCGTATCATACCCGTCATCGCCGCCGCAGATTTCGCAGTAGTAATAACGTCTGTGCTTGCTTGAGGTGTAATACTCCCAATCATCGTACGCATAATCCCCATGTTCGGTGCCTTCGTCAAGAAGCTCGTCGCAGTCCCGGCAGTATTCGTACCAGTCACAGTCATCCCATTCGGTATAGGTGGAACCGTGTTCGATACCGTAGTCCAGAACTTCACCGCAGTCCTCGCAGTATTCCTCCCACTCACAGCCGTACCAGTCGATGTCGGTGTAATCGTGGTAACAGATTTCGCTGTACCCACAGAGTGTACATTCACCGTTTCTCATTTTATGAACACCGGCATTTGTTCCCTGATAAATATCTTCACCACACTCGGAACACCAGCCGCGGATCGTGTGATATTCCTCGCCCCACTGCTCGTATTCGATGTCATAGGTACAGGATTCATCACAGTTCGGGCAGATCACAGCCGCCATCGCAGTGACGGACAGTCCGACAGTCAGGACCAGAACCGACAGCAGAGAAATAAACCGTTTTGTAAATGTTTTTTTCATATTCATCCTCCGTTATTCCACAATGGAAATCGTAAATACAACCTTTGCCGCTTCGATCCCTTCGGTATTCTGTGCGTCCCCTGATACCTTGGCGAAGTAGGTCAGCGGCAGGTTTCCTCCTGCTTTGATTGCCGGAAATGCCTTATCGGTGATATTCAGCTTTCCGGAGCCGGTGGTGGGACAGCCGTTGAATTTCAGAGCAATGGTCTGACTGCCGCTGAAATTGTCGTAATTACCGACTTTATACGCACCGTCTGTGACCGAAACTGCCGTAATCTTCACCGCACCGGATTTGGCGTTGTTTGTGATTTTTGCGTTATCCGCAGTTACCACAACACCGTTGATTACCTCTACCGGAAAGGATGCCGGAACCGTCACATTGACTGCACGGTATTCGTTGGAAACGGTCAGCG
>JAFQWY010000192.1 GCA_017407225.1 Clostridia bacterium | reverse complement strand
GACACATCATCCAGTCCCTCAGAATGGCGGAAACCATCAAAAGCAACCTGCCATGAACCGAGCAGACGGATACCGCACTCGATGGTACGCCATGCACTGCCCGGACCGTTCCAGTGTTCCGGCACATCGGTCTGTGCAATCCAGGCAAGAAGCTGTTTGCGGAATGCATATGCATAGACCTCATTCTTTGTGGCGGTATAGGTGTTGGCAAGCGTTTTCCACCAACTGTGACGGTTCAGCTGCCACAGCCACTCGTGGTTGCGCGGGCCTTCCAATGCGGTCGGGTCAAACAGAAAATCGATCTCGCCGTTTTCAAAGTACCAATCGCGGTTGACCTCACGCATATACCCATCCACAGCACGGTCTGCCGCATCCGGATATGACGAGCCGATTGCCGCAAGATAGTCCACAGATACGGCAGGCTTTGTACGGTAATAGTCCGCAAGAAGATGGACTGCAGCAGCGTAGTCACCATCGGATACCGCACGGCTGTAGGCATCGCCGATACGGGCGGGATCCATGACGTCGAACAGTTCATTGAGATGCGCGGCATATTTTTCCGATACAGCGGGATCCCTGACAGCGTCAGCCGGCAAATGCGCTGCGAGAATGTCTTTCCATGATACAATTTTCATTTTTATGTTTCTTTCTGTAAATTCTAATTTACCGTTATTCAATTATATCATAAGCCTGCCTGCATTACAAGCGTTTCGCCCTTTGTGCATATCACAGAATGTCATAAATCTGCCGCAACCCCCTTGCTATTTCTGTAGTTTAGAGTGATATATATACTACCGATTTAGAAAGGGGATTTTTCATGGATAAAAACAATCTGTACGATGCTCTGGAAGAACTGATTCTGGAGCGGATCAACACGCACCACCTCGACGAACCCGAAGCCGTGGAACAGGCGTATGCCAGACTGACGGAAATCACAGACAAACTGCGGGGGACATTCACCGAAAGACAGCAGCTGATCTTCACCGAATGCGAGGATGCCTACTGCGTTTACGAAGGCGAAACGATCAACTTTTACTACCGGGCAGGATTTTCGGATGCGATCCGGTTCCTCTTCGGATGGACGGACAGCACACAATGGAGGGATGGAAAATGGAACTGAGGTTCAACGTAACAGGCACCGACCGCAAGAGACTGGCGGCAGCGATCAGCGAGTACACAGGCGAAAAGGCAGAATACCAGTTCATGCCGACCTGCGCATATGTGATCGGAAACTTCACGCTCAGCAAGGAAGGCACACTATCCTGCGAAGATGGCACGGATGTAACCGCATTGCTTGAAAAACTGACCGCAGACGGATTCACAGCCGAATACAATGCAGACCCCATTACAGAAACCGAATCTGAAACTGCCGAAGAAGAATCGCACGGTATCGCTATTCAGATTCCGATGGCAGGATTTACCGAAACTGCCCTCCAGAATCTCCACACCTTGGTCGAAGCCAAAGGCAGCCTCATCAAAAAGGCTCTCGGAGTCAACTCCCTGCCGATTAACCAGATCGATGACCGGCTTGACTTCCCTTGGTTCGCAGAAAACACCTCACCAGAGGAACTGAACGCATATATGCACTTTGTCACCGCACTCTGCGATATGGCAAAAAAACAGAAACGAATCACCGCCAAGGAAAAAGAAACCGACAACGAGAAATATGTATTCCGATGTTTCCTCCTCCGGCTAGGTTTCATCGGCACGGAGTACAAGACGGAACGGAAGATACTGCTGCGAAACCTGACAGGTTCATCGGCATTCAAAGGAGGACG
>JAFQWY010000191.1 GCA_017407225.1 Clostridia bacterium | reverse complement strand
CTCTGGTAAGCGGAAGCGAAGTCGAGGGAGTAGTTACGGAGCATGTTCATGATGGTTTCGTTGTAACCGCCGATTTCGAAGTACCAGCCGAAGTCGTAACCACGGGAAGCGAAGATCAGGTCAAGCATTCTTGCGGATTCTTCGTCACGGGATACCTTGTTCTGGAGGGTCTGGTCGTAGTAAGCGGGGGTCATGGTGTACATGGATTCGTAAGCGAGGAGCTGGGTGATGTAGCCGGTGCGTGCGAATTCTTCAGCACTGTAAGCGTTTCTGGGAACTACATAGAAGGGCATACCCCAGGAAGCAGCGGTGGAGATGTAACGGTCCTGAAGATCATCATACTTGGGAAGGGGCAGGATACCGAAGTCATCTTCCATTTCACGGAAGTTGGTAGCTGCACCGAGGTTCTGGAGCAGGAACAGACCGCGGCCTTCACGGAATGCGATCTGACCGTAGTCAGCAGCGTAGCCGTTTCTCTGGTAAGCACAGGTTACGTCCTTGTTGTAAGCGTATGCAGCGAACTTATTGAATGCATCCAGGAACTTTTCAGACATGATGGTCAGTTCGATTTCACCGGTTTCCTTGTTGATGGAGCAGCACTTCAGGTCGGAAGCGTTGATGATACCCATCATAACGTCGTCCCAGATCCAGATACCGTAATTGTCGTCGATATCGTTGATGTGAGTGCCGTCATTGTCAAGGTCAAGGTTGGCGGTCATAGCTTCAGCCTGGGTACGGAAGTTGTCGATGGTCCAGGTGCCGTTGTCAACCATTTCGTAGAAGTTGGGCAGCTGGTATTCTTCAGCGATATTCTTGTTGAAGTATGCGCAGAAGGTCTGACGGTTGTCGCCGATGGAGATGTCACCGGTAGCGAAGTAGAGGGCATCAACGAAGGTACATTCTTCGTTACAGTACTGGTCCCACCAGGGCTGGGTAAGGTCGAGATTCTGAATGGTGTTCAGGTCAACGAGGAGACGGTCAACCAGCGCGTTGCAGGCGGAATATGCGGACAGGGTACCGATATCGTAGTCATTGGTACCTGCCTGAACGGTGGTAGCAAGAGGAGTCTGACCGGCACGCATGTCTGCTGCCATTTCAAAGAATTCGATTTCAACGTCCAGCTTGTCTTCAACAGCGGACATACGTTCAAAGTCCGCGTCGTTGATGGGTTCACCGGTAATTTCTTCAGCCTGGAAATCCTTGTAAACTGCGCTGTGCTGGAAAATGTTGTAGCTGTGACCGTCGAAGGTTACGCCGTCTTCCAGACCGTCATCGAGGCGGGCGTTGGGGTCTGCGGTTTCTTCAACGGATTCGGTAGCGTCGGCAGAGTTGGGATCTGCGGTGGTCTGACCGGCAGTGTCTGCGTTTTCGGTGGATTCGGAGCATGCTGCAAACTGGCTTCCCAGCATCAGAAGCACGAGGAGCATGGCGAGAGACTTCTTTGCGTTCATAAGTTTCCTCCATTTGATTGATCAATAATGATCAAAATAATAAGATACTATATTATACCATAATAATTGGATGTAATCAATGTGCAAACAATATTAAATGGTTTTCAGAATTGACAAAGAACCGCCAAACTTTTGAGTGAAGAATGGCGGTTTTTGAATCAAAAATTGTGTGTTTTGCACAAAATCCCTGCGGTGGGTTATTTCAGAGTAATTTTGTCGGCGGAATAACCGATGGCAGGAACCTGAAGTTCGGTGCCGGGATCAACAGGGGATCCAAGAACGGGAATATTGCCGTCCCATGTGATAGGCTGTGTCCAGACGCTTCTGCCGCCCCAGCCGGTACCGGAAACCAGATTTGCGTGATAGATCACCCAGGTGGTGCCGTCTGCTGCAGTGGTGAAGGAAGCGTGGCCGGGACCGAATACCTTGGAGGTTTTCGAGAAAATGGCATCTTCGTGCTTTTCCCAGTTGGCGGCATCCAGGATATCTCCGCCTGTATAGGTCAGTCTGCCCAGACAATACCAGTCGGACCAGCTGCCGGAGCCGGAGAAGATGATGTGTACGCCATCGTCCTTCACAAGGGCGGAGGGACCTTCGTTGATCCACGGACGTCCGCCCATTCTGTCCCATTTTTTGTCGGGCTTGGAGATCATGACGCGCTCGCTGTCAATGGTGCAGGGGTCGGACATATGCGCGATATAGATATTCTGTGCCGTGTTTTCGTCGCCTTCCCAGCCGGACCAGACGAAGTACAGCTCATCGTTGTACTGGAGCACAGTGCCGTCAATGGCCCATTTGTCGGTGGAGTCGGTGATCTTGCCGACCATCTTGAAGTTGTCGGTGGGCTTGTCGCCGAGGCATTCCAGAACGTACATCCGGTGGTTGTAGTTGTCGCCGTCATCGGCAGCCACATAGATGTACCACTTGCCGTTGATCTTGTGCAGTTCCGGTGCCCAGTATTCGGCGGAATACATGGTGCCGGAAGGCGCGGAGTAAACCTGGGAGTAGTTCTCCTGGGTGATGGCATGGAGACCATCGATCTTTGCCACACGGACGCCGTTGCCGCCGGAGAAGCAGTAGTAATAATCGTCACCGTCGCGGACTACCCACGGGTCGGCACCGCCGTCGTGAACGGGATTGGTAATGGTGGTGTAGGTGTAAGTAGGTTCTGCAGTGTAGTGTTCCATGAAGTTTTCAGGAAGGACAATGCCTTCGTCAGTCAGATACTTTTCGACGAGAATTTCCGCCGCAACCTTGGTCAGCTCGGGAGTGTATCCCACAACTGCCAGCTTTCCGCCGGAAACTGCCAGGATGAATTCGTGTTCACCCAGCTTTGCAAAGGCTTCGGAGGATGCGGTGCGGTTGGTCAGACCCACAAGGATCTCGCCGTCCTGCACGGTGTCGGGGTTGTCGTTCTTCCGGACAAAGTCGTCGGAGAATCCGGGACGGGTGCTGAATCTGTCGGTGAGAGCCTGTACGATGAGCTGAGCACCGTCAAGTTCCGCTTCTCCTGCAGACTGTTCGGGGCGGACTACGGATGCCTTTACGGATGCGGAAGCGAAGGTAATGGTGGTTTCTGCGGGAGTTTCGGTGGTTTCGATCAGCTCGGGCGCGGTTTCGTCCGTTTCACCGGAGCCGGAGGAACAGGACGTCAGTGCGGATGCCGCCAGAGTCAGTGCCAGAATGAGGGAGGCTGTTTTTTTCAGTTTCATCATTTCGGATATAATTGTGACGTATGTGTCGGGCCGTAGATTTCAAGACGATCGGATCCATCCGGACGTGGGACAAATCTTACACGGTCAATTGCCATGATCCGGGGCTGGACAGTAGTGGTATTGTAGTGGATGTGGTAGACGATGAACAGCTCACTGCCGTCGGGTGAGACAGCAAAGCTGTGGTGGCCGGGACCGTGGATCTTCGAAGTGTAGCTGAGAACGGGATTGGCTTCGTAGCGTTCAAAAGGTCCCATCGGGGAATCGGAGGTTGCGTATCCAACCGCATATTCGATGGAGTCGTAGCCGGTACCGGAGTAGGTGAGGTAATAGACACCGTTGTGCTTGAGAATGGCGGGACCTTCCACGACGTGTGCACCGACCTTTTCCCACGGGTCTTTCGGAGCCATGAGCCATGTTTCGGTGCCTTCCTTGATGGAAACGACGTCATCGTTCAGTTCGCAGACATAGATATCCCACGAAGATGTCTCGGGATTGCGGTGGACATAGTAGAGGTACAGCCTGCCGTCGTCATCCTCGAAGATATGTCCGTCGATGGCATCGGGAATGAGGAAGTTTTCCTCGGGAATGAAGGGACCGAGGGGAGAATCGGCAACGGCGAATCCCAGATTCCGGTTGGCATGAGCGATGAGATAGAACTTTCCGTCTTTTTCGAAGACTTCGGGTGCCCAGTACCATCCTTCCTTTTCAATACCCCACATCATTTCCGCGCACAGCCCGCGATTGGTCCAGTGGACAAGGTCGGGAGAAGAGTAGACATAATAGCCGATGGGAGCGGCGGTGCAGTAGGCGTAGTAGGTGCCGTCATGCTTCAGGACGAACGGGTCGGCGGAAGACAGAGTGGAGACGGGATTCTGGTAGGTCTGGCCTTCCTGCTTTTCGTTCTCGATGGCGGTGACGGTGAGGGAGTCGAAGGATGCGCCGTGTCCGTTGTCGAAATAGCCGATGCCGGTGCCGCGGATGTCGGGCAGTTTGAATTCAAACTCGGGCCACGGTTCCACGCCTTCCATGTCGTCCAGGAAGTAGCAGCGGTAGGTGGTTCCGTCCCGTTCTACCCGGAGGGTACAGCCATCGGAGCGCTTGGGACGTTCTACCACACGGCTGGCAAGCTCCTTCACCTTCATCCCTGAAAGAGAGGTGCCGGAGATCTCATACAGGTATACGCGCCTGTCCTGGATCGTAAAGGCATAGCCTTCAAATCCGTCATAGGCGGTGGATTCCCGCGCCCGGAACAGAATTCCCGCATCGGTGTGAGCGGAATCCATGGTAACGTGGAGCTGTGCGGCAAAATCATCGTCAAGGAGCGGGTCCTCATAGAATGCACCGGAGATGTTTTCCGTAAAAATGTCCGGTGCCGATGCCGCTGCTGTCACTTTTTCGGGAGTGAAGGTGTAGTTTTCGTCGTGGTAGGTGAAGCCGGAGTCATCGGATACGGGGGCTTCCGTTTCTGCCGTGGAATCCGGGGAGGTTTCCGCAGGTTCACTGCTGCAGGAGAACAGGAAACCGGACAGGAGGAATAGAATTATAAGTCGTTTTTTCATGATTTCGGATAAGGTTGTGATGTGTGGGTGGGGCCGTAGATTTCAATCCGATCCGTACCGGATTCGGTGGGAGCAAAGTGCGCCCGGTCGATGCAGATGGTACGGGGATCGAACTCGGTGAGGGAATGGTGGACGTGGTATACAATGATCAGCTCACTGCCGTCGGGAGATGTGGTGAAGCAGTGATGCCCGGGACCGTGGAACTTGGAAGTTTTACTCAGTACCGGATTGGCATCGTAGCGTTCGTAGTCTCCCAGCGGAGATTCGGCGATGGCGTATCCCACTGCGTAGTTGTCGGAGGTGAATCCGTCTCCGGAGTAGGTCATGTAGTACAGTCCGTTATGCCTGAGGATGAAGGGGCCTTCGGTAACCGAGGTTTCCCAGGGATCGTCGGGCTTGATCAGGAGCTTTTCTGTGCCTGGCTTGACGGAAACCAGATCATCGTTCAGCTCGCATCCGTAGATGCCGTAGGTACTCTGCCAGCAGACATAGTACAGATACGCCCGTCCGTCATCGTCGATGAAGATATGTCCGTCGATTGCCTTGTCGATGAGGATTTCTTCTTCGGGGATAAAGGGACCCAGCGGAGAATCAGCTACGGCAATACCGATGCGCTCGTCAGCGGAAGCGATGAGATAGAACTTTCCGTCCTTCTCGATCACCTCAGGTGCCCAGTACATTCCTGCAGGAGCTCCCCAGAGAGCACCGGCGCACTGACCGGCAAGCGTCCAGTTCACCAGATCCTCAGAAGTGTAGACGTAATATCCCACGTTGAGAGGGGCGTAGCTGGTGCAGTACAGGTAGTACACGCCGTCGTGATACAGTACACCCGGGTCAGCACCGGTAACAGTGCCGAATACAGGATTCTTGTAGGTTTTGCCGTCCGCATCCGTGTTTTCCAGAGCGGAGACGGTGAGGGAATCAAAGGATGCGCCGTGTCCGTTGTCGAAATACCCGATGCCGGTGCCGCGCACATCATTGAGAACAAACTCAAATTCCGGCCATGGCTCCACACCGTCCATGTCGTCGGCAAAATAGCAGCGGTAGGTGTTGCCGTCCCGTTCCACGCGAAGATTGAATCCGTCGGAGCGTGAAGGACGTTCCACTACGCGGCATCCCAGCTCTTTTGCGGTCATGCCGGCGGAGGATGTCCCGGAGATATGGTACAGATACACCCGTTTATCCCGGAGTGTGAGTGCGTAGCCTTCAAATCCGTCGAAGGAGTCGGATTTTTCCGCACGGAACAGCAGACCTGCATTGGATTTGACGGAATCCAGTGTCACATGAAGCTCTGCGGCAAAGTCGCCGTCGAGGAGGGGATCCTCATAGAATGCACCGGAGAGAATTTCCGTGAAACTGTCGGGAGATGTGATCGAAGCGGATGCGCCGCTGTCGGTGACCGTGTAGTTGGAACCCACATAGGCAAATGCATCGGCGGGATCAACCGGTTCAGTGACAGTCTCGGGGGCTGTTTCCGGAGCGGGAGAATCCTCACCGCAGGAGGTGAGAACCATCCCTGCGGCAAGGAGCAGAATCAGAAATTGTTTTTTCATGATGCGGGATAGGGCTGGGAAGTGTGGTTGGGACCGTAGATTTCCAGACGGTCAGAACCGGATTCCGTGGGAACAAATCTTGCGCGGTCAATGCAGATCTGCCGGGGGTGCACTTCCGAGGTAGTCTTGTGTACGTGGTAGACGATCCACAGTTCGCTTCCGTCGGGGGAAGTGGTGAAGCTGTGATGTCCGGGGCCGTGGAACTTGGAGGTGTAGCTGAGGACGGGGTTGGCATCATAGCGTTCGTAGTCGCCCAGCGGGGAATCGGAGGTCGCGTAGCCAACCGCGTAGTGGTCGGATGTGTATCCGGTACCTGAGTAGGTCAGATAGTAGGTTCCGTTGTTCTTGAGAATGAAGGGACCTTCGGTGACGTTGCCCTCGATGCATTCCCAGGAATCTTCGGGCTTGAGCAGAAGCTTGGTGGTGCCCGGCTTGACAGAGACCATGTCTTCGTTCAGTTCGCATCCATAGATGCCGTAGGTGCTCTGCCAGCTTACATAGTACAGGTACGCTCGTCCGTCGTCGTCGATAAATACATGGCCGTCAATGGATTTTTCGTACAGCCAGTTTGATTCGGGAATGAAGGGACCGAGAGGACTGTCGGCAACGGCGAAACCGATGTGTTCTTCGACGGATGCGATCATGTAGAACTTTCCGTCTTTTTCAATCACTTCGGGAGCCCAGTAATAGCCGCTGCGGTTCAGTCCCCACATCATGTCAGCGCAGAGACCCTGATTGGTCCAGTTGACGAGATCGGGAGAGGTGTATACATAATAGCCGATGGGGGCGGAGGTGGAATAGCAGTAGTACATGCCGTCGTAGAAGAGTACGCCCGGGTCTGCTGCCTGTTCCTGTCCGAATACGGGATTCTTGTAGGTTCTGCCGGACTCAGCGGGATTCTCCAGTGCGGCAATTGCGAGGGAATCATAAGCTGCACCATGGCCGTTGTCGAAGTATCCGATGCCGGTGCCGCGTACATCGTTGAGGACGAATTCAAATTCCGGCCAAGGTTCCACGCCGGTCATGTCGTCGCAGAAGTAGCAGCGGTAGGTGTTGCCGTCACGTTCCACACGGAGGGTACAGCCTTCATCCCGGTCGGGACGTTCCACAACCCGGCAGGCCAGTTCGTTCACCTTGAGACCGGACTGAGCGGTGCCGGAAACATGGTACAGATACACGCGCTTGTCGCGGATGGTGAATGCGTAGCCTTCAAATCCGTCGAAGGAATCGGATGCTTCCGCACGGAACAGAAGACCTGCATTGGATTTCACGGAATCCAGAGTTACGTGGATTTCAGCCGCGAAATCGTCGTCCAGCAGTTCGTTCTCGAAGAACGCGCCGTTGTAAACCTCCGTGAAGCTGTCGGGAGAGGTCTTGCCAGCAGTGGCACCATCGGCGGTGATGGTGTAGTTGGAGCCGACGTAGGAATATGCTGCGGCAGGATCAACGGGAGCAGGTTCGGTTTCGGCTGCAGTATCTTCCGGCGGAGTTTCCGGAACGGTATTGCCGCAGGAAACCATGGGAGCGCACATCAGAAGGGCGAGAATGAGGGAGAGAAATTTTTGTTTATTCATGGCAAAATCAAAATGTAAATGGGTTGAAAATCCGAAAACGGGAACGCTCTCGGTAAAGAACGTCCCCGTTGTGGATCGGTTTATGAAATTATCTTCTCTTCTTGGAAACGAGAGCGGTGCCGAGAGAGAGAACAGCAGCAGCGATTGCAGCGATGCCGAGGTCGAAGGTCTGAGGAGCTTCGGGTTCAGCAGGAGCAACAACTTCAGCTTCGGTTTCTGCGGGAGCAACAACTTCAGCTTCGGTTTCTACAGGAGCAACAACTTCGGGTTCGGTTTCAACTACAGGAGCTTCAGTTTCAACAACTTCGGGTTCTGCAGTAACGCCGTTAACGAAATTCATAACCTGGAGAGGATTGAGAGTAGCGTTCCAGATGGTAACATCGTCGATGAGACCTTCGAAGTCACCGTACTTCCACCAGTCGCAGGTCCATGCGCCGAGACGGAGAGCGGGAACGAGCTTGAGCTGTTCAGCGAGGTCTGCGTAAGAACCGTTGTTGATACCGGGCTTAACAACTACTTCGCCGTCGAGGTAGATAGCCATGCCTTCAGCACCGTAGGTTACGGTAACGGTCTGCCACTGACCAGCAGTCAGCTTGGATTTGCAGTTGTCGCGGTCTGCGGGGTCGTTCCAGAGACGGGGAGAGATACCTACATCTTCGTTACCGTCGGTGTTGATACCGGACTGGAGAGAGGTAACTGCGCCGATGTAACCGATTCTTGCGATATCGAGAGAGTACAGAGGAGCCATACCGGTGAGGGTTTCGGAAGCGTCAGCCTTAGCCTTCAGGGAGATGGTGAAACCGTTGGTCCAGTCGGTGTTAGCAAACAGATCGGTGGTGATGAGACCGTAGGAAACATTGTTTGCACCGCTGCCGGCACCGTTGATTTCAACAGCGTTGCCCTGAGCAGCATCGGTAACGATAGCAGCTTCTACGAGTTCAACAGTGGAAGCATCATCGAAGTTGTTAACGTAAACGGGTTCGATGATGGTGCCGTCGTACAGATCTTCGAGAGCGGGAGCTTCTTCGAATACGGTCTGTTCGATCAGGGAAGCCTTAGCCAGTGCCTTAACGTCGGACTGATCCATAGCAACGTTGTAGAGAACAACGTCGTCGATCATGCCCTGATAGTCACCGTAGCTCCACCAGGGGCAGAGGTAGGAACCGAGACGGAGAGCGTGAGCGAATTCGAGCTGGAAGAGACAGTCGTCCATGGACCAACCGGAGTTGATCTTGGGTTCGTTAACCAGTTCGCCGTCCAGGTACAGATACTGACCTTCGGGAGAGTAAACCATAACGAGGTACTGCCATACGCCTTCTTCGGTAGCGTTCATGCCGCCAGCAGCGTTAACGGGGTCGTTCCATACTCTGGGGGTGATGCCGTAGGAAGTGTCGTTACCATCGGAGTTGATGGTGCCTTCCAGAGAGCAGAGTGCGGAGAAATAACCAGCGCCTGCAATGTCGATGGACCAGATGGGAGTAGTACCCTTCATGCCATTCAGATCAGCACCAACGTCGGTCTTGATCCACATACCGAGGGTCATACCTTCTTCCCAGGTGTTGTCTTCGAATACGGTGGTGGGAAGGAGTGCATAGCTGAAGCCGCACTTTTTACCGTCACCATTGATCTTGAGGACCTGACCACGGGTGGGGTCTTCCACCAGCTGGGCCTCAACGAGTTCCATGCCGTTGTCGCCGTTTGCGAAGTCGATGGAGAGAAGGGGTTCTTCAGCAGCCATTACGGAAGTCGCAAGAACGAGAGCGAGAACGAAGGAAATGAGAAGGGAAAGCTTTTTCATTTGTTCTCCTCCTGAGAGAAATATTTTTATAATGATACTGAGCTCATTATAAGTCAAGTTTACATCAAATTACAGGATTTGTCAAGAGTTATTCAACAAATCAGACACAATTTTTAGCTGAAAACTGTAAAAATGTTCAGAACGGAGCGGAGTAGCGGAAACAGACAGCCGGGCACCAGAATAATTTGAAAAAATACTTGAAATCGGATCGGACATGTGTTATAATAAAAAACACGCCGGTATGTTGGAATTGGCAGACGAGGCGGACTCAAAATCCGTTGGTAGCGATACCGTGCGGGTTCGACCCCCGCTACCGGCATGAAAACGAACTGTGACCCTCGCGGTCATGGTTCGTTTTTTAATAGAAAAGAAGCGGGGGACGAACCCACTCGACACCCCGCTACCGGCATGAAAACGAACTGTGACCCTCGCGGTCATGGTTCGTTTTTTTAAGGAAAATCGGCAGCTGTATCCAGAGAATTTTCTTCAGACACCGCTGCCGTATTTTTCATCCGCAGATTTCCGCAATCAATGCGAGCATTTCCTCTGTATTCCCGATTTCATAAGTGCGGAGATTTTCCATGTAAGCTGCATCGGAGATGGGGTGCGCCTGGAAGTAATCCGCAAGCCATTCACGGTACAGCGGCTCGAATTCGTCGTAGGTGTATTCCGCACCGTTCCACACAGCAGTATCGAAACGGTAGTCTTCCCAGTCGGTCATTTCAGCAACATAGGCTGAGACAGTCTCACAGGCAAGGGCACCGTCGGAGGATGTGAAGCGGTAGTATGCATAGCGTTCAAAGTCCATTGCACCGTTGTGGGATGCGAGGAAAATGCTGAAGCCGTCTCCGTCTTCGTGAATATTGATATCGGACAAACTTCCTTCAAAAGCAAAATCAACGGCGTTTCGGGCGCGGGGGAGGTCGAGGCGGGAATAGCCGAAAGTGCGTACTTCGCCTTCCTCAATGGTGTAAATCTCCAGCAGTCCAGATGCGGATGCACCGGCTTTTTCCACGATCAGCTCGGGGATTCCGTTGAAATCAAGGTCGGGCAGGGCAATCCAGTATGCCGCATTGTCCCAGTCGGTTTTCGGATCCACGGATTCGTAGTGAGTTCTGAAGAACTCGGTATACAGCTGCGCAGCTGTGGGAGCGGGGGCTTCTTCGGTCTCCGGATTTTCTTCCGTTTCGGCGGATTCTTCTTCCATTACCGGGGGCAGTTCAGGGATTACCGGTTCCTCCCTGACTGCATTTTCGCCAATACCTGCGTTGTAAGACAGCAGAGCGCCGAAAATGCTGAACCAGATTAATACTTTCATAATGTACCTCCTGAAATATTCTCTTTACTGTTCAGACGTTCGCGGATGGCATTTTGTTTCAGTTTTCAGAAAATTTTTCCGGAATGATTTCGGTTTTATTCGCAGAGATCGCTGTTCCAGATGGGATTTCCGATGGCGATGCGGAGATTTTTCGTTTCATCCCAGACTTCCGCACGGTAGAATTTCCGGTTCTTAGCCACGTTCAGCGCGAAGAATGCGGGTTCCGTGCAGGTGACGGGACGGCTGAATACCAGTCCGGTGTCATCGATCAGATCCACACGGTACTGATGGGTGGTATCGCATACACTGCGATGGAAATCGCCTACGGAGAGAACAAGACGGGCACTGGTCGGCGCAGGATTGTGACGGGTGTATCTGCCGTTCAGTTCCGCTTCGGAGAAACTGCACTTGCCGCCCATTGCGGTACGACCTACGCACATCCGAATGCCCACGGGACCGCAGGTGAAATCTCCTGCGCGGAGACTTTCCAGAATAGCGGCATTGGTTCGTTCCTTTGCGTAGATCGTGGTCAGGGCTTCGTCGGAGCAGCAGGAGTGACCGTCACCGCCGGCAATTGCCCAGACCCGCTTGCCGCAGTCGAGGAGTCCCATCCAGACTTTGTAGTTGTCGTGGGTTTCCCGGCTGTCCATGTTGATATAGAACACTTCGATGGCAGTCTCGTCCCGGAACCAGTAGTCCAGCGGATTTTCGGATCGGATCAGGGATGTGGGATGGGGATGGACGAAGAATCCGCCCTTTGCTTTCAGGGAATCGATCAGCTCACCGAACCGCTCGGGCGTGAAACGGGGGTACTTGAAGTGACCTTCTTTGCCGCCTGTGAATTCGTATTCCGGGAATTCCGCCAGCAGTTCTTCAAGAGCCGCAGCGGTGGGGGTCAGGAGATTGTAGTGCATACTGTCAGCTTTGCCGTCGCGGATGATTCCGGTACCCGGTTCGGATCCGCAGAGGAACAGTCCGTCCTCCCATTCCGGCTCGTACATATGCCGTACCTGACGGTGATCCAGAATGGCGGCGAAGTCCATATCCAGTGCCTCCATGGCGCCGATCCAGTGAGAAAGAGGACGTTTGCCGTCACTGGTACCTCCGGTAGCACCGTGATCGTGCATCTCTCCGTGGAAGGGAATCCGTCCGCTGTAAACCTCGCTGAGTCTGCTTACGTCCTGTGTGGTAGTTGTCATGGGATTATCCTCCGGTGAAGTAGTGTTTTTCTTCCATTATAAACGGAAGAACGGAAAAAATCAAGTGCCGCGGGGGAGAATTCTGTCATATGTTAAGCTGTAGTAAACTTTACGTATTTCCATTGAATTCCACCGAAAATTGTGGTATACTAGTAAAAATAAAGAGATGATATAATAGATTATTTGAGTAAGGTAGTTGTAATGGGACAAATAAAGAAACTTTATCATTCTGTGCTTCTTGAACCGGTTGATGCAATATGGTTTGCAGTGGTAAATCTATTGCTTTTGATGGCTGCTCAGTATATTCATGTATTTCACTATAATATCCTGTATATGATTGATAACTGGCATACCGGTTTATGGGAATGGTATGTATATGAAAGTGTACTGAGAGATGTGGTGAAGTACCTTGCCTTTGCCATCCTGCCGCATTTGCTTGTGTTTTTTTATTTGCGTTATAAAATCAATCAGACATTAAAACTGAGTTTGAAAGATCCTGCACAAGTGGATGTTCGTCTGTGGAGAAAATCAGCCTTCTTAATGATGTTCCCCGGAGAAGTTGTCCGTTTCATTATTTGCATCATTCAATGTGATTTTGTCGATAAAGGTGCGGATAGTTTGGGACAGGGATTTGCACCACTGTTCAATGTTTTATTTCTGGAAAACTATCTCGAAATTGCCGGCTATCCATACCGTTCCGGTACATTGCCGTATGTATCTAAGGATTATTTGATATATGCCATCTGTTGGTGGATTGCTTTTGCTATCTATTTTATCATTCGTCTGGTCATGTATAGATGGATTTGGCAGGATTCCAGACGAAGTCTCATTGAAAAACTAAAAAATACAGAAGAATAAAATTCGGAGGAACGAATGGCTTTACAGGAATCCGGGGAAATGTACCTCGAATCAATTTATGTACTGACGCAGAAAATGAATGCAGTCCGTTCCATTGACGTGTGCGAATATATGGGATTTTCCAAGCCCAGCGTGAGCCGCGCGGTGGGACTTCTGAAGGAAGGCGGCTATATCACGGTGGATCACGACGGGTTTATTACCCTTACCGATGCGGGAACGGGCATTGCCCGCAAGATTTTCGAGCGGCACACCGTGTTTACACAGCTGCTGGTCAAGTTGGGCGTGGATGAAGAAACGGCGGCGGAGGATGCCTGCAAGCTGGAGCACAATATCAGCGACACATCCTTTGAAGCGCTGAAGCGTCATGTGGAATCCCTCGGCTGATACTATACAATAATGAAGAAAACGGAAGTTTCCGTCCGATCGGATGAAAAACTTCCGTTTTTTGCTTTGTCAGATGATTTCCAGATAATCGCGGCAGGGAAGCTCGGGCTGCTTTTCGATGGGCTTTTCCTGATACCAGTATGCCACGGAGGAAATGTCGTCCTGCAGGGGCAGGTAACGTCCGCCGGAACGCCAGCCCAGTGCCTGAATGGTAACCCGCAGATTTTCCGCAAAGTGGATGGGATCGGTGATGTGCCAGCGGTACAGCTGGAATCTCTGCTGTGCGGTGTACAGTCCGTCGGGGGCGTGGGGGATCATGCCGGAATAGGGAGTGGAAAAACGTTCGTAGTGCTTGTCTACGTCAAAGTTGTACGCACCGCAGAAGTAGTCCTCGGTGCCCGTGCCGCAGATGGTGGGGAATTCCGTGTCGCCGTCCATGTAGAACTTGATTTCACCTTCACCCCACCAGCCGTTGTTGTTTACGCCCCAGAGCATGGAGCATCCGCAGAAGGTACCGCGTCCGGATGCGCCGTCGAGAATGGTGTGAACGTCCTTGTATTTCAGAGGATTGGAGCGGCGGAACTGTGCGTGGAAATATCCGCAGTCTTCCGGAACGTCGGTGAGGATGTAGTCCACCTGATAGTACAGGATGAACGCTTCGTCGGCTGTGTTTTCGATGGTGATTCTGGCGTGCTTGCGGAAGGGCATTTCCCAGTAGCTGTTCAGACCGTTGCGGGGATTGACGCAGACCATGAGGGAGGAGAGGGGCGCATATCCGCCGGGCGCGAAGGGATTGCAGAAGAAGTCGCCCAGAGGGCATTCCACGGAAGGAACATCGCTGTCGTCCCAGTACATCCGGATGATGATGTAGCGGGACGGTGCGGCAGCCGGTGTGAGCCAGATGTGCTGGATGGCGCCGGAGCCTTCGATGTCAGCCATGGTGTAGAGGGTGTGGGGCTCAATGCGGACGGAAGGTGAAATCTTCCAGCCCTGACCCAGATCCCGTGCGCAGTTTTCGCCGGTACCGTGGACAGCCATGCCGCCCTTGCCCTTTGCACCGTCGAAATTTTCGGGAGAGATGGAGCGGGATACGGCATTGGTCAGACGGGACAGATTCGCCGGAGAGGAGTGAAGACCGTTGAACATGATGTATACCTCATTTCATAAAATATCTTTGCTCCATTTTAACAGATATACGCGGTTTTGTCAATGCGGATCTGTGCAGGATTGTTGTTTTTCATTCGTTGAAGTTTGCCTCAACGTCCAGAACCCATTCGCCGTCCCGGAGGATGTAATAACGCTGTACCGCGATATCAGCAGGGGAAGGCGGCGGCAGAACGGTTGACACACGGAGCTTTTTTCCCTGAAGAAAACAGGCGGACAGGTACTCGCCGGGGATCATGTCTTCCGAAAAGGCGATCCGCTGTTCACTCAGCTCTGTACCGTCGATGGTGTACGCGTAAATGACACCCGTGGTGTAGTTGTAATAATCATCCGTGCGGTCGATGAATCGGTCATACGACTGAAAAAGAAGCCGCTCGCCCCTCGGCATCTGATACAGGGTATTATCCGATACAAGCCAGACGGATTCCGGCTGATCGGTGAGCAGAGCGGTTTCGTTTCCATTTTCGTCGATGAGGCTGATCCCGTTTGTTTCGGAGGCTTTTCCGGAATTGCGGATTTCACGCAGGATCAGACCGTCCTTCACGGAGCCGATGAGCAGGCGGAAGGATTCACTGTCGGAGAAGATAACCTCACGCTCCGTCAGTCCGGCGTTGTACCGCACCAGTCCCTCACCGTTGTTCCAGTGATAGATATAATCTCCGCATCCTGCTGCGTTCGAGGTCAGTTTTTCGGCGGATTTTGCGGCTCTGGTGTTCACACCATCGATGATGTAGGTATAATCCCCGGCACGCAGGTAGAGCACACCGCGGTATCCCACCAATCCATGGGTCCAATCCGGAAGATCCAGCACCTTTTCCACGGTGTGATCCTTGATGGAATAGCGAAGGAGCATATTGACACTGAATGTGGTGCTGCTCCGTCTGGGGTTGAGGTTCCATCCCATATTCGGATTGTCTTCGGCAAAATAGACCCAGTCACCGGAGACCACGCCCCGGGACAGATCAATCTCCGCGCAGTTTTCCGATTCAAACTCCCGGCAGTATTCGATGGGACAGAGCTTCGTTTTGGTTCCGTCGGGATAGGTCAGATAACTGGCTTTCGGATAAAAACCGTCCCAGATACCGAACCCTTCGGACTCGATGACAAGATTGAATTTTTCGTGCCACGAGATATACCGCTCCTCCTCTTTGCCGAACTTCATACTGTCCGCATCAACAAACTCCGTCAGCAGGGGATCGGTGTAGCAGAAAATGGAGTCGGGGAAGGGACGGTAGCCGGGCATGGCTTTGAGGGCTTCCAGATAGGTTTTGTCCGGCTTTTCGTCACGGTTGACGGTTTCGATTACGGTTTCTTCTTTGGTTTCGTCAATGTTCGGCGGACGGTCCATGCAGGATGTCATCAGTACAAGGCACAGAAGGAACGCGGCAAGCTTTTTCATGGTAGTCTCCTCAGTATTGTCTGTATTCTTCTTCACCGTCAAGGATGAGAGAGCCGTTTTTGATCAGATACTGCCGTCTGAGCGGATAGGTTCCGGGAGAGGTCGGCGGAACAAGGGTGGAAATCCGTATGCTGTTCCCGTATGGCTGGCAGTACAGGAGGAATTCGCCGGTGGTCATGGATTCGGTGTAAACGGTGGTGTAGCTGTCCGTATCGTAGATGGAGTATGCCCGTACCTCACCGGCTGTGCTGACTGTGTATTCACGGGTATTTGTCCCGAATACTGCATTGAATAGATGCCGATCTTCCGGTGCATGGGGAACGCAGTACAGATTGTTCCCGGCGATGTACCAGGAGGCCTGTGGGTGATCTTTCAGCAGAACGCCCTCCTTGCCTTTTTCGGTGATGTATGTGATGGTGTCCGTCACGGATCCGTCAGCATTTTCGGTGCGTTTCAGAAGAACGATTCCGTTTTTGCAGCTTCCGATGACTTTCCGGTTCGCACGGATATCGGGATTGGTATCCTCAAAGATCACTTTGTCCGTCTTGAGTGCCGGCGTATAACGGACCAGTCCGCAGCCGAGAACCCACTCATAGACGGAATCTTCGTACCCCACGGTATTCGGTGTGATATCGCCGGAGATCTTCGCCGCGATACTGTTTTCACCGTCAATCAGAATGGTGTAGACGATGTTTGCCGTGGAATGAATGGTCCTGAGGTAGATCACACCGTTGTGTGACATTCTGATGAATGACGGTCCGCCCAGATCCAGCACTTTCTCGATGGTGTGATCGGTGACGGAGTACCGCAGGAGCATATTGATGTCCCCGCTGCTGTCTTTTTTCGGGTGGTTGGGCGCACCCACACAGGAGTTCTGTCCCACAAAATACACCCAGTCCCCGGCAACCGCACCGTTTGAAAGATCCACATGGGTGCAGGCCTCATTCACGTCCTCACGGCACCAGTCGTAGGGGCACAGCTTCACGCGCTTTCCTTTGGCATCGGTGAGAAAATTCCCGTTGGGATTGGTGTCGAAGAAACTGCCGTGCTCTCCTGCGTCGATTTCCAGTTCGTACATATGATTCCACGAGATGAACCGCTCTTCTTCCTCCCCGAAGGTGATCTGCGAGGGATCCACAAAATCCTCCTCATGAATCAGCGGCTCCGTGTAGCAGTGGATGGAATCGGGGAAGTCCTGATAGCCGAGATTCTCACGCAGCGCTTCCAGATAGGTCTTCGGCGGCTCCACGTACGGCTCCGTTTCCGGTTCGGTTTCCACAGTTTCGGTCAGATTCGCCGGCCGCTCGGAACAGGACACAAGGCAGAGCGCCGCCAGCAGAAGGATAAGCAGGGTTTTCATATCATTCTTCATACCATCCGCCTCCGCTTCGGGATGTTATACTTTCGCCGTCAAGCCGCAGATCCGGACTGCAGAGATAGTTTCTCTCAAAATAATAGTAGTCGGATCCGATGCGATGGGCGTTTTCCGTTTCGTTTGCATATAAGATTGTGTGCATCCGGATGCTGTTTCCGAATGAAGTAATGCGGTTCAGATACTCTCCCGGCGGTTCGCTGCAGAAAACTGTTCCGGAATCCGGATCCATTTTGCCGCTTGCGGTGAGTGCATACCGGATCACAGTGCCGTCGGTATCCACAAAAAACTTTTCCGGTGAAGGAAAGCTTACATCCCGTAGGCTGAGCGCGGCAATATGATCGGGATCTGTGGTACGGTCTTCCGTTACAATAAATGACTGTCGGTTCCCTCGTTTTGTTACATAAAGAGAATCATTTGTCAGAACTGCGTGGCTTAGATGATCCAGTACCTTGACGAAGCCGTCACGTGGAGTGTAGGTGAGCAGATAGGAGCGTTTGCCGACGGAACTTGTATTATGGTAGAGTTTCGGTGCTTTTTTCATGTCGTCTGCGGCATCGCAGTCAACCAGAAACCAGAAGGTGTTTTTGCTGTTTCCAAGAAACTCAATATACAATGAATGATTGTAGTTGGCCACCGTTTCCTGTTCGGACAGATCCGGAGAGATCCGGTTCAGGCATCCGTAATAGAGCCATCCGTCATAGGGAACAGCATCATGAAGCGATACATATGAATGTACTGCAGCGATTTGATTTTCGGGATCCACAAGAACGGTCTGCCATCCGGAAAGATCGTCGTTCCAGACGGAGAGATACATTACACCGTATGCGGCAATGTCGAGGGAGGCGTTCCCGGGCAGATCCATCACTTTTTCGATTCTGTTTTCCGTTATGGAATAGCGCAGAAGCATATTGACTTTTCCCAATATGCCCTCCTCACGGTTGGGATGAGCAGGAGCACCTATGCATTCGTTGGATCCGGTGAAATAAATCCAGTCCCCGATGATTTTCCCGTTTGTCAGATTGACATGACTGCACAATTCTGTGATATCATTCCGGCAGTATTCGTAGGGACAGAGTTTGATTCGCGTTCCGTCAGCTTCTGTCAGATAGTTGCAGTTTGGCTGGTTGAGCGTAGCTTCACCGTCGGACCATTGAATTTCCAGAGAATACAGATCATTATAGGAGATAAAGCGTGTTTCTTTTGATTCAAGGTCAAATGTGATGGCTGAAATATCGGAGTATTCACGAATCAGCGGCTCCGTGTAGCAGTGGATGGAATCGGGGAAATCCTGATAGCCGAGATTCTCACGCAGCGCTTCCAGATAGGTCTTCGGCGGCTCCACATAAGGCTCTGTTTCCGGTGCGGTTTCCACGGTTTCGGTCAGATTCGCCGGCCGCTCGGAACAGGAGGTGAGAAGCAGTCCCGTAAGCAGCAGTGCAAGATATTTTTTCACAAAAACAATCCGCCTTTCATTTTCTCTTTGACAACATTGTATCATGCGTCAGTGAAAAAGTCAAGCGGATTGTGAAATGTTGTGTGTAAAATGTCGAATTTCAGTCAAATCAGCGGCTTACGAGGTTTCCAGATCCAGCCAACCCGGGGATTCGCGGCGGCAGTCGGTGCAGGTCAGATCCATCGTGATCCATGAAAAAGCTTCAGCGGCATCTTCTGTGGAAAAGCTTTCGCTGCCCAGCTCATGGACAAAGTCTTCCGGATCTTCGGTTTCGATGGAAATTCTGACAGTAAAAGCATCTCCTGCGCATCCGGGACAGCTCCGGCGTTCCATTTGTTCCTGACAGCTCTGCACTCCCATGCCGCATACGACGGCCTCATATCCGTGCATGGCATAGTCGAAAATCAGCCATTCCTTTCCGCAGGCGGCACATTCCGCAGCCACGGACAGGGCGAATCCGTTTTGATGGGGAGTCACGCGGATGAATTTTTCCGGCGATGTGTCAGCGAATGTTTTCACGCGAAAGTTTTCCGAGCCGCAGGGACAGTGCAGTTTACCGCAGATCCAGCCGTCATCCGGCAGTGCGGCACTGTTGGGAAGGAGAATCTGTCTGAGATGGACGGGAAGCCGGTCTTTTATGCTCATGCTTTTCATCTGTCCAGTTTTGTAAGCAGAGTCTTGTAGTAGCCGAAGTCAATGTCCCGGATATTGGCGAAGTAGTGGTTCATACCGGAGATGTCACCTGCCTGCCAGCGGATGATGTAGTACCGCTTTTCGTCAGTCGCGGGAATGGATGCCACAGGTACGGAGGTATCGGACTCAACATCGGCGGATGCGGAGAGGAGGATGTTTCCTTCGTCGTCTTCTACGGTGTAGTTCAGCTTTACGGTGCCGCGGGTATCGTTGACCGCGTACAGATTCAGTTTGCCGTCAACCGGTTCGTCGAACATCATGCACAGCGGCTGCTGGGAGCACTTGATGTAGTGGTACGCCAGCTTCTTGTCCAGATAGTAGTCCACGATGGCGTCGGAAATCTGCGGCCAGCCGTCGATGAGGTTCCACCAGATGATGCCGGTTCGGCGCCACTTGGACAGGCGGAACCGCTCGATGAAGTATTTTTTCGCTTCCGCCTGTGAAATCTGGCTGGCGAGAGCGAAGTTTTCCAGATTTGCGGTGGCGTCATTATCTTTGCCGAACAGGGTTTGTGCCTGATTCCACATGAGTCTGATACGGTAGCCGTAGGGGTGGTTGACCGTGCCGTCCATGGTGGCGGCGTGAACCAGCCACTGCTTGTCGCCGAGACAGGGCCAGAGATGGTCTTCGTCGATGTATTTCTTCAGGGATTCGGGGGACGGACAGCCATGGTAGCCGGTTTCAGATGCGAAATGGCAGATGGTATTCTTGTAGAAATTTCCCTTGAAGTAGTCACGGGGACCCCAGAGATGGTCTTCGGAGGGACGTTTGCCGCTGGAAATGCAGAACTCGTCCTTGTAGGGGGAGGAGGGCAGGAAGGGACGGGAAGAGTCCAGACGGAACAGCACTTCGCTGAGAATCTGACGGGTGATTACGTTGGTATTGGGATCACGTCCGCCGCCGGCCCAGCCGTAAGCTTCGTCACATTCGTTGTCCCCTGCCCAGAGAATGATGCAGGCATGCTGTCTCAGACGGAGCACCACTTTTTCCGCTTCATCCCGCATGAGATTCTGGAAATATTGATCCTGGGGACAGCATTCGCAGGCCATGGTAAAGTCCTGCCAGACCATGATGCCGTTTTCGTCACAGAAATCGTAGAACAGATCGTTTTCGTACACGTTGCCGCCCCAGCACCGGACAATGTTGCAGCCCAGATCATTCAGCATGGGCAGGATTTCGGGCAGGCGTTCTTCGTCACGGGAGTGAATGGCGTCCACGGGAACCCAGTTGGTGCCCATGGCGAACACGGGCTTGCCGTTGATGAGAAACCGGAACTGACCGCTGCCGTTCTCGTCCGTGGTGCTGGTACGGTCCAGCTGAACGGTGCGGAGACCGATTCTCGTCACATAGGTATCGCAGAGAACGTCGTTTTCAAACAGCTCCGTGGTGATGGTGTACAGATCGGGCGCACCGTAGTTCCGCGGCCACCATTTCTTCGCTTCGGGAATCCGCAGACGCAGGGTCTTGCCGGTGTGCCACATTCTGTCCTCGAACTGATGGCAGGAGTCGCCGCACCGGAAGGTGAAGCGGATCCTGAACTTATGCACATTGGCACTGCCGATCCAGGTGTTGTATGTCAGGCGAACATCCGCGGCGCCGCTTCCGTCAAAGCCGGTGGTATAGGCAAAAACGTCGGTGATCCGCTTTTTCGGTCTTCTGTCGATGTAGACGTGCTTCCAGATACCGCAGGATACCACGCGGGGCATGATGTCCCAGCCGTACATGGAGGGAGCTTTGCGGACGTAGAGGGTGTCCCAGTTGTTGCACTGTGCGCTCAGATAGGGCGTGATCTGGAATTTTCTCGCTTCCACGCAGGCGGGACGGATGTGAACGAACAGTTCATGCTCACCGGCGGTCAGATTCAGCGGGAATTCGCAGGCAACCAACATATTTTCG
>JAFQWY010000030.1 GCA_017407225.1 Clostridia bacterium | reverse complement strand
ATCGTCCGAACCGTGAATGAACAGAACCGGAATATCTGTATTTTTCAGTGCTTCCGTCGTGGAGTAGGATTTTGATCCTGTTTTGATCTTCCGCCTGCACAGATCATTTGCCGCCGCACTGCGGATACCGTCGTAGGAAAGGTGAAAATTGTCCTGTACAACGTGCTTCCAGATTGCATACGGAGACGTAAATCCGCAGTCCGCCACGATACCGGCTACATTATCCGGCAGATCCAGCCCGGATGCCATGAGAATTGTCGCAGCCCCCATGGAAACTCCGCCAAGATAAATCGGCAGAAGCATATCCGTCTTTTCGTTCACCCAGTTTACCCAGTCCCGGCAGTCGAAACGCTCTGTCAGACCGAATCCCATGTAGTCCCCACCGCTGTTTCCCTGACCGCGCTGTTCGGCAAACAGGATGCTGCATCCGCTGTTGTGCCAGAAATCCGCGATGATCCCGAAGTCCTGCGACCATGTGGAACGCCACCCATGCATGGCGATCACCACACGTTTTGGATTCTCACACGGCCACCAGTGTCCGACAAGCCGGGTGCCGTCCTCCGCCGTGATCTCTGCTGTTTCGGTGACCCGTTCTTCCAGAGAAGCGGCAGCATGGCGAATCCTTGCGACCAGCTCACGGTTCTGTTTCTCTCCCATCATCTTTTCCTGACTTTTCACCATGCTTTTCGGTGCCTGCCGATCCAGTGCCACCCGCATCAGGTACTCTGTGATGGCATGGGATACGGCAGCGGCTCCGGCAATTCCTGCAGCGGTGATGGTGCTTCCGATAATAATTTTTCTTGTTTTATCCTTCATACAGATACTCTTCTCCTTCTGCAATATATTTCATCACGATATTTTTGTTTACAGTATCAAGGCTGTGCAGAATGTCAGGAACGGTTCCCGTGGTGCGGAAGGCTCCTGTATCATACTTCTCACGCATAACATTCCGTGCGCCCTCATCTTTCAGCAAACTCAGGCACACATCAGCAAGTTCTGCCGCACCTTTGCCGCTGACCGCTGTTCCCATATCCATAAAGAACCGATAATTGTACGCCTCGCACCCTCCGACCGCATTGATCAGCACCATCGGCAGTTTTTTCACGCTTGCTTCCGTGACGCTGATCCCGCCGGGTTTGGTCAGATATATGTCCGCCGAGTCCATTAAACGGGACATATTTTCCACATACCCACGGATATGAATCTGCCGGCAGTGTTTTGTTTTTTCTGTCAGACGCTTGTACAGCCGCTTGTTGTTGCCGCATACGACAGTCATTTCCATCGTATCATCCATACGGTGTGCCATTTCATTGACAATTTCCCGGATGGGTCCGCATCCCATGCTGCCGCCCATGACCAGAAGGTGCGTATGATTCTTTGCAATTCCTTCCGCACTCTTTGCCGTTTCTTTCGGCAGATTGACCTCAAACATTTCCCGGATCGGGATTCCGACGGGTATGATCTTCTCCTCATCAATTCCTTTTGCGGTGAATTGATCCCGCAGACGCTCATCGGGAATCATATATACATCCTGTTGTCCGACTTCCGCTATGGGAGAGCAGGTATAGTCGGTTGCAAAAAAGCCGGTGGCGATATGACAGGAGCAATGCTTTTGCGCTTCGGTTATGGCAACGCCGGAAAATACATGAGCGGAGATTACGGTATCGTATCCGTTCTCATTGATATAATCCGCCAGTTTTCCGCTGCCGGACGACAGAAATCTGTAAAGGAGTGTTCCCGGCTGAT
>JAFQWY010000029.1 GCA_017407225.1 Clostridia bacterium | reverse complement strand
TTTTTCAATCGGGCGTTTTCTGCAAAGCAGTGTACGGCGAAGTGTGGTACAATGATGGCATCAACCAGGGAGGTATGAAACATGGAAACACAGAAACTGATTACCAACGCTCTCCGCTATATCCGGCACAACACACACGATCCGGGGATGACCATCGCTGATGTGGCGGATCACGCGGGATTCTCCACCGATTACTTCAACCGCCTGTTCCGGAAATACACCGGGTACAACGTGATGGAATACCTGCGGTTCAGCCGGTTATCCCGTGCGGCACGTCTTCTGCGGATGACCGACCGGGATGTACTGGATATTGCACTGGAATGCGGCTACGAGTCCCACGAGAGCTTCACCCGCGCCTTCGGGCATCAGTACGGCAGATCTCCATCGGACTACCGGGAATACTACAGAAACCTGCCGTTCACTTATTCGCAGGTGACGGATAACACTGCCGCAAACCGGTTTCTCCGGCAGTTCCCCCGATTCTATCGTGCGGACAGTGAGCTTGTGATCGAGAAGCTGTACGAACGGAATGCGCTGCAGAACGCCTTTGAAGCCATCGTGATCTACGAATACAACGGCAGCAGGTTCTTCACAGAGGATGACGACAGCTACATCGTACTGGACGAATTCGGCAGTGAGATTCACTGTACGATTATCTGCGATGACATTGACCGGACTGCTGAGTATTATAAGCTGCTTCAGGGATTCGCGGTCAGCATCGGCTATTCCCTGCCCGGCGATCCCGATGAGGTGATGTCGGAAATGGCCAAACGGGGCATCCGGACGGAGAAGCACATTCCCTATTACGCTTACACGGGCGATCCTGTAGCGGTGGACTGGGACTATACCATGCGGCCGCTGACTGTTGAGGATGTGACTCATGTGAAATGCTTTGCGGCGGAGTACGGCAGTGACTGGAAAGTCTGCGAAAGTCTGGAGCAGCGTGATGTGTATCACAATGCGCCGTATGATCATCCGCTGGGGATTTTCGACCGCGCCGGAAAGCTGGTCGCCATTACACGGACTCAGTGTTACGAAAAGTTCGGGTTCAAGGTGGGTGAGGTGGAAGGTACGGCGTATCTGAAATCAGTCTGCACGCCGGACTTTCCGAATCAGGCAGCCCGTGCCGCCATGAACCGGCTGATCGGTGACGGATACATTCCTTATCTGATCGGCGGAGACGGAATTGACGATGTGGATCCGGCCGCTCTGGGCTTTGAGAACATTAAAAACTGGTACTGAACATGAAAAAAGGACCTTTTTACGGGTCCTTTTTCATTTTTATTCGCTTTATTCCATGGAATCGTACATCGCCTTCAGATCCAGATAAGCTTCGTTGACCTTTTCAAGAGTCTTGGTCTTGACACGTTCGGACTGCTTGTACATGGACGCGAAGTTGTTCTGGTAGTTACGGAACATATCCATGATGTTTCCGCCGAAGCCGAAGTTGTAGTACCAGCCGTTGTCGTATACACGGGATTCAAAGATAATGTCAAGCATAGCGCGGGATTCTTCGTCACGGGTGGTCTTGCCCTTCAGAGTTTTGTCATAGTACGCCTCTGTCAGATCGTACAGACCTTCGCAGGACAGGAATTCGGTGACGATACCGGTTCTTTCCAGATTTTCCTGACCGTTGGGAACCGCTGTGAATACGGAGTGCCAGGAACCGATGGCAGTGTAGTACTTGTCCTGATTTTCCTGATACTTGAACATGGGCAGAATACCGAAGTCGGTGTCCATGTCACGCATCTTGGGTACCAGCTGGATCAGCTGAGTGAGGAACAGGCCCTGGTCGCCGGAGAACATATTGACGAGGAGGGAGTCGTTCCAGTTCAGTCTCTGGTATGCACAAACGATGTCCTTCTGAGCGGTGAAGTTCAGGAAGGTGGTGATGACATTGATGTTCTGTTCGGTGTTGAGAGTCAGCTCAAACAGACCTTCGTCGTTGACAATCGCACACTTGGCACCGGAACAGTTGACAATACCCATGATGGTGTCGTCCCATACCAGTGCGCCGTAGCGGTCTTCCTGATTGAATCTGCCGTCACCGTTCAGGTCGGCGGATACGCTTTCAGCCATTTCAATGAACTTGTCCATGGTCCACTTGGAATTTGCAACCAGTTCGTAGGGATTTTCCAGCGTATAGTCCTCGATGAGCTGCTTGTTGAACATGATACAGTAGGTGGCGTCGTTGTCGCTGATGGTCAGGTCGCCGGTGGTGAAGAACAGCTGGTCAATGACCTGCAGGGATTCGTTGGCAACCTGGTCCCACCATTTTGCACCCAGATTGATGTAGGGCACTTCCTTCATGTTGTAGAGGCAGTTGTCCATGGCAAGGGATACGCAGGAGTATGCACACAGCGTGGTCAGGTCATAGGCGTGGGTACCGCCCTGTACGTCCTTCTGGATGTATTCGATGCCCTGATTGGTGAGCGCGCTGGGGGTGGAGATGGCGTCGATGGTGACATTCAGTTTGTCCTGAGCCAGCAGATTCCGGTTGTACTTTGCGTCGTTGATGGGCTCACCGGTCAGTTCCTCTGCGGCAAAGTCGTTCTGCACAATGCCGTATTCGGAGTTGGAGTTGCAGAGAATGGTGAAGGTGTAGCCGTCAAAATTGGTATCCGCCGGGATATCCGCGTACATACGGGTAGTTTCCAGTGCTTCGGTTTCCTCAGCTCCGGGATCGGCTGCATTCACGCCGGCATCCGCTGCAGGATCGGTTTCCGCATTCTCGGTGCCGTCGGAGCATCCGGTCAGGAACGCGGAGGACAGAAGCAGTGCCGCCAGAATGAGGGAAAGGGGCTTTTTCATTGGGGTTCTCCTTTTTTTCGATCAGATTTTTCACTGATATTTTATCATCAAACGATATCTCTGTCAACCGATTTCGGAATATTTCCGGCAGAATGTATAAATCCGCAAAAAAATCCGGCTCACTCGGAGACCGAATGAACCGGATATATTATTTCGGGAATCAGTTGCCCATCTGAGCTTCGAGGGATTCCTTAGCCTCCTGGAATGCTTCGTTGTTCTTTTCGAGGGATCTTGCAGCAGCCTTGGAAGCGGTCTTGTACATGGAAGCAAAGTTGTTGTTGTAGTTACGGAACAGATTCATAACGCTTTCATTGAAACCGCCAACCTGGAAGTACCAGCCGAGGTCGTATACACGGGAAGAGAAAATGATGTCGAGCATCGCGCGGGATTCTTCGTCACGGGTGGTCTTACCAACGAGAGTCTTTTCGTAGTAAGCTTCGGTCAGGTCGTACTTACCTTCGCAGGCGAGCATTTCGGTGACGATACCGGTACGTTCAACATTCTGCTGGTTGTTGGGTACGCAGTAGAATACGGAGTGCCAGGAACCCATAGCGGTGTAGTATTCGGTCTGGGCTTCGCTGTACTTGAAGATGGGAAGAATACCGAAGTCGGTGTCCATGTCACGCATCTTGGGAACGATCTGGATCAGCTGAGTGAGGAAGAGGGCCTGGTCGCCGGAGAACATATTAACGAGGAGGGAGTCGTCCCAGTTCAGTCTCTGGTATGCACAGCAGTACTGCTTCTGAGCAGCGAAGTCAAGGAACTTGGTTACGGTGTCAACAACGGTTTCGGTATTGAGGGTCAGTTCAAGGAGACCGTCCTTGTTAACGGTTACGCACTTTGCGCCGGAGCAGTTTACAACACCCATCATAGTGTCGTCCCATACCATTGCGCCGTACTTGTCGGCAGTGTCGTACTTACCGTTACCGTCGGAGTCTTCGGTTACCTGAGTAGCCATTTCGATGAACTTGTCCATGGTCCACTTGGAGTTGTTAACCAGTTCATAGGGATTTTCCATGCCATAGTCTTCGATCATCTGCTTGTTGAACATGACGCAGTAGGTAGCGTCGTTGTCGGAGGTGGTGATGTCACCGGTGGTGAAGAACAGCTGGCCGAGAATGGTCATATCTCTTTCAGCAACCTGATCCCACCACGGAGCAGCCAGGTCGATGTAGGGTACGGTATTGATGTCAAGCAGGAAGTTGGACTGAGCCAGCTTGGTGGTGTCGTAACCGCAGGCAGTTGCAATGTCATAAGCGGAAGTGCCGGCCTGTACGTCCTTGGAAATGTAGTTAAAGCCGTTGCCGTGACCTACATTATCACAGTTGATCGCACTGATCTTGACATTGAGGGTATCGCCAACCAGAATGTTTCTGTTGTAGCGTGCGTCGTTGATGGGTTCGCCGGTGATTTCTTCTGCCAGGAAGTCGTTCTGAATAATGCCGTGTTCGGAGTTGGAGGAGCAGAAAATGGTGAAAGTGTGGCCTTCAAAGTTTGCGTCTGCGGGGATGTTCGCGTGCATGCGTTCGGTTTCCAGAGCTTCGGTTTCGCCTGCGTTGGGATCAACAGTGGTGCCGCTGGTCTGCGCGGTGGTGTCTTCGCCTGCATTGGTAGTGCTTTCAGAGCAGCTGATCAGAGCAGTGGAAGCCATCAGAAGTGCGAGGAAGAGACATAAAGTTTTCTTCATGATGTAACTCCTGTT
>JAFQWY010000190.1 GCA_017407225.1 Clostridia bacterium | reverse complement strand
CCCCAGACCGCGCATTCGATGTGGGAATAAACTTCACCGGGGTTTCCGACGGAATACAGCAGGACTTTCTCCTCGTCTACCGTCCGTTTCTGTTCACGGCATCCCATGCGGCTGTCGTACCAGTCTCCCTGAGCAGAAAGAAGATGTTCTTCCCAGCGCAGGGTCGCGCCGATCCGTCCGTTGTCGTAGATGAAGTTGCAAGCTTCACTGGGAAGGGATTCGGTATATTTCCAGATGTTCGGACGGATTTCCGTCCATTTTGCGGGATCGCTCACGTCCACGGAACCGCAGAAGACGGGATTTTCTCCTTCACCGTAAGCTCCGTAAGTAATGGGAGCATCGGGTGTACCGGAATGGCGTTCAAGATTGGCGCGGATAAAGCTGCCGCGTCGGAACAGTACCTGATCTCCGGGGTTGAGTGCGAGATCACGATATTCCGAACGGGCATTCTCCGGTGACAGACCGTCGGCTTCCGGACAGCCGTGCATCGGGTCGATATAGTAGATCATATTGCCTCCAAAAATATGTACGAAGTTTTGTTGATTTTGTTGTGATGCCGTCAGCGGCTGGTATACTGAGCACAGGCTTCGATATATGCCACTACATTTTCCACGGGAACATCCGGTTCCAGCAGATGGGTAGGTGCTACGAACAGACCGCCTTTCTTTCCGGCAATGTCAAGATTGTCGAAAACTATTTTCCGGACATCCTCCGGTGTGCCGAGCGGCATAGTACTCTGGGTACCGATGGTACCGTGGAAGGACAGGACATCGCCGTATTCCGCATGGAGCTGACGGAACTCCATACATTCCGGCTGTACCGGATTGAGGACATCGATCCCGGCTTCCATCAGATGGGGGATCAGCTCGTTGATATGACCGCAGGAGTGATAGATCACGATCAGATCCGGTTTGATCGCCTTTCCGGCATCAATCAGACGTTTCAGACGGGGCTTCAGCCATTCGCAGTACAGTTCTTCGCTCATCATGAGAGTATGCTGCATCCCGACATCGTCTCCGAAGTACACGGAATCCACACCGGCTTTCGCAAGGCTTTCCATCTGGGCGACCGCTATGTCGGTTACCCGGTCAAGCAGTTCTTCTGCCATGGGATCTTCGCTCATCATATCGCAGAACAGGTTTTCCATGCCGCGCAGGTACCATGCCTGTTCCCACAGAGAGCATCCCAAGTCTCCCTGTACAGCTTTGTTTTGTGCATGATATGTTTCAACTCTGGCTTTCTGCTGTTTCGCACCGTCCGGCCGAAAAACAGGAAAGGGATAGCTCTGAATCTGTTCCGGCGAGTCAAAGTGTTCCATGGGATGACGCATATAGGTCATGTGGTAGGCTGCCTTGGAGCCGGGTTCATGTCCTACGCCCCAGGCATCAATCTGTCCGCCCGGGCGGATGGGGGAAGTTCGATAATACTTTTCAAATTCCTCCGGAGCTGCACAGAGCATGGGCAGAGCTCCTACATGACAGGGGCCTTCGGGAATGAACAGATCGTGTTCCCGGCGATATTGATTGAACCGTTCCTGCAGATCCGGGCACATACTGAAATGAACCGGCATATATTCGTATTCCTGCCGTCTGGCTATGGCAAGATAGTTTTCACGGTGTGTCATGATTCCGTTCCTTTATGATTGTTTCACTTCCGTTGTGTGGAGATGATATCCTATGCATAGAATAGCACAATGCCGATAGGATGTCAAGAGAGATTCAAAGAAGGAAGGCAATTTATATCGAAAACAGTTGTAGTGACGGACAGATTATGGTATAATTATATAAATCATTTTCAGATTCAATACAGTCAGGAGGGAATCTATGAATCAGTCGATACCGCATAAGGAATATTTCAGAAAATACCGTTCCAACACATTGGCATCCACTTCAAATAACGATCCACTTTTTTTCAAGGAAGAAAAAACCGTTACGGGACGGCTGTATTATAAAGTGAGAAAAAGCGGAAAATACAATTATCGTTTTCTGTTCTCAAACATTGCCGACAGTACATTTGCTGCAGGAGAAAATTCGCGTGCCAATCTGGTCGGCGGTGAATACGAGATTCTTTCTGCATTTGCCGGAAACAGTGAAACCGCGGACAACACTTCCCTTTCCGCTGATACTTTGCAAAAAGTTACCTTCAATCATCAGATTGTCAGACACGTCGGCGAAGGTGAAGTCTACTGGAGTGATGAGGTAGAACTGGACATAAAGGAAGGACAGTATCTCGTTTTTGAATGGACTGTCCGCGGGAAATGTTTCCCCTATACTCCCGACAAGCTCATTCCGGCGTTTGTTATGGATGAAAACGGTGGGTACAGGGCAAGCT
>JAFQWY010000189.1 GCA_017407225.1 Clostridia bacterium | reverse complement strand
GTAGATGCCGTCGGAGGTGGTGACGGACTTGATTTCCCCCGTCAGATCGGCGGACAGCACTTCCGTCAGAGCGGTTTTCGCGCCGAATCTCTCAGCTCCCGCACGCATTGTTTCACCCAGCGTGAAGCCGTCGATGCCTTCGTCAAATCCCGGGTAGTTGTCGATTTCGTGGGTCAGCGCCATCTGTCCGCCGGGCATCATTTTTTCCAGAAGCAGAACGTCCAGTCCGGCTCTCGCACCGTATAAAGCAGCCGTGTATCCGCCGGGACCTCCGCCGATGATGAGCATATCGTGAATGTGTTCCATATCATACCTCGCATTGTTTTCTTTGATTCTATTATACCCGTTTTCCGCGGAGATTTCCGTGACTTCATCACCGAAATATTCTCTCACGCACAATCGGATTCCCATTGACTTCATGCCACGGATCGAATATAATAGAATCAGAAGAAAAATATACCGGAATCGGAAGGGAGAACACAATGTCCAAAACGCTTGTCATTATTCTCGGACCTCACGCCGTCGGCAAGATGACTGTGGGACAGGAGCTTGCAAAGATAACGGATCTGCGCCTGTTTCACAATCATATGTCAATCGAGCTGGCACGGAAGCTCTTTGCACACTCGGAAAAAGAATGGAGCGTTCTGAACGAAACCATTCGCAGAACCGTATTTGAATTGTTCGCGGAAGGCGATTTTCCCGGTCTGATCTTCACGTATATGTGCGCGTTTGATATGCAGAGTGAATTTGACTATCTGCAGAGCGTGATCGACCTCTTTCAGTCACACGGAGCGAACTGTTATGTTGTGGAGCTCTGTGCGGATTTTGAAGAGCGCCTTGTCCGCAACAGAAGCGAAAACCGCCTGCTTCACAAAGAGTCCAAGCGCAATCTGGAATGGAGTGAGGCGGAAATGCGGAAGACCAGCGAGGAGTACCGGCTTAATTCCTATGACGGGGAACCCCTGCCGTTTGAAAACTATCTCAAAATTGACAACACTGCGATGAGTCCGGAAGACACTGCAGAGCGGATCCGGAATCATTTTGCAATAGAAAGACGAAATAATTGAAAGGAGCAGACATGAACATCATCAATCTCAACCGGGGATGGAAATTCCATCTGGGCGACGAGGAAAATTCCTTTGAAACACGTCACAGCGACGAGGGATGGCAGAATGTGACAGTCCCCCACGACTGGTCGGTACAGTATCCCAAGAGCCGGGAATACTCCAGCGGCACCGGATACGTCATCGGCGGCACGGCATGGTACCGGAAATCCTTCACTTTGGACGAAGCGGACGCGGGATTCCCCCATTTTCTCACCTTTGACGGGGTTTACAAGAACAGTCAGGTGTGGCTCAACGGCTATTATCTGGGCAGACGCCCCAACGGGTACATTTCCTTCTGCTATGACGTGACCGATTATCTCTACTTCGACGGACGGGAAAACGTCATCGCCGTGAAGGTGACTCACGAGGATATCGCGGATTCCCGATGGTTTACCGGCTCCGGGATTCACAGGAAAGTGACCCTGACGAAGTACGGAAAGGTATATCCGGCGGAATACGGCGTGTTCTTCAAGGTCAGCCGCGCGGATGAAGAGTCAGCGGACTGGGAAGCGGAATGCGAACTGTACTCTGCGGAAGACGGTGACAGAAAGCTGACCGCGTGTCTCATCGACCGGGACGGAAACACCGTATCCGAAGCATCCGCAGACGTTTCCTTCCGTGGAAAAAATGCTGTGAAAATCACCTTCAGCGGTGTGATTGACAGGCCCGCGCTGTGGGATACGGAGCACCCGAATCTCTACACTCTGCGGGTGACTGCCGGGGAGGATGTGATTGCCGAAGAGGTTGTGGGCATCCGCACCTTCGCGTTCGATCCCGATCACGGCTTCTTCCTCAACGGCAAGCCCACCATTTTCAAGGGCGTGTGCATGCATCACGACGGCGGTGCACTGGGTGCGGCCATGTCCAAGGGCGTGTGGAAGAGACGTCTTGCCAAGCTGAAGAAAATGGGATGCAACGCTATCCGCATGAGCCACAATCCCCATATGCCCGAGCTGTACGATCTGTGCGACGAAATGGGATTCCTTGCCATGGACGAAGCCTTCGACGAATGGGAGGGCTGCAAGAACAAGTGGTTCAACGGACACAACGTGTACCCGCCCAAGCATCAGGGATATTCCGAAGACTTCCCCGAATGGCATGAACGGGATCTGACCTCCCTGATCCGCCGCGACCGGAACCATCCTTCCATTGTGATGTGGTCCATCGGCAACGAGATCGACTACCCCAACGACCCCTACAACCATCAGAGCAAGGCGGAAATGACCGGCAACAACGATGCCAACAAGCCGGAAGAAGAAAAGAAATACAACAGCGGCAGACCCAACATGGAACGCCTTTCCGTGGTGGCGAAGGAGCTGGTATCCATCGTGAAGCAGAGCGACACCACCCGTCCCGTGACCGCAGCCGTGGCCTATCCCGAGCTGTCCACGCGGATCGGCTACATTGACGATCTTGATGTGGTTGGCTACAACTATAAGGAACAGTTCTACGCGGAAGACCACGCAAGATTCCCGGACAAGCCCTTCCTGGGCAGTGAAAACAGTCACAGCTATTCCGCATGGAAGGCGGTTCTCGATAACGAGTACATCTCCGGTCAGTTTCTGTGGACGGGCATCGACTTCCTGGGCGAATGCGGCGGATGGCCCTATCACTCCTCCTCGGCTGGCAATCTGACAACGGCGGGATTTGAAAAGTCCCGGTACTATCTCCGTCAGAGCTGGTGGGCGGATGAGCCGGTGATCCATCTCTGCACCGGACGCAGCTTCAAAGAGCGGGAAGGCAGACGGGGACACAGAGAATGGAAGAACGTGACTGAAACATGGAACTACCTGCCCGGCGAGGAAGTGGAAGTCCGCTGCTACACCAACGCGGGCGTGCCGGACTTGTACCTCAACGGCAGGAAAATTGCGGATGAATGCCGCATTGACTGTGATGATCTGGGATTCTTCGCATGGAATGTGGTATTCGAAGAGGGTGTTCTCGAAGCCAGAGCGGGGGATGTGTCCTTCTGTCTGGAAACCGTGGGTGCGCCTGCCAAGATTACCATGGAAAACGTGGGCTACGACTGGGACGATATTGTACAGATTGAGCTGAACGTAACCGACACCGCAGGACGGAGAGTGGTATGCGACCAGAGCAGAATCCGCATCCACATCGAAGGGGAATTCGAGTATCTCGGCATGGACAACGGGGACATTGAAGATCTGAACGACTACCGCGACTGGCGCCGCAATACCCTTGACGGACGGCTCATGATCTATCTCCGCAGGATCGGGGATGGGGACGTAACCGTCCGGGCCATGAACCAGTATCTGGGTATGGCGAAGATCACGGTGTGAGACAGCAGGGAGGCAGTTATGACAATTACAATGAACAACGGACAATTTGAATTTACACAGACCGGCGACGGCATCATCGGGCTGCTCGCTCCCGTATACCGGTACGAAAACGGTGAGGAAATCACCCTTGCACAGACAGGGGAAGGCATATTTGAAGATGAGAACAACCGGGTGACCTTCACGGCGGAGAAGAAGACGGACAGGCTGTTCTATCTTCACCGTACATGGATCAACACGGCATCTCACGCTGTAAAAATCCAGACATCTTTCCGGGTGAAGACCGGCTTCGTGCCCGAGCGGTACCTGATCCCCTGCGTCAGTGCAAACGGCAATGAATTCGGACGGGGCGGCGAACCCAAGGGACTGACCCGTGACGGGAAAAAGTGGATTTTCGGCTATGACCGCACCTCCCTTCCCGCCTGCACCCTGACGGAAAACGCCGATTTTGCCTGCGCCCTCTTCGCATCCGGGGAAAGTGATGTGTCCCTGCAGTCCTCCTGCAGTCTGACGAAGAATGAGGACGGCACCTTCACACAGGAAATTCTTCATCCCGTCATCGAGTCCCCCGTGACCTACGTGAACCGGGACAAATACGGTCCGGCTTACGAGACATGGATCGAGCTGGCTCCCGGCGAAAGCTTTGATGCCGGATTCTGCATCTGCGTTTCCAGACCCAGATGGGCCAACTACGGTGCGGCGGATCTCTGCGACGAAGCCCTCGCCATGCTGGGAGACAACAGCGATCTCATCGTTCCCGCGGACAACGTGATCTGGGACCGCTCCATTGCCTTTGCGAAGAGCCTCATCACCGACTACAAGGGACACCGCGGCTTCATCATCGGATTCCTCCCGGACGGAAAGGGCGGATTTGCTTACCGGGGCGACACCTGCTTCGAGCTGGCGTGGTGCGGACAGAATATCCTGTTCTCACGGATGCTTATCGAGGATTATGCACAGCGCGGAAACCGGGAAAGCCTTGACACCGCTCTGGAGATTCTGGATACCCGGGCATCCCTCTGTACGGCGGAAAACGGACTTCTGGCGGCGCAGCTCCGTGATTTTGAAAACCTGGATGGCGCAACGGCCGACACCTGCAACATGGGCTACGGGGCATACGAATACCTGCGGTGCTACGTGCGCCTCTGCGAATTGGGTATTGACAAGCCGGCATATTTTGAGGCGGGCAAGGGTCTGTGCGACTTCTTCGCTGAAAACTGGTCGGACGAATACGGCTTCGGCAAGCAGTGGAGACTGGACGGCACCCTCATCGACGGCGGCGGCACCATCGGCGGATTCGTGATCTGTGCCTTTGCCAAGCTGTACGAAATTACAAAGGAAGAAAAATACCTTGCCATGGCGGACAAGGCACTGCGGTTCTATATGGAACGGGATGTGGACAAGTTCATCTGCACGGCCGGTGCCCTTGACACCACCTGCGTGGACAAGGAAACCTCCACACCTTTCATTATCAGCGGCATTCTGCTGTATCAGCTGACCGGGGAGAAATACTACCTGACCTGCGCGGAAAAGGCGGCGTACTACTTCACATCCTGGATGTACCACTACGATCCCGTATACGCACCCGATTCCGACAAGGTGAAGTACGGGGTATGCTTCAAGGGTCTGACCTCCGTATCCGCACAGCACCATCACCTCGACCCCTACGGCGGACTGGTGGTGCCCTATCTGTACAAACTGGCAGAGCTGACCGGGGATGAGAGATGGAAGACCCGGGGCGAGATGATGGAGAGAGCGGTCATGCAGCTCATCGGCGACGGGGAACTGAAGATCCACGATCTCCTCCGTCCTGTGGGAAGCCAGAACGAGGCGTATTTCCACTGCCGCTGGGGGTTTGAAGACCGGGAAAAAGGCGTCATCAACGACTGGCTGGTGGCATGGCCCTGCGCGTTCCGCATGAGCATCCTCTCCCAGCGGATGCACCCGGACTTCTGAGCGGGAATACACCTCAGTCGAAAATGCAGGATAACCGTCCCGCTCCCGAGAATTTCCCTTACGGAAAATTCTCCAAAGTAAAACGAAAGAAATCCCCCGATTCGGGAATACACCTCAGTCGAAAATGCAGGATAACCGTCCCGCTCCCGAGAATTTCCCTTACGGAAAATTCTCCAGGGTAATTTCATATACCCACAAAAAATCCCCTGATTCCAAGTGGAACCGGGGGATTTCATTATGTTTGCTTATTCGGCGAGGATCTTGCAGACCTTTTCCAGATTTTCGCGGATGGCCAGATGCTGGGGGCACTTCTTTTCGCAGAGACCGCACTGCTTGCAGTCTGCGAAGGTCTTGCCGCCGTGGCGGATGTAGTCGCGCATCATGTTTTTCGCGTGATCCTTCAGACCGTATACGTTGTAGTAGGTCCAGATTTCGAAGATACGGGGGATGTTGATCTCAACGGGGCAGGGCTGGCAGTACTTGCATCCGGTGCAGTACAACTCGGAGAACTTCTTGATTTCTTCCATTGCCACGCCCAGCTGTTCCCATTCTTCCGCGGAGAAAGCGGTGTCGTCGGAAGCAACTTTGATGTTCTTCTGTACCATGTCCAGATTCTGCATGCCGGAGAGGGCGCAGTTCAGGTTGGGGTTGCCCAGACAGAACTTGAATGCCAGCTCGTAGGTTGCGATGGATGCCTTGCCGGTGAGCTTTGCATACAGATCGGTGGGAGCCGCCAGACGTCCGCCGCCCACAGGACCCATTGCTACGGTGCCCAGACCCTTTTCGTTCACGTATCTGATCATTTCTTCGTTGGCACGGTCCAGGAGATTATACTGGCACAGCATGGATTCCATCTTCACGCCCCGTTCTTCCGCTGTGTCAACGATGTGCTGGATTGCGGAGGGATGGTCGTGGAAGGAGAAGGAAATGTGGCGGATCAGGCCTTCTTCCTTTGCCTTCTGTGCGGCTTCCAGCAGACCTTCTGCCAGAATCAGATCGTTGAAGGTGCCGCGGTTGATGCCCCAGAAGTGGTAGAAGTCGATGTGGTCGGTGCCCAGACGGGTGAGGGAGCGTTCCAGATGCTTGCGGTAGCCGTCCTGACCCATACCCTTGTCCATGGGACATTTGGTGGAGATGAGGATCTTGTCGCGGAAGTTCTTCACAGCGTGGCCGAGAGCCGCTTCACTGCCCGAATTGCAGTAGTAAGGTGCGGTGTCGAAGTAGTTCACGCCGTTTTCGTAGGCGTATGCGATCATTTCGTCAACCTTGTCCTGATCGACGTAGTTCTTTTCGTCCTTCTTGTATTCGGGGAAGCGCATGCAGCCGAAGCCGAGTGCGGAGATTTTTTCGCCGGTCTTGCCGAATTCGCGGTAATTCATTTGTGTATCATCCTTTCGGGTGTAATTATTAAAAATTATACCATGGAACTTTAATAATGTCAATGCACAATCGTCATGTGTTGTTGATTTTTTCATCAAAATCTGCTATACTATAGAAAAAACGGATACGGAGAACGATATGAAGAAAATTCTGATGATCGGCACGGGCGGAACCATCGCATCCCTGCAGACCGAGGACGGACTGGCACCGGGACTGACTCCGGCGGATATTCTGTCCCATATCCCGGCGGTGAAGGATGTGTGCGAGGTTCATACCATGCAGGTGTGCAATCTGGACTCCACCAATGTGACACCGGAGCACTGGAAGCTGATGGTTCACGCCGTGGAGGAAAACTATTATAAATACGACGGATTCGTGATCTGCCACGGCACGGATACGCTGGCATACACGGCGGCGGCGCTGAGCTACATGATCCAGAACTCCGCCAAGCCCATCGTGGTCACCGGCGCGCAGAAGCCCATCAACATGGACGTGACCGACGCCAAGTCCAATCTGCTGGACAGCTTTATTTACGCCGCGGATGACGGATCCCAGAACGTGAACATCGTCTTTGACGGCAAGGTTATTGTGGGAACCAGAGCCAGAAAAGAGAGAGCCAAGAGCTTCAACGCCTTCTCCAGTCTGAATTATCCCTTCCCGGCGGTGATTCAGGACGGTATGATTATCCGCTATCTGCCGGAAATTCCCCTGCAGGGAGATGTGCATTTTTATTATGACATGAAGGAAAGCGTCTGCACCCTGAAGCTGATCCCGGGCATGAAGCCGGATATCCTGTCCTACCTGTTCGAGCACAACGACTGCATCGTCATCGAAAGCTTCGGCGTGGGCGGCATTCCCCAGACTCTCCTGGAAGTCTTCCGCTCCGAGATGGAAAAATGGGCGGACAAGAGCAAGTTCGTGGTGATGACTACGCAGGTTGCCAACGAGGGAAGCCACATGACCGTCTACGAGGTGGGAAGAAAGGTCAAGGAGGAGTTCAAGCTCATGGAAGCCTACGATATGACCTTTGAAGCCGCCATCACCAAGCTGATGTGGATTCTCGGCCTGGGGCTCACCGACTACGACCGGATCCGCCGGAAGTTTTATACCTGCATCAATCACGATACCCTGTTCTCCAAGCGCGCGGAGGCGGAGTGGTGAGCGGGAAAATACGCAGCCAAACAGAAAAGCACCCCTGTCAGCGCATATGATTTCATGAATCATATCAGCTGACAAAGGGTGCATTTTTGTTTTTGGGGGGAGGGGAACCTCAGCAATCGCGCATCAATCAGCGCAGCGGAAGGTCGTGGGATTTGGCATAAACCGCAGCTTCAGGTACGCCGAGTCATGCCCGCGGGGGCTGCCCCGCATTACCGTCCTCCGAAGTTGACGCCGTATTGGATGATGCGGCCGTCGGGACCGTCGATGGCGTAGTAGAGGACGTCGCCGTTGTTATTGATGCGGATGGAATCCAGCTTCACATAGGCGATATTCTGTACCGTGCCGTCCGGGAAGATGAACAGGAGCCGGTAGTCGTCGGCAGTGGAACCGTACATACGTCTGCCGTACAGGATGGTACAGCGGGCGGTGTTGTATTCGTACAGGATTTCCGCGCCGTTTTTCGCTTCCTTCATGGAGGCGTCGTAGGCAGCGGTGTCACCGAAACTGTCCGATTCACCGGGAGTCACATCACCGGATCCTCCCAGATTTCCAAGACTTTCTTCCACGGGAGGTGTAGTCAGCTCTTCTGCGTTGTCCGCCAGATAGCTCAGGGACTGCATTCCGTAGGCTTCCAATGTGCTTACATCCACTCTGCCGCACAGGAAGCGGACGCTTTCCACTTCTTCGGGAGTCAGATACCGGTCGAAATAGAAGGCGTAGGTGGTGTAGTCCCCGTGATCGGCATACCACATTTCGTTGATGGGAATCCGTGTGTCGTCAATCCAGATTTTGAAGAGGGAATTGATGTCGGCGTAAACGTCGTTCCGTTCGTGCACAACAGAGCCGTTGCATCCTCGTGCCGCTTCGTTGAGCCAGCCCCGGACGATGCCAAGGGCTTCGTAGCCGCAGTCTTTGTACAGACGGAAGGAGATATTGTCGTTTTCCAGAATGAGGTCGTTGAGCAGATCCATGGAATAGGAGGCGTTCTGGAAGACCGTTCCGTCGGTGACTGCGAAATCACCTGCCGCACCCGTGATGCCGGTGAAGGCTTTTTTGTCGGCGGAACCTGCATAAAGGGTCAGGGAGGACAGAACATCGGGAGCAGCGGTGCCGGATTCTGCGGTATCTTCCGGCGGTGCGGTTACGGATGACTGGGGCAGCTTTTCGCCGTTGTCCGCATCAAGATCCGTGCGCCGGGAAGCATCGATCATGCGCATGACGACGGCGGAAATCTCGCTCCGCTTCACGGGGGATTCGGGCTTCACGGAGGTGCCGTCGCCGGTGAGAATTCCCCAGCGGTAGAGACGGTAGACCGCACCGGCATACCATGCGTCAATGGGTACATCGGCGAGATTGCCGAATGCGATGGGATTCACTTCGGGACAGTCGGTGCCGGAGGAAATCATGGCGCGGGAGAACAGAACCGCAATCTTGCCGCGGGTGGCGGGAGCGGTGTAGTCTTCATCCTCGGTGACGATGCCGTTGTCCTTGGCGTAGGTTACGTAGGGATCGTACCAGTTTTCACCGGATGCGGACAGCTGGCTTACCTTGCCGGAAACCAGAGTCTGGTGGCATACCACCGCCAGCTTTACGGCCTCCGCAACGGTCAGAGTGCCGTCGGGTTTGAATTCGGTGTCGGATTTGCCGCTGATCAGTCCGTTGGCGTAAGCATCGGCCACATCATTGTAGTACCACGCGGTCTTGGCTACGTCGGTGAACTGATCCCTGTAGTCTGCGGCACAGACGGGGAGAGCGAGGAGCACAGCGGTCAGAATCGCAGCACTCCGTCTGAGAATGGTTTTATTCATAAGGTTTCCTTTATTTCAGCTTCAGGATGCCCAGAAGACCGCGCTTGAGGAGCTGACCGCCTGCAGAGATGATCTGAGTCTCGATCTTGGACATGATGCGGTCGGTGCGCTTCTTCTTTTCCTTTTCTTCTTTTTCTTCCTGCTTCTTCTTTGCAGCTTCTTCTTTTTCCTTTTCCTTCTGGAGACGTGCGGCTTCCTTTTCTTCGGCCTTCTTCCGTTCCTCTTCTTCCTTCAGCTTTGCGGCTTCCCATTCCGCTTTTTCCTTTTCCAGTGCGGCTCTTTCGGCGGCAAGTTTTTCGGCTTCGGCTTTTTCGGCGGCTTCTTCTTCCAGAATTTCAAATGCACTCACATTGTCCACGGGAGTGTCGTACTTTGCACCCATGGGGGAATTCCGCATTACCAGACGGCGGGTATCCTCGGTGCAGGGAGCCATGAGGGATTCGGGGCAGATGATGGCGGTTTTCTGTACGATCTGGGGGATGCCTTCTTCATCAAGGAAGGAGGTCAGCGCCTCACCGGTACCCAGCATCATGATGACATCTTCGGTATCGAAGGCGGGGTTGGGACGGAAGGTCTTTGCCGCGGTGCGTACTGCCTTCTGCTCGGCGGGAGTATAGGCGCGGAGTGCGTGCTGAACCCGGTTGGAGAGCTGTGCCAGAACGGCATCGGGGATATCGGAGGGGGACTGGGTGACGAAGTAGATGCCCACGCCCTTGGAGCGGATCAGCTTGACCACCTGCTCGATCTTCTGAACCAGCGCTTTGGGAGCGTCGTCAAAGAGGAGGTGTGCTTCATCGAAGAAGAATACCATCTTCGGTTTGTCGGCGTCGCCCACTTCCGGGAGGTTTTCAAACAGCTCCGCCATCATCCACAGCAGGAATGCGGCGTAGAGCTGGGGATACTTGATGGTTTCCGCGGCGTGGAGGATGTTGATCATACCCCGTCCGTCGGATTCGGTGCGGATCCAGTCCATGATGTTCAGCATGGGTTCGCCGAAGAAGCGGTCGGCACCTTCATCTTCCAGCGGGATGAGGGCACGGTTGATGGCGCCGATGGACTGAGCCGCCATGTTGCCGTATTCCAGAGAATATTCGGCGCGGTTTTCGGTTACGTGCTTGATCATGGCACGCAGGTCCTTCATGTCGAGGAGCTTGAGCCCATGTTCGTCGGCGATGCGGAAGATGATATTGAGAACGCCTTCCTGAATTTCTGTCAGGCCCAGAATCCGGGCAAGGATATCGGGACCCATATCGGAGACCGTGGTGCGGATGGGGTGCCCGCCTTCACCGTAGATATCCCAGAAGGTGACGGGATAACCGCGGTAGGTGAAGGTGTCGCGGATGCCGAATTTGTCGATGCGCTTCTGCATACCGCTGTTGTCCGCACCGGGTTCCGCCATACCGGACACGTCGCCCTTGACATCGCACATGAACACGGGAACGCCGGCTGCGGAGAAGGATTCCGCCATGCATTTCATAGTGATGGTTTTGCCGGTACCGGATGCGCCGGCGATGAGACCGTGGCGGTTGCACTGGTTGAGGTGCATCCAGACCCGCTCTTTTTCGGCGGTGTCTGCGAGACCCATGTAGATTTTGTTGTCTATGTACATGATGATGGTACTCCTGACTCTGTTTTATTTGGATTAAACTTATCGTTTGGATTGATTTATTGAAGAAAATGCTGGCGCATTTTCAATTTGATTATTTCACTGCGCGTGAGGCGCACAAGGACCCTCCAGGTCCGGGTCCTTGTGAATCCAGGCCCATTGGGATCGGTTCGCTCATAGTCATTCGCTCGTTCGGTTTGGGGCGTTTCTGATTGCTCAACCGGGGAGCATCACCGGATTGTTTCCTTAAGGAACGCGCTTTGCGCGAGGCGGGAATTGCTTTCGTAGAATTACAGAAACAATATTTATTCTTTATTATTTCTTCTTTCTTCTCTATTCTTTTAGCCCTTCAGGGCGCATACGTCTACCCATTTTTCGGGCTTCGCGTAAGTTTCAAGCTCCGCGATGGTCAGTTCAATTGCGCTGTTGGAGCTTCCGCAGGCGGGGAAGACGGTTTCAAACCGCTTCAGGGATTCGTCCAGATACACCTTCACGCCATCGTTTACGGCAAAGGGGCACACACCTCCCACGGCATGACCGATCAGCTCAGCGGCTTCTTCGTGAGTGAGCATCTTTGCCTTCACACCGAAGGTATCCTTGTATTTCCGGTTGTCGGTCTTTACATCCCCGGCGGTGACGATGAGGATGGGATCCTCGCCGATTTTGAAGGACAGGGTTTTCGCGATTCTGCAGGGCTCGCAGTTCAGGGCCTGAGCCGCCAGCTCCACGGTTGCGCTGGACACATCAAATTCCATGACGCGCTCTTCCATACCCAGCTGACGGAAGTAGGCGCGGACTTTCTCAATTGACATATTTTACCTCTTTGCGGACAAATTTTCTCAGTATACTTTATTATAGCAGAGGACTCGCCGCGAATCAATCATTATTCTGTAAATTCCGGTGAAATCTTGACGGGCAGAGGGGATTGTGATAAAATGAAGAAAAAACACAGGAGGATTCCCATGTTTACCGAAAAGATTCTGTTTCCCACGGGCGGGAGAAGCAATTACCGGATCCCCAGTATCGCTGTGACGAAAGACGGCACCGTGATCGCCTTCTGCAACGACCGGAAGGACTCTGTGATCGACCACGCGGAGGAAGTTGCCCTGGTCTGCGCAGTGAAGAAGCTGGGCTGTGACTGGTCGGAGGTGAAGACCCTTGCGGGAATTCCCGGATGGGCCTGCGGCATCGGCTCCGCGGTGTACGATCCGGTGACGGATACCGTGATGTGCTCCGGCGGGCGCAGTCCGGTGGTGAAAAACGAGTTCGGCAAGTACACGGCGGAAGAGCTGGCGGAGATGGAACGGCGCGCCGAAGAAAAGGCGAAGGAGCTTGGCATCCGCCGGGGCGGTTTCCTGCTCTGCACAGGCGACGGCGGCGACACATGGTCCGAACGTGAATTTTCCGTAAAGACCAGGGAGCTGACTCGGGACGACGGGGTGACGGTGAACATCGGCGGCGGATGCCACGGTTCCTCCCACGGGATCTGTCTCCTGTACGGGGCGCACAAAGGACGGCTGATCTGTCCCTCCCGGTTCGCGTCGGGAGCCTACAACACATGGGACGGACTACGGAAATACAGCTACAACAACGCCGTTTACAGCGATGACCACGGACTGACATGGCAGGCATCGGCGCCGGTGCAGGTTGGGACGGGGGAAGGCACCCTCATCGAGCGGGAGGACGGCACACTGCTGTACAACTCCCGGGCGTATTTCAACGATCAGCGGCGGTATCTGGCGGACAGTGCCGACGGCGGTGAGACATGGAGCAATTTCCGCACCGATGATTTCCTTATAGAGGAGAAGAACATCGGCTGCAACGCGTCCTTCCTGAGAGTGGCGCGGGAGGATCTGAAGGATGACTCCCTCCTGCCCGGCGGATGCGGATCCGTGACGGTTTTTGTTAATCCCAGAGCGGAGACCCGTCGGAACATGACCTGCTGCGTCAGCTTTGACGAGGGCGTAACGTGGTCGGTGACCCGTACAGTATGGGAAAAGGCGGCGGCATACTCCTCTCTGGACTACGATCCCGTATCGGGGCATTTTTTCCTCCTGTACGAGCGCGGTGATGGCACGAACCCCTACGAGAGCGGCATTGCCGTGTCGGAGTTTGATCTCGGCTGGCTGATCGGTTTCGGCAATGCCTGAAAGAATAAAGAAGAAAGAATAATGAATAAATAAGAAATACGGCTGCGGACCGATTGTGCGGTTTACAGCCGTATTGCTTTGCTTATTTGCCGTAGATTTCGATATTCTTCACGTTTCCGTCGATCTTCACATACCGTGCGGTGACGGGCGGGATGTCGAAGTCGTAACCTTCTTCAGCCACGGGGGAAGATTCGATGACGGTCCAGCTTTCGCCGTCTGCGGAGACGGAGAGGGTGAATCCGCCGCCGCTGCCGGTGAATCGTACACGGGAGATTTCGTGTTCATCGCCCAGATCCGCGGTGTTTCCGTTTACGGTCACGTCGGGACGGAGGCAGAGGTTATATGCGAGACCGTGCGCCTGATTCCACAGGGTGAAGAAGTGGTCGGCGCGGAGGATTTCCACGCATCCGGGAGCCAGCTCATCCAGCTGTGCGGCAAGGGTTTTCACGTTGGCGGGCGTCATGTTCCACGATACGCCCTGTGCGGACAGAAACAGCGGGGAATTGCCGTCCCACTTGTCGATTTTCTTTGCAAATACCCGGCGGATCGCTTCAATCTCGGGGGTATATCCGGGATTGTTGGGGATGAACGCGGTGTTTCCGGAGATCATGGTTTCGAGGGGCTTCGGACCCATGTACCATTCCACCATGGTGGCGCCGTAGAGGGAGCGGCAGACGTCGGCATACACTTCCGTGTGCATCTCATCCATTTCGTCCCATACCGTGATGGAGCGGATGCCGGTTTTTGTCAGATACCGCTCGGTGAGTCCGGCATAGGCGCGGGTTTTATCCCGGTCGGTGAGGTTCCAGCGCTTGTTGTGCCGGTCGATGAGGAGGGAATACCCAAGCCCCGAGGGACCGGACACGAAGCAGTCGTTATCGGTTGCGGTGCGGTAGTAGTAGTTCAGCATACCGGGGGCAAAATCCGCAAGGGCAGGGCTGACCGTCCAGTTGATGGGGCAGGTGCCGCGCTCCGGATTCCGCCACAGATTCAGCATGGCGTGCTGGTTGTACTGGACGTTGTCGCCGTCGCTGAGGTAGATTGCGATGTAAATCTTGTTCTCCAGTGCGGGAGCCTTGGGCACTTCGGGAATGTGGATTTCATGCTCCATGCCCGCGTAGACGGTGGCGTTCTCAAAGTAGTCGGAGGGAACGGTGGAAAGCCCGAATTCCGCCGCCGCGCCGATGCCGGACCGCTCTTCGGTGTACCAGCCGGTGGCGAGGGCATTGCCCGGTTCCATGTCGGCGAGGTAGCGGCAGTAGACGGCTTTTTCCGCCCGGTTCCGGTTCTCCGTCCAGATCACCATGGCGCCGCAGGCTACGGCGAGGTCACGATTGAAATGGCGGTTCCGGGGAGATGCGCTGACGATGAGCCGGCGGGTGCACCGCTTCCAGACAGTGCGGTGGAGATGGCGGTACAGCTCCACGGGATTGTCGAACTTCATCTCCGTCAGATCCCGTTTGATTTCCATGTCGGGGAAGTACCCGTGCAGCTTTTCGTACAGCTCCGGTGTGACGGGGAGGAGGGAATCCAGCCCGCATACCGTGGTGGCGAGGTTGACGTAGTGATCGGTTTTCTCGCAGGAGTACAGCACGAAGCCGCGGATCACATCGGCGTATTTCTTCAGAAGCAGCCATTTTTCCTCGCCGGGATACTCGTTCAGGGGCAGTTTCAGCAGTTGGGGCCATGCATAGGGACCTTCGTCGCACCGCTCGGGGATCAGGAACAGCCGGGGCTTGACGCGGTTGACCAGACCTTCCAGGCAGGCAAACAGAAGCTTTTCATCGGGATTCAGCTCCTTCACCAGAACGGCATCCAGCACCGGTGCGGGGGATGCGAACACGGGAAGGGCACGATGCTCCGGCCAGAAGAGCCCTTCGGTGATGTCGGGCGAGGGAGCGGGGGTGAGATATCGGTTGTTCATATGTTGTCCTTTCGTGGGGGATTTCTAAAATGGCTTGATTCAAATTTAATATTACCCACAGTATACCACGCGGCGTATAATTTGTCAATATCCCGCCAAACGGCTTGATTTTTCGCTGACTTTATGATATCCTTTCCTTGAAGAATAAAATTCCGCCGAGAAAGGATATTCCTATGAAATACGATTTTACTACCATTATGGATCGTCGGGGACACGACGCTATCGCCATCGAAAATCTGCCCGGTGAACCCAAGGAAGGCTTCGACGCCATCCCCATGTGGGTTGCCGACATGAACTACGCCACCGCTCCCGCTGTGGTGGATGCCATCCGCGGACGTCTGGAGCACGGTGCCTTCGGGTACTTCAATCCCCGTCAGGAATATTACGACGCCATCCTCCGCTGGCTGAAGACCAGAAAGGGCGCGGATTACCTGACTCAGGACATGATCGGCTACGACAACGGCGTTCTCGGCGGCGTGACCAGTGCCCTCAAGGCCTACAAGCCCCATGAAAACAAGGTTCTCATCCACGCTCCCACCTACGTCGGCTTCACGGGATGTCTCACCAATGCGGGCTTCACTCTGGTGCACAGCCGGCTCACTCCCGACGAAAAGGGAATCTGGCGCATGGACTTTGCCGACATGGAGAAGAAGATCGTGGACGAAGGCATCACGGCGGCGGTATTCTGCTCTCCCCACAATCCCTGCGGACGTGTGTGGGAACGGTGGGAAATCGAAGGTGCCATGGCTGTCTTTGAAAAGCACGGTGTGAAGGTGGTTTCCGATGAAATCTGGTCCGACCTGATTCTGGGTGACCATGAGCACATCCCCACCCAGGCTGTGTCCGACTACGCAAAGAACAACGTGTCCGCCATGTACGCCATCACCAAGACCTACAATCTGGCCGGTCTGGTGGGCAGCTACCATGTGATCTGCAATCCCGAGCTGAAGGCGGCAGTGGAATACCAGTGCGGCCAGAGCCACTACAATAACATGAACGTGCTGTCCATGTACGCTCTGCTGGGTGCCTACTCTCCCGCCGGGGAAGAATGGCTGGAAGAACTGCGCACGGTGCTCACCGACAACGTGAACTATGCCTGCGACTACATGAACGACCGCTTCGACGGCGTATGGGTGGGCAGACCCGAGGGCACCTACATGCTCTTCCCCGATTTCAGCGGATGGCTTGAGAAGACCGGCAGGACCATGGATGATCTGTGCCGCGCCATGTGGGACATCGGATGCGCGGTCAACGACGGCAGACCCTTCCACGGCGCAAGCCATCTCCGCATCAATGTGGCATTGCCGAAGGTGAGAGTGGAAGAAGCGTTCGACAGAATGGACAAGTACATTTTCAACGTATAATACATCATTCATACGCGGAAGAACGGAGGAGCATCATGACGGAACGATGGACTGCGGAGAGAGCGAGAGAGTGGTATGACAGCGTACAGTGGCAGGCGGGCATGAATTTTCTGCCCTCCACGGCTGTGAACTCCACGGAAATGTGGCAGAAATCCACCTTCGATGAAGAAACCGTCCGACGGGAACTGGCATGGGCGGAGGAATGCGGCTACAACAGCGTGCGGGTTTTCCTGCCCTATATTGTATGGGAGAAGGAGGGGGACGGATTCCTCGGAACTTTTGAAACCTTCCTGAAAATCGCGGATGAGCACCATATCAGTACCCTGCCCATCCTCTTTGACGACTGCGCCTTCGATGCCGGGAAGGATCCCGAATACGGCCCCCAGCCCGATCCCGTTCCCGGACTGCACAACGGACGATGGACGCCCTCCCCGGGATTTGCCGCTGCGGATGACCCCGAAAAGCAGGCATCCCTGAGAGCGTACGTTCACGCCGTGGTGGGAGCGCACCGGGACGACAGCCGCATTTTCGCGTGGGATCTCTACAACGAGCCGGGCAATACAAAGCGCGGAAATCTGTGCCTGCCCCTGCTGGTCAGCTGCTTCCGGTGGGCGAGGGAGTGCGATCCCGTTCAGCCCCTGACGGCGGGCGTATGGGAAACGGGCAGAACGACTGCGGTGAATCTCGCCATGATCGAGCTGTCTGACGTGATAAGCTTCCATTCCTACCAGCCTCTTGAGAAGACGAAAGCTTTCGTGGACAGCCTGACGGGGGAGGGAAGACCGTTCTTCGTCACCGAATGGCTGTGCAGGGAGCACGGAAACGTCATGGAAGACCACCTGCCCTACTTTACACAGGAGAAAATTTCCTGCTGGCACTGGGGATTCGTGGTGGGACGTACCCAGACCAATCTGTGGTGGGGCGTGAACAACGCGGAGCCGGAGGTGTGGCAGCATGATGTCCTGTACCCCGACGGAACTCCGTACAGAGAAAGCGAGATCGAACTGATCCGGAAATACAGAAATCAGGCATAACCAAAAGACCGATATACGGCTCAACACCGTACATCGGTCTTTCTATGTTCAGTTCAGGATCCCGTTCAGCTTTTCCATCAGCTCCCGTGAGGGTTCCGGGATGCCGCCGAAGGGGAATTCGATTCCCATGTTGTCGTATTTCATCTGGCAGATTTTCCGGAAGGGCAGAAGCTCCACCTTGTCCACGAAGGGGTGGGATCGTGCGATTTCCCGGAGTCTGAGGATGTTCGCTTCATCGTCGGATTTGCCCGGGATCGTTACCTGACGGAGCCACACGGGGATCTGCCGCCGGTTCAGCTCATCGAGGAAGACGAGGGGCTTCTCCATGGAACAGCCGACATATTTCCGGTAGGATTCCTCATCGGTGTACTTCATATCCAGCAGCACCCGGTCGGTCACGTCAAGCAGGGCGTGTACCCGGTCGTCAAGGAGGCATCCGGAGGTGTCAAGACAGGTATTGATCCCGTTTTCACGGCACAGGAGGAACAGTTCACGGACAAATTCCGCCTGCATCAGGGGTTCGCCGCCGGAGACCGTCACGCCGCCGTCCTTGCCGAAGTAGTCCCGGCACCGGAGAATCCGGGTGAGGATACCAGCGGAATCGTATTCCCGCCCTCCGGAGAGATCCCAGGTATCGGGGTTGTGACAGCATCCGCACCGGAGGGGGCAGCCCTGCATGAAGACCACAAATCTTACGCCGGGTCCGTCCACGGTGCCGAGAGACTGGAGGGAGTGAATCCGTCCGGTCATAATGCTTCGTGGAAGGTACGGCTGATGACCTCACGCTGCTGTTCGCGGGACAGCTTGCAGAAGTTCACGGCGTAGCCGGACACGCGGATGGTCAGGTTGGGATATGCTTCGGGATTTTCGTATGCCTTCAGGAGGGTTTCCCGGTTCATGACGTTGACGTTGATGTGGTGCGCCATCTTGCCGAAGTAGCCGTCCAGGATGGAGACAAGGTTGGAAACCCGTTCTTCCTCGGTGCGTCCCAGTGCTTCGGGGGTGATGGAGAAGGTGTTGGAGATACCGTCGCGGCAGTCGTCGTAGCTGATCTTCGCCACGGAGTTGAGGGAGGCAAGAGCGCCGTTTTCTTCCCGGTTGTGCATGGGATTTGCGCCGGGCGCGAAGGGCTGGGATGCCTTTCTGCCGTCGGGGGTAGCGCCGGTATGCTTGCCGTAGGAGACATTAGAGGTGATGGTCAGCACGGAGAGGGTGTGGATTGCGCCGCGGTAGGTGGGAGTCTTTCTCAGTTCGGTAATCATGCGGTGCGCCATATCCTTTGCGATCAGGTCAACCCGGTCGTCATCGTTGCCGTACTTGGGGAAGTCGCCTTTGGTGATGAAGTCGGTGATGTAGCCCTGATCGTTTGAAACGGGCTTTACATTTGCAAATTTGATGGCACTGAGGGAGTCGGCCACCACGGACAGACCTGCGATGCCGAATGCCATGAAGCGGGTCACGTTGGTGTCGTGAAGGGCCATCTGGGTCTTTTCGTAGGCGTACTTGTCGTGCATGTAGTGAATGACATTCATGGTGTTCACGTACAGCTTGGACAGCCATTCGATGTAGATCTGGTACCGTTCCATGACGGTGTCGAAGTCCAGCTTGTCGCCGGTGAGAACGTCCATCTGAGGACCGATGTGGATGCCGCTGGTGGTATCGTAGCCGCCGTTGATGGCGATGAGAAGCAGCTTGGCAAGGTTGCAGCGCGCGCCGAAGAACTGCATCTGCTTGCCCACCTGCATAGCGGAAACACAGCAGGCAATGGCGTAGTCGTCGCCGTAGATGGGGCGCATCAGGTCGTCGTTTTCGTACTGGATGGAGTCGGTGTCGGCGGAAACCTTGGCGCAGAACTTCTTGAAGGATTCGGGCAGAGCACGGGACCAGAGCACGGTCAGGTTGGGTTCGGGGGAGGAGCCGAGAGTGTAGAGGGTGTTGAGGACACGGTAGCTGTTCTTGGTGACGAGAGTACGTCCGTCCTCGCCCATGCCGCCAACCGCTTCGGTGATCCACATGGGGTCGCCGCCGAAGAGTTCGTTGTATTCGGGGGTTCTCAGGTGACGGGCAATGCGGAGCTTCATGACAAAGTCGTCCATGAGCTCCTGTGCGCCTTCCTCGGTGAGAGTGCCGGCTGCGATGTCCCGTTCAATGTAGATATCGAAGAAGGTGGACACACGGCCGAGGGACATTGCCGCACCGTTCTGTTCCTTGATGGCGCCCAGATAAGCAAAATAAGTCCACTGGATGGCTTCTCTCGCATTGGATGCCGGTTCGCTGATATCGAAGCCGTACATGGCAGCCATTTCCTTCATGTACTTGAGGAAGGAGATCTGCTGATACAGCTCTTCGTTCAGGCGGATCTGGGGAGAATCCAGCAGGAAGTCGCCCAGAGCCTTCTTGTCCTTGGTTTTTTCTTCGATCAGCTTGTCCACGCCGTAGAGGGCAACTCTGCGGTAGTCGCCGATGATGCGTCCCCGTCCGTAGGCATCCGGCAGACCGGTGATGACGTGGGATTTTCTCGCCGCACGCATTTCATCGGTATAAGCGCGGTATACGCCGTCGTTGTGGGTGGTGCGGTAGCGGAATTCTTCCTCCACCTTGCGGCTCAGCTGATAGCCGTATGCTTCGCAGGCCTGACGTACCATTCTCATGCCGCCGAAGGGATTCACGCCCCGCTTCAGGGGACGGTTGGTCTGCATGCCCACGATGATTTCGTTGTCCTTGTCGATGTATCCGGGGGAGTAAGCGGTCAGGGAGGATACGGTAGCGGTGTCGATATCCAGCACGCCGCCGAACTGACGCTCGAGGGCGAACAGTGCCTCCAGCTTCTTCATCAGTGCCTGGGTTCTGGGGGTAGCTTCTGCGAGGAACGCGCTGTCCCCGGTGTATTCGGTATAGTTCTGCTGGATAAAATCCCGTACGTTGATTTCGTTCTGCCATGCTCCGCCGCGGAAGCCGGTCCAGTTCTTGTGTTCCATAGTCAATTCTCCTGTCTGTATGCCGACCTGCCCTGTACGAAAAAAAGGCAGATCAGCTCTATAAAACTGAAATGCCCAGACGGTCGGCGAGGGATGATCCCAATACGCGCTGCATTCCCCTGCGGTGATCCGCAATATCCGTCAGTATTGCAGCACGGTCGATATTCTTCTTTACGGCACTATTATACAGGATTTACGTGGATTTGTCAATGAGATTCTCTTGATTATTCTGCGGAATTTTACCGGAAACTATGGGCATAAATTGTGCGTTTTGCGGCGGATGATACTATATATAGTAAAAGGACTGCGGTATCCGGGAAGATACGGCAGTCCTTTCGGAGTTATACGGATTACTTTCTGCGCTTCTTCAGAGCTTCATGCCCCACATAGGAAAGGATTCCCGCCCATGTGATGCCGAGGGCTGACAGGAGTGCAGCCGCCGTCGGGGGCATGGGACCGAGATCCCCGTCGGAAGCCAGTGTGCCGCCCTTCTTCTGATCCAGACGGTACAGGGAGTTCACATCGGCATACAGCTCATCGAGATAAGCCTCATCCACGGTTTCCTTCCGGCGCACGGACTTGGTCACGTTCTCGATCAGTGCCCCCGCCGCATCTCTCAGGGACGCGGATCCGTTGAACACCGGGGTCACGAAGGTGTCTTCCGTGTGATCCAGCAGGAGCTTGGATGCCTTCAGCTTGATCTCGTAGTACAGATCTCCGTCCTCGCCTTCTCTTGAGAGGTAGTCCTGATACACATCGGAATTCTGCGCCTTTGAGGTAACGGGAACATACCCTTCGGTCTGTGCGTAGGCAATCTGCACGTCGTTGGTCAGCATGAACTGGGTGAACAGCCAGGATGCCAGAACCTCCTGGGGATCGTCCTTGTTGAACACGCACATGGAGGGTCCCTGGGAGATCATCACGGGATTTTCCGGGTTGTACTGGGGAATGGTGCGGACAACGGTCTCAAACTGCACCAGATTTTCTTCGGCAATGTCGATCAGGGGCGCATCCGATCCCATCCATGTTGCTCCGGCCGTGGAGTCGATGGCGAAGATGCACTGACCGGCGTTGAGGAAATTGGCGGGATAGCTGGAAATCTTGAAGGTGGAGAAGGATCCGCACCGCACCGCATCGGCAACGTCGTTCAGAATCTGCTCGGTGGTGTCGTTGAAGATCAGAATTTCCCCGTCCTCCGTGGAGTAGCCCGCGCCCTGCTGGCGGAGCATCTGGATCATCATGTTGTCCGTGGATTTGTAGAGGAAGGGGATCATGACCTTCTGTCCGTTGATGAGGTAGGTTCCCTCTTCATCCTTTGCGGCTGCGGCTTCGGCTACCTCCCAGATCCAGTCCCATGTGAGAACGTCCGGGACGGTATAGCCCAGCTTTTCCACGAAGGTTTTATTGATGTAGCAGGCTTCCGTGGAGCGCATATAGGGCACAGCGTAGTGGTTTTCCCCGATCATGCATTCCTCAAGGAATTTGGGGACGATTTCATCCGCCGTGGGGGCATCGAACTTCACTTCACTGCCGCCAAGACCGTATTTTTCGTGGGTGAACAGCTCATCCAGCGGAATCACCACGTTGGTGCCGGTCATGTAGGTGGCGATGTGGTCGGGGTACGTGATGCACACGTTGGGGGTGGTTTTTGTGGAGATATTGGTGATTACATCGTTGTAGATCCGTCCGTAGTCGGTGTACAGGCGGAGATTCACCGTGATATTGGGGTAGAGTGCCTCAAAATCCTCGATGGCCTTTTCGTAGATCGCCACCTGAGTCAGGTTGGTGTCGTTCTTCGCCCAGAAGGTGATTTCGTAATCCCGGGAGGCATCGAATTCTTCCGGAACCGCAAAGGCGGGCAGCCCTCTCGATCCGTGGCATCCGGTGAGGGGGAGGATCAGCATGACTGCGGCAAGGGCAAGTGAAAAGAGTTTTCTCATCCCTTGGTACCTCCTCTCGCAACGCCTTCCATGATCTTCTTGCGGAAAATGAGGAACAGCACCACCAGCGGCACGGAGATCACCACAACCGCCGCCATCATGGCAGGGATGTTCTCACGCCCGAAGCCGTTTTCCCGGATCTCCTGAATGCCGTTTGACACAAGATAGTAGGCGGGATCGTCGGTGATGAGTCGGGGCCAGACGTAGGAGTTCCAGCACTCGATGACCTTGAGGATGGTGATGGTGATGATGGTGGGCTTTGAGATGGGCAGCATGACTCTCATCAGGTACTTGAAGTCGGAGGTGCCGTCCACCTTGGCCGCGTAGTACAGCTCATCGGGAATCTGTGCGAAGTTTTCCTTCAATAAATAGATATAGAAAACCGATGTTACCGAGGGGAGAATCAGCCCCCAGAAGGAGTTCCGCAGATCCAGATTGGTGATGGTGGTGAAATTGGTGATGATGACCAGCTCGTTGGGGATCATCATCAGGGAGAGAAACAGCCCGAACACCAGATTCTTTCCTCTGAACTCCAGCCGGGAGAAGGCAAACGCCGCCGGAACGATGACCACCAGCATGATTGCCGTGGTAGCAACAGTGAAGATAATGGTGTTGAGGAAGTACTGCCCCAGATTCACCGTGGTGAAGGCATCAATGTAGTTCTGCAAAGTGGGGGACAGGGTGAAGAATTTGGGGATGTACTCGGAGTTGTAGGATCCGTAGCTCTTGACGGAGGTCAGCACCATCCAGTAGAACGGGAACAGCACCATCAGCGCCCACAGTCCCAGCAGGATGTAGACCACGGTGTTCCGCGCGTTGTTTTTCACTTTCGCTGATTTCTCGATTTTTTCGTAGTCGGTATTCATGGTGAACCTCCTTTCTTAAACTTCTGCCGCACTTCGGAGAATTTCACGGCAGTGGAATTCTCGGGAGCGGGATGTGCAAACGTTAAATTTCATATGTATGTCCCTCCCGCTCAATAGTGAACGTGCTTTTTGGAGATCAGCAGATTGATGACCGTGATGGTCAGCACGATGGCGAAGAGAATGATCGCCGCCGCCGACGCAAAGGACGGGTATCCGCCGCTGTCGCCGTAGAGCATATCGTAAACGTAGCCTACGATGGTGTTCATTCCGGCTGCGTTCAGATTGGTTCCGAACAGCGCCACCGCATCGGAGTACGCCTTGAACGCGCCGATGAAGCCGGTGATCACCAGATAGAACAGCATGGGGGAGATCATGGGCAGGGTGATTTTCGTGAAGATGCGCCACTTGGGTGTGCCGTCGATCTTTGCCGCGTTGTAGTAGTCCTGATTCACGGACGCGAGGGCTGAGGTGAGGATCAGAATCTTGAAGGGCATGACCACCCAGATGGTGTAGAAGCACAGCACGAACATCTTCGCCCAGTAGGGACCGTCAATGAAGTCCACGGAGGGTCCGCCGAACAGGTTGATGAGAAGATTCACCAGCCCGTCCGAGTATGCCGTGGGCTTGAAGAGGATCATGAACACCAGCCCGACCGCGAGGGTATTGGTAACGTAGGGCAGGAAGTACACGGTCTGGAACAGGTTTTTCAGCTTCTGAATGGACGAGAGCCCCACGGAGATCAGAAGCGCTATGCCCGTGGACAGCGGTACGGTGATGATAACCAGAATGAAGGTATTCTTCACCGCCTGCAGGAAATAGGGATCGCGGAGGACATAGTTATAGTTGTACATCCCCACGCCCGAGTAGGTCTGGGACGCGGAGTTGTAGCCTTCCTCAAAGGAGTAGATGAACACATCGACAAGGGGGTATACCATGAACACGGCGAGGAACAGAATGGCCGGGATCAGGTACAGCCACGCTCTGGCATTTCGGTTTTCCATAGCTCCTCCTTACTTCACTTCAAAGGGGATCCGCGCGCCGGTTTTTTTGTCAAACAGGTAGGTTTTCGCGGGCTTGAGGGAGAATTTCACCGTTCCCGAGGACAGATCCACACGGTTTTCCGCGCTGATAATGGAACGGTTGATGGGGGTCTGGGATTTTTCATGGGAGGACACGATGCTGATATCCCGTCCCATGACTTCCACGTTATGAAGCCTGCAGGTGAAGGGACCGTTTTCGTCAAGGATGTAGCCCTCGGGACGGATGCCCACGTTCACGTCGCCGTCGGGTGCGCTGACCGTGAGAACACGTTCGTCCCCGATGTACAGTCCGCCGTTCTTCACAGATCCTTCGTAAATCGAAATGGGCGGCGTGCCGAGGAACTGCGCCACAAACTGGTTCACCGGCTCGTCGTAGACCTCCTGAGGCTTGCCGATCTGCTGGAGAACCCCGTCCTTCATGACCACGATCCGGTCGGAGATGGACATGGCTTCATCCTGGTCGTGGGTGACGAATACGGTGGTGATGCCGGTTTCCCGCTGGATGCGCTTGATTTCCTCACGGGTCTGCAGTCTCAGCCGGGCGTCAAGATTGGACAGCGGCTCGTCAAGGAGAAGCACCTTCGGCATTTTCACAAGGGCTCTTGCGATGGCGACTCTCTGCTGCTGACCGCCGGAGAGCTCCGAAGGCTTTCTGTCCATCAGCCCGTCAATCTGCACCAGACGAGCGATTTCCAGTGCCTTTGCGTTCATTTCGTCCTTGGTCATTCTATCCTTGCCCCGGAGATTTTCCAGGGGGAAGATGATATTCTGCCGCACGGTGAGGTGGGGGTAGAGGGCGTAATTCTGGAACACCAGACCCACGCCGCGGTTTTCCGGGGGCAGTCCGGTCACGTCGTCGTCGCCGAAGATGATTTTGCCGGAGGTGGGCTTGAGAAGTCCGCTGATGAGGTTCAGCGTGGTGCTTTTGCCGCATCCGGAGGGACCGAGAAGCCCGATCAGCTCGCCGTCGGGGATGGTGAAATCGAAATTGTCCACCGCTATCACGTCGGTTTTGATTTTTTTGTTCCGGTTGGGGAATTTTTTCGTCAGATTCTGCAATACAACTTTCATGGTTCGCCGTCCTTTTGTTGTATGAATGATTTTCTTCATTATAACATAAGTTTTCCGGATGTTCAAGATTCTGTCATGATTTCGCAGAAAAAGCCGGACTCCCGCTCTGTGAGCAAAAGTCCGGCTCTGACATTATGCGTTATGCATTGTGAATGGCACATTTTCTGACAAGCTGTGCATACCTTGCATTTTCCTTCAGTGGTTCGAATGCTTCCTGTGTCAGATGGCTGACAAACAGTTCCCGCTCGCTTTCGGTGTAGGTTTTGGCGCAGTCGCCGGGTGTATGGGTCAGCACATTCTGGAACAGGCTGGTATAGTGCTGCTCGGTTGGCTCAAGATTTTCGGAGTACCTGAGAATCTCATATGCCTTTTCCAGTGCATCCACAGCAAGGTCGTATTCGCCGGTTTCCGTATAACATCCCGCCAGTGTGATCCAGAGTCCCCGCACCGTTCCGCTGTAGAAGAGATAGTTTCCGTCATCAAACAGCGTATCCCACAATACCAGTGCGGATTTCACTGCGTGAATCTTCTCCTCCGGATTTATATAATCCAGATCCCGTGCCATGATGTCGGCGGCGGTATGGATACTGGTCACAAGAAGCTCCTGATTGGCTTTCCGGTATTCCGCCGATCCTCTTTCATATGCAAACCGCAGCAGAAACTGCCGGCAGACATGAATATCCGATGCCTTTTCCGACATGGCAACCGCTTTTTCTCTGTCAAAGCACACGCTCTGCTCATCGGAACAGATATACACCATCAACTGGCGCGCCGATCCTGCGATTTCTTCATCCCGGCAGTCGTCCAGAATCCGCTGTCCCAGTTCCAGTGCTTCTGTGAGCATCTCATCCCGGGTTCGTCCTTCTTCAATCTTTCCGCTGACAGCCGACAGATACAGCGCAGCCATCAGCCTCTGCATACAGGTATAATTCTTCGGATACTTCTCCGAAGCCGCACGCCACAGCTTCAGTTCCTCATCAAGAGTGCCGTTTTTCATGGCTTCTGCCGACTGTTCATGATACCGCTGTACATCCGCCCGTTCCGTTTCCGCCGTCCATCCGAACAGCACATCCGGGGACACGCCGAAAAAATTGGAAAGCGGCACGATCAGGGAAATATCCGGAAGTCCGGTGTTGTTCTCCCATTTGGATACCGCCTGATAGGTGATGCCCAGATATTCCGCCAGCATCTCCTGCGTCACGCCCTGCTCCCGTCTGAGCCTGCGTATGATTTCACCCATTGTCATTTTTTAGTTCTCCTTATCGGTTTGATTCAGGCACGGCCGTATCCTGTGACTGTATTGTAGCATATCCCGCAGCCAAACACAATAACCGCTTCGTCGCCATACCGTTCAACAGAGAGTTGCGTTCCTCCACTCCAAGCTGGACTCCCGTCAATTTTCCGATATTATGCACAAAAAATCTCTTGACACCGCCGCATCTCTATGCTAAAATAGCGATATCCAAAACAAATCACACAACGGAGGTATTCCCATGACCAAAGCATCCCGACTGGGTTACGTGATTGTGACCGACTATGTGACCGCCGACGGCACACAGGATCTGTCCGATGCCATCCAGAAGATCATCGACGACAATCCCAACCGCACCATCTACTTCCCCGACGGCGTGTATCTGCTCTCCAAGCCCATCTGTACCCCCGCTCATCCGAAAAAGAGCGTGGATCTGCGGCTGTCCAACTATGCCGTTCTCAAGGCGGCGGAAAACTGGGACAGTGACGAAGCCATGGTGCGTCTGGGCGCCATCCATCCCGCAAACGACATCTACACCATCGGCTCCAACTACGCCTTCACCGGCGGTATCGTGGACGGCAGCGGCATCGCCAAGGGCATCTCCATTGACGGCGGCCGTGAAACCAAGGTCCGCGACGTTTCCATCAAGCATGTGAAGATCGGCCTGCACATCAAGCACGGCGCCAACTCCGGCTCCTCCGACTGCGACATCATGGACGTGAACATCATCGGCAACGGGGCTGTTGACTCCATCGGCGTACTGCTGCAGGGCTACGACAACACACTCTCCAACATGAGAATCGCCAGGGTTCAGGTAGGTGTGATGCTCCAGTCCGCCGGCAACTCCATGCGGAACATCCATCCCCTGTACACCTGCTCCTATGAGGACTACGAAAACAGCTGCGGTTTCTGGGACTATGCCGGCAACAACTGGTACAATTTCTGCTACAGCGACCATTTCGGCATCGGATTCCGCACCACCGGCCATGCACGGGGCATCTACGACAGCTGCTTCACGTTCTGGTATGCGGCACGGGGCAAGCAGACCGCGTTCCGTGCTGACAGCAAGTTCAACTCGGTGATGACCAATTTCAATATCGGCTTCCACCGGGACAGCAAGGAAAATGTGGTTCTCTCCGTGGCGGAAGAAGGCGGTCACGGCGTCATGGAACGGCTCTCGGTCAACCGGGATCTTACCACTGACGATACCTACAAGACCTACATGACCGGCACTTACTATTGATCCCTCCTTTCGGAGCAAAAATCCGAGTGATTCCGTGTGAGCTAAAATACACAGGCAGAACTGCTGCATTCCGGGAAGCCGGTTTCCGGATGCGGCAGTTTTGTGTTTGTATCTTGACAAACGGAAGCGTGTGAGCTATAATATAGTAAAGTTAAATTTGACAAACCAACTTTTGACATAAGGAGTGTATTATGCTGAAGCTGTTCATACTGCTGCTGGCTGCAATGATCCTGCCGTCCTGTGCGGATCTGAGCGGGGAAGCCACGGAAACGGAGGAGTATGTCCCCGAGAGGGAAGTGTCGGATTACGAAGCATACGCATCCGGTGCATCGGTTTTTCTGGACTGGAGCACGGTGCGGAATGTGCCCCTGCTTGACTACGGGGAATTTGACGACCTGAAGAAAATCAAGTTTGTGAAGAATAAGCCCGAAGACAGGCGGTACATTGAATACGATACTCTGGAAGCGGTGCGCGTGGAGCAGGCTGGCGGCACCATGGTGGATTCGGCAAGGCCCAACGGCAACTTCCTCACCGGCGGAGCGGAGCGGATCAAGCTGTGTACGGACAAGGTCTGCCGGGAAAACGATGAGATGCCCTGCACCCATCTGAGTCTTGTGGGCGGACACGTGTGGGAGGATTACGTCTACTTCATCGCCAAATACAAGGCGGAGGAGCAGGAAACCGGCCAGTGGAGCATCGATTACGAAAACTACCTCATGCGCTACTCCATTCTGAATCACGAGATGGATGTGGTGGTACGTCTGCCCTGGCACTGCACCATTACAAGAGCCGCATACGGGGTCCTGTACATTGCCTATACGCAGGATGTGGAGTTCACGCTGACCCAGTACAACCGGAACCTGATCCTGTACGACTGTGCCAATGAACGGATTGCCATGATCGAGGACTTTGACGGACTGTTTCTGACAAGCGATCACTTCGGCGCGGCGGCACAGGCGAATGAGAGCTTCTACTACTTTGACGGCAGGAATTTCATAAAGCAGAGCTGTGATTTCTCCGAGCAGGTGACACTGGGCGCGCCGGATCTGGGAGAATCCCATGCCGTGATTGTGACACAGCTTGGCTACGGGCGGGACAGAGTGTTCTACAGCGTGTACGATTTTCTGACACAGAAGACGACGGTGCGCACGCTGAAGGATGACGGACACCGGCGGACGGTGGCGGAAAACTGCATCGGCGCCGCGCTTCTCACGGACGGTCCTCTGACGGAGCTGTACACCATCGAGGCGGATGAGAACGGTGTGCGGGAGATCGTGCGGTACAGTCTGGATATGCTGGGGCTGAGCGACATCCGCACCGTTGTTGCCCGGGAAGGGGAGACTCTTGCGGTGAACGAGCACATCACGGGTCTCTACAGCGAGATGCGGGACGTTTACTTCACCACAGAATTCGGGGAGAACACCGGACACACCCGTGCCTATCTGATCCATGAACACAGCACGGAGCTGGTGGACGAAGACGGCGCACCGGAGCAGGCGGACGAAATTTCCGACATTCATGCAGAAAACACAGATTGAAATTGACAGGGGAGGAAAAAACAGTCAGAATACACCTTGACTTGAGGGGAAAATTGAGTATAATTAGAAGTGTAGGTTTTTCAAAACTTTAAACAAAACCAAAGGAGAAACGACAATGAAAAAGATTCTTTCCCTCATTCTCGCTCTTACTTTCGCACTGACTCTGATCGGCTGCGGCGCGGCTGAATCCGATGCTGACGTAAAGGGCGAAGGCGTAATGACCTATGCGGAATACGCTGCGGCTGAGCTCGACACCGAAGTTGTGATCGAAGCATACGTTCAGGCTAAGCAGTCCTGGTGGGACAACAAGGGTACCTTCTACCTGCAGGACAAGGAAGGCGGCTACTTCGTATACGAAATGGGCTGCACCGAAGAAGAATACAACAAGCTGACCCAGGGCACCAAGATCAAGGTTACCGGCTACAAGGCTGAATGGGCAGGCGAAGTTGAAATCATGGACGCAAAGTTCGAAATCCTTGACGGCAATTACGTTGCAGAACCCGTTGACCTCACCGACAAGCTGGGCACCGAAGAACTCATTAACTACCAGAACCAGCTGGCAACCTTCAAGGGCATGACCGTTGATTCCATCGAATACAAGAACGGCGAACCCGGCGACGATATTTACGTAAACCTCTCCTACAACGGCGCTTCCTACAGCTTCTGCGTTGAAAGATACCTGACCGGTCCCGAAACCGAAGTATACACCGCAGTAGGCGCTCTGACCGCAGGCCAGACCGTTGACGTTACCGGCTACCTCTACTGGTACGAAGGTCCCAACACCCACATCACCGGCGTAACCGTAAAGTAATCAAAATCATATCATGAACCGTACGGGACACTCTCTCCGGAGAATGTCCCGTGATTCATATCGAGACAACACGGAGGCTCCCATGTCCAATATTCCCGCAGAGTACAAGCGGACCAAGTTTGCCTGCTACTTCAACTATCCGTCCATGGCAGCGGTGTTCAGTCTGCCGCCCATGCTGTTTCTCACATTCCGGGAGATGTACGGCATTTCCTACACCCTCCTCGGTACGCTGGTTCTGGTGAATTTCTGCACCCAGCTGACGGTTGACCTGATTTTCTCCTTCTTCACCAAGTATTTCAATATCCAGAAGACCGTCTGCTTCACGCCCCTGATCTGCTCCGCGGGATTTCTGATCTACTGCCTGGTACCTGCGTTCTTCCCGCAGTATGCCTATGTGGGTCTGGTGATCGGAACCTTCATTTTCTCCATTGCGGCGGGGCTCAGTGAAGCGCTCATCAGCCCCGCCCTTGCGGCAATTCCCGGCACAGACGAAAGAGACATGAGCTTCCTGCACTCCATGTATGCATGGGGCGTCCTTGCCGTAATCTTCATCAGCACCCTGTATTTCACCCTGTTCGGCCGTGAAAACTGGCTGTGGCTGGCGCTGTTCATGGCATTCCTGCCCGTCATCACCAGCGTGCTGTTCTTCACCTCGAAGATGCCCGAGATGGATATCACTCCCGCTCAGGGTCAGGGCGGATCGAAGAAGCGGAACTACGCCATGGCGCTGTGCGTTGCCTGCATCTTCATGGGAAGCGCGGCGGAGAACACCATGACCAACTGGATCTCCAGCTTTGTGGAGTCGGCTCTGTCCATCCCCAAGGCGGCGGGTGACATCCTGGGCATGGCGGCGTTCATCGGTCTGCTGGGTCTGGCGCGGGTTCTGCACGCAAAATACGGCGGAAAGATGATCACCATTCTGCAGGTAAGCATGGCGGCGGCTGTGGTGTGCTACCTGATTGCGGCGCTGAGCCCCAGTCCGGTCCTTGCCCTGATCGCCTGCGTGATCACCGGATTTTTCACCTCCCTGCTGTGGCCGGGCACCCTGATTCTCATGGAGGAACAGATCCCCGGCGTGGGCGTGGCGGCATATGCTCTCATGGCGGCGGGCGGAGACTTCGGTGCATCCGTGGCTCCCCAGATGATGGGAATTCTGGTTGATACCGTATCCGTGAGCCCGTGGGCGGCTGAGATCGGCGCACAGCTGGCTCTCGCACCCGAGCAGGTGGGCATGAAGGTCGGCATGCTGGCGGCGGCGGCGTTCCCCGTCATCGGCACCTTCCTCCTGATCTACATGAGACGGTATTTCAAAAAGAATCCGCTGAAATCGTAAATTTATATAAAAAATATGGCGCAGTCCTGTTGGAAACCACGGAACTGCGCCTTGTTTCTTGGGCAAATAGTCCGAAAATGAACGGGAATTATTGAATTGAATCCCATCCTGTGCTATAATATAGTTATTCTATGATTACCAACCGGAGCAATGTGATGAATCTGTTCAAGAAGCTGGTTCTGCCCGAGTACATGGTCAGGGACTCCCTGAAGATGGATGACGACTACCCGGCGAAGGAGATGTACCGTAATTTCATCCGGATCGCGTGGCCTGCGCTGATGGAATCGGTGCTCATCGGGCTGGTGTCCTTCGTGGACTCGGTGATGGTGTCCTCGGTGGGGGAAACTGCCGTGGCGGCGGTGGGTCTGACCAATCAGCCCAGACTGCTGTTCTACGCCATTTTTCTCTCCCTGAGCGTGGCAGTCAATGCCATGGTCAGCCGGCGGTTCGGGGAAAAAGACCAGAAGCGCGCCAATCAGGTTCTCTCCATGGTTCTGCCCATTTCGGTGATCCTCTGCGCTCTCTTCACGGTCATCGCCTTTCTGGTGTCAAGACCCCTGCTTCTCTTCGCGGGAGCACAGGAGGACACCATTGATCTGGCCATCCCCTACTTCCGCATCACGATGCTTGGTATGAACTTCACGGTTATTTCCCTCATCATCAACGCGGCGCAGCGGGGAAGCGGCAATACGAAAATCTCCATGACCACCAACCTCTCAGCCAATCTGGTGAACGTGGTCTTCAATGCCCTGCTCATCAACGGGCTTTTGTTCTTCCCGAGGCTGGGCGTGATCGGCGCGGCCATTGCCACTATGCTGGGCAACATGACGGCGGCTGTGATTTCCATCCGCTCCGTGTGCGTGAAGGGACGTTTCCTGAAGCTGGAGTGGCGGGAAATGTTCCGCTGGGACTGGGATCAGCTGAAGACGGTATTCTCCATCGGATCCGGCTCCCTCGTTGAGCAGGTGTTTATGCGGTTCGGGTTCTTCTCCTACGCCAAGCTGGTTGCGGAGCTGGGAACCACGGAATTCGCTACCCATCAGATTGTCATGAGCATCATCACCCTGTCCTTTACCTGCGGGGACGGTCTTGGGGTGGCGTCGTCGGCGCTGGTGGGACAGAATCTGGGCAGAAAACGTCCCGACCACAGCCTGATCTACGGCAGTATCGGACAGAGGTTCGGCGTCTGCATCAGTGTGATTCTGGTGCTGCTGTTCACCTTCGGCGGCGGATTCCTGATCCGGCTGTTCTCCGATGAGGCGGAAATCATCACCGTGGGACGGCATCTTTTGTACATCGTGGCGGTGACAGCTCCCTTCCAGGTGGGACAGGTCATCTACCGGGGATGCCTCAACGGGGCGGGGGATACCAAGTTCACGGCGATTGTGTCCTTTGTCTCCATTGCACTGGTAAGACCGGTGCTGACCTACATCCTGTGCTACCCCATGGGATGGGGCGTGTACGGCGCGTGGGTGTCCCTCTTCATCGACCAGCTGACCCGGTTCGCGTTTACCACCTACCGCTTCAGCGGCGACAACTGGTACAGAAAGAAGATCTGAAGATGGAAAATATTGTTATCAAACCCATGGAAACGGATGCGGAGACCGACGGAAAAGGGCGCGTTCACTATCTCTCATGGCAGGAAACCTATCGGGGACTGGTGGACGACGGCTATCTTGCCGCAATGACGGAAGAAAAATGCATCGCCATTGCCCGCCGATGGCGCGACAACATCCTTGTGGCGAAGGATGGGGACCGCGTGGTTGGATTTGCCGGATTCGGCGCATACCGTGATGATACTCTTCCGGACTGCGGTGAAGTATATGCAATTTACCTGCCGGAGGAATATCAGGGCAGGAAAATCGGGTACCGCCTGATGCGCGAAGCCGTTGAAAAACTGGAAGGATACAGGAAAATCGCCCTGTGGGTTCTGGAAGGCAACGAAAAAGCCATCCGGTTCTATGAAAGATTCGGCTTCCGCTTCGACGGCGTGTCGGCTGAGATCAACCTTGGATCCCCGGCACGGGAACTGCGGATGATTTTCACACAGCAGAATTGAATATTATCAAGAAAAGGGCGTGTCGCATTTACGTTGAAAAATGTAATTTGCAACACGCCATTATTGTTTATATCTGTGATATAGTTCTTCTTTTTTCCTTTAGCGAGGAAAAAAGAAGCAAAAAAGGAACTTTTTCATGTGTCCTGAGTGTTTC
>JAFQWY010000188.1 GCA_017407225.1 Clostridia bacterium | reverse complement strand
TACTACTGACTCCCTATGCCTGTGTATATGATAAAGGTGTCATCAGTATTGACATCCACACGCATTTCTTTCGCTTCCGATGCGTTTTCGCGCATCGAAAACAGGCACTTGCGTAAACCGTAAACTTATCTGCGGCGGAGCGAAATCCGTGCATCGTCCCTGGATTCTCTAACGGTTCATGCCCTGATCCGGAGCATATACTCCTGCTTCGGCGCACCTCTTCCAAGCGGTATACCACCCCATACAAAGTGGCTTTCCATCCCAAACAGGAGCACAGACTCCCACCTCACCACAGAAAAACGGTCATATCTGTATTGTAAAATGATTCCGGTAAATACTAAGGAAAAACTGTACGGAGGAACCGTTTTATGAACTATTCAGACATCCTGACCGCCTTTGAAACCCATCTGATCACCGAGGAAAAGAGTACCGCCACCCGTGAGAAATATCTGCGGGATGTGCGGGCTTTCCTTGTCTTTGGGGCAGACCGTCCGCTGACCAAGGAGCTGGTACTGCAGTACAAGGAGCAGCTCGTGGAGCAGTACGCACCCGCCAGCGTCAACTCCATGTTGGCATCGATAAGCAGTTTCCTGTCCTTCATCGACCGCACAGACTGCCGGGTGAAGCAGCTGAAGATCCAGCGGCAAATCTTCGCCCGTGAGGACAAGGAGCTGACCAAAACCGAATACCGCCGTCTGGTGGCAGCGGCAAAGGACAGCCGCATTTCTCTTGTGATCCAGACCATCTGCGGCACCGGTATCCGTGTCAGCGAGCTTGCCTATATCACAGCCGAAGCGGTGCACCTGGGCAAAGCTGTGGTGAGCTGCAAAAACAAAACGCGGGTGATCTTCATCCCCGCGCCGGTACAAAAGCTGCTGCTTGCTCATATGAAAAAATCCGGCATCACAGCCGGACCGGTGTTCGTCACAAGAAGCGGCAAGCCCCTTGACCGAAGCAATATCTGGAAAGAGATGAAAGCGCTCTGCTCCATGGCAGGCGTGTCACCGAAAAAGGTATTCCCGCACAATCTGCGGCATCTGTTCGCGCGGACATTTTACAGCATCGAGAAGGATGTGGTTCGCCTTGCCGATCTACTGGGACACAGCAGCATCAATACAACACGAATCTATACCATGGACAGCGGCATCAGCCATCTGCGGAGCATGGAGAAGGTCGCCCTGTGGCTGACAACGTAATGTTGATTATGTGGTAAAAATGGGCGCAATACTCCTATTTATACATAGAACAGTATAACACAAAAGCTCTGAGTTTTCAATAGTTTTGGGGAAATTCCTTTCAAAAAATGCGCAAAAAAGTAACCGGATACGATCCATCGGTCGCCTCCGGTCATTTCCTCATGCAGATTATAGACGGATTTCCAATATTATACTTTTCCTACACCGGCATTTTAAGAAACACCGCTGTATTTTGGGTACATGAGAACCACATAATCAACATTATGTGGTAAACCTCCGTCACCATCATAGCAAATACACCGGATTTGTCAAGATTTCGGTTATTCAGCCAATGGTGAACGAACATTTTGAAAAGCGGAAGGCGGTGGACTCCGGATCATGTTCTCCAAGCAATGGAAGAATCAGCAGTATGCCAATTACACCGAATTTATAGATGAGCCGATCATCTTTGACGGTTTTCTGTTTCCGCGTTTTCCGTCTGTGTTCTGCTTTGCGGATGGACTGCCGGGACGGTGCAGTATGTTTATATCGTGTGAAAGCGAAGGATACAAAATCAGCTTCGAGGAAGGGATGAAGTGTATGGATGTTAACGCACCCGAAAGAACTACAATTCAATACATTTCCTCTGAGCATCGGAGCGGAGACCGGTATATCCATCAGCTTCGCACCGATCCGGAATCCCGTCCGGGGGCAGGCAACTACGCTTTCTTCCATATGAAGATCCCGGATGAAAACGGAGAAATCCACATTCTTCCCGGTCAGATGCTGGCGAATGCCGATTATCATTGGTCGGATGAAGTGGAGCCGATCCTCAAAGCCTTGCTCATGGGCATCGCTGTCTGTAAGACGAAAGGCGGTGGCACATCATAGACATGGCAAACCACACGCTTTTCAGAAAAATGAGAAGTGACCATCATCCTCCCGGATGCCGTACAGCGGGGGACATGATGATTCCCCATGTATGGCAAACAAAAATTTTCCGATAAGGAGAAACAAG
>JAFQWY010000187.1 GCA_017407225.1 Clostridia bacterium | reverse complement strand
GTTATGCTCATTTACTATAAAGAGCTGCTTACCTTAGTAAGCATTTAAATTCAAAAGAATTTTCGGAGTCTTTTTAGTACATTTTGTTGTTCAATTTTCAATGAGCGATTCGCTTTGCGCTGTCTCGCTGACAGCCTCGATATTATATCACATTCGATCTCGTTTGTCAAGAGGTTTTTGAAACTTTTTTAAGTTTTTTCAACTTCTTTTTTTGACCCGCTTGATCTCAGCGACCTTTTTATTATATCACACTCGAAGGAGTTTGTCAAGTGGTTTTCGAAAGTTTTTTGAGGTTTTTTCAAACTCTTAAGCTTTCGTTCTCTCTGACGCCCTCTCTCGCGGCGACTCACAGATTATACCACACTCCACAGCCCTTGTCAATACCTTTTCCAAATTTTTTTGATGTTTTCTGCGGTTTTTTACTGATTTTCCGCAAATTCTCCGCCAATCTCAATTTTGTCATCGAATTTTCGCTTATCCCTTGAATATTCCTTCGATTTATATTATAATATAACTTGATTTTGATTTAACAGGAGTCTCATAATGTTTAAGGAAGGTTTTGACAACCAGAAATATATACAGCTCCAGACCGAAAAGATCTCCGAGCGCATAGCGAAATTCGGCGGTAAACTCTATCTTGAATTCGGCGGCAAGCTCTTTGACGACTACCACGCTTCCCGTGTTCTCCCCGGATTCCGCCCTGACAGCAAGCTCCATATGCTCCTTCACCTGAAGGACATGGCGGAGATCGTCATTGTAGTATCCGCAGCTGCCATCGAACAGAACAAGATGCGTGCCGATCTGGGCATCACCTACGACACCGACGCTCTCCGCCTCATTGATGCTTTCCGCGAAAAAGGGCTCTATGTGGGCAGTGTATGCATCACCCAGTACAGCGGTCAGGCCGCAGCGGATGCGTTCATCAACCGTCTAGGTACCCTCGGCGTGAAAGTATTCAAACACTATCACATTGATGGATATCCCACCAACGTGAAGCTCATCGTCAGCGACGACGGCTACGGGAAGAACGAGTACATCGAAACCACACGCCAGCTGGTGGTTGTCACCGCACCCGGCCCCGGAAGCGGAAAGATGGCAGTCTGCCTGTCCCAGCTCTATCACGACAGCAAACGTGATATCAAATCCGGTTACGCCAAGTTCGAAACCTTCCCCGTGTGGAATCTCTCCCTGACCCACCCGGTCAACATCGCATACGAAGCCGCTACCGTGGATCTGTCCGACGTGAACATGATCGACCCCTTCCATCTGGAAGCATACGGCACCACCTCCGTCAACTATAACCGGGACGTGGAGATCTTCCCCGTTCTCCGCCGGCTGTTTGAAGGAATCTACGGAGAGTGCCCCTACAAGAGTCCCACGGACATGGGTGTCAACATGGTAGGAAACTGTATCTACGACGATGATGCGGTCGCTCATGCCGCAAAAATGGAAGTCATCCGCCGATATTACAACTGTCTCGTCAGACATCGCAAGGGCAAATGCTCCGCTGACGAAGTTTACAAATCCGAGCTGATCATGAACCGCGCCAAGGTTACCGTGGATTACCGTTCCGTAGTCCGTGCAGCCCTTGATAAGGCGGCGTCTTCCGGAGGTCCTTCCGCAGCCATCGAGCTCCCCGACGGACGTGTGGTCACCGGACGCACCAGTGATCTGCTGGGTTCATCCGCAGCCGCTCTCCTCAATGCGCTGAAAACCCTTGCCGGAATTGACGACAGTACTCACCTGATCGCCCCCTCCGTCATCGAGCCCATCTGCGCGCTGAAAACCGGAAGCCTCGGCTCCAGCAATCCCCGGCTTCACGCCGATGAAATCCTCATCGCTCTGGCAATCTGCGCCGCATCCGATTCCAACGCCAAGGCCGCCTACGAATGCATCCCCCAGCTTGCCGGATGCGAAGTACACACCAGCGTCATCGTCTCCTCAGTGGACTCCGATACCTTCCGCCGTCTAGGCATGAACCTGACCCAGGAACCGGTATACGAGACCAAGAAGCTGTTCCATAAGTAATATATAAGGAAGAAATTCAAATGCACAATGCGGAATGAACCCGTTTTCGTTCCCGCACTGTGCATTTTTTCTCATTCGAAGAAAATTTTCCAAGACAATCCGCCGGATCTGTGGTATAATGAAGCCAACGAAACACCACGGAGGTACATCATGCACTGGACTATCGTCGCGTCAAAGGACATCGGACCCGTCACTTCCAAGTTTGCTTTTCTTCTGGAGGATTACGGAATCCCCGACCGTGACTTTTCCGCATCCGAAACCGATCCCGGCACCGGACACCGGATCATTCTCGGCTATCACGAATCCTCAACACCGGAGGAATACCGCATCAAAGCCGAAAACGTCGACGGATGCAATATCATCACCGTCACAGGCTCCGACTACAATGGTCTCCTGTACGGGTACGCCGATTTTGTAAACCGGTATATCCCCCATTGGGAAAACACCGATTCCACCAACACCTACTACTTCCGCCCCGTATTCTCCGATGCTCCCATCCGTTCTTACGAGCGCACCTCCTCCCCGAAGGTTGCACGCCGCGGATGCTGGACCTGGGGACACGTCATACAGAATCCCGGCGGATACTTCGACCACATGGTGCAATGCAAACTGAACACCTGCGTCATCTGGAACAACCACGTTCCCACCAATGCCAAGAAGATCGTGGAAGATGCTCACCGGAACGGCATCAGACTGCTGTGGGGATTTGCGTGGGGATGGAGCACCTCCATCAACGCCGAATCCATGGAGGATCACCTGAACCGGAAGGATGAAGTGGTCAGAGAGTATCTCGAAAACTACGCCCCTCTCGGCGGCGACGGCATCTACTTCCAGTCTTTCACCGAAACCTCATCGGAAACTCTCGGAGGACGTCTGATTGCGGAGGCTGTCACCGAATACGTCAACGACATTGCCGGAAAAATCCTCGCCGTTCAGCCGGATCTGCACATCCAGTTCGGTCTGCACGCCACCTCCGTAAAACAGCGGCTGGAATACATCGCCAAAGTGGATCCCCGCATCGAGATCGTCTGGGAGGACTGCGGCGCGTTCCCGTTCTCCTATATTCCGAAAAACATCGGCGGATTTGAACCGACTCTGGAACATGCCCGGGAGATGAGCGTTCTCCGGGGACGTGACGACCGGTTCGGATGCGTGTACAAGGGGCTGTGCTGTCTTGACTGGTCGAAATTCTCCTATCCGTCCGAACCCTACCCCATCGGCGGAGACCGCGATCCCATCAAATACAGGGATGAAATCCAGAAATACATCGCCGAAAAGCAGAAAATCTTCCACTACGTTCAGGCGCATTGGCTGAAGAACGCCGAATACTGCCGCGCCATGACCGAGATGCTGTACCGGGAGAAAAACGGGGATCTTACCATACTCGCCCTCGTGGAAGACAGTGCCTTTGAATACCGGTGCTGGTTCCCCGTTCTCCTGCTTGGGGAAATCCTGTGGGATCCCGAACAGAACACCGACGACATGATCCGGGATATGGCACTCTCCCCCAACGCCGTATTTGCGTAAACCATAAATCTATATTATATAAGGAGGTAATTCATATGACACAGAAAACACCCGATGTACGCCGCGCTCTTCCCATGGGAAGCTTCGACTACAGCGACCGCTTCACCGAAGAGCTTGACACCATGAAGAAAATCCAGCTCATGGACCGAAACGCATGGGCAAAGTTCGTGAATCTGTTCAAGCATCCCGGCATCGACGACCACGACCACGGCTGGCGGTGCGAATACTGGGGCAAGATGATGCGCGGAGCGTGCTTCACCTGTCAGGCATCCCCCGATCCCGATCTGTACGCCGTTCTGGAAGAAACTGTCCGGGATCTGCTGACCGCGCAGGATGAACACGGACGCTTCTCCACCTACTCCGTGGATGCGGAATTCCACGGCTGGGATATCTGGGGACGGAAATACATCATGCTGGGGCTTCTCTACTTCCTGGATATCTGCACGGATGACACCCTTGCCGAAAAAGTCCTCACCGCCCTGATGCGTCATGCCGACTATATGCTCTCCAAGCTGGGACGGGAAGAAGACGGAAAGCTCGTCATCGCCGCCTGCACCAACAACTGGGACGGGCTGAACTCCTGCTCCATTCTGGAACCCTTCATGCTCCTTTATAACCGCACCGGGGAACAGCGGTATCTGGATTTTGCCGAATACATCGTCTCCTTCGGCGGTACTCTTCATAAAAATCTCTTTGAACAGGCATACGAGGACACCACACCCGTACACAAATACCACACCGACAAGGCCTATGAGATGATCTCCTGCTTCGAAGGTCTGGCGGAATACGTGAAAGTGACGGGGAACGAAAAATACCGTCAGTCCGTGATCCGCTTCGGCGACCGGGTACTGAGAGAAGAAGCAACCATCATCGGATGCCTGGGCTGCAAGTACGAATCCTTCGACCACGCTGTTGTGGAACAGTTCAACGAATCCCACCGGGGCGATATGCAGGAAACCTGCGTCACCGTGACGTGGATGAAGTTCCTGTGGCAGCTGTGGCGCATGACCGGGGACGCAAAATACATGGACGCTTTTGAAACCTCCATGTACAACGCCATGTCCGCCGCACTCAAGCGCAATATTGACATGGAAGCAAACGGCGGTCTGCCCATCCCGATCCACAGCTACAACCCGCTCCGCCACGATGTGCATCCCGACACCGTGGGCGGGAAGAAAATGATCGACGACAACTCCTACTACGGCTGCTGCGTGTGCATCTCCACCGCCGGATTTGCTCTGGAAACTCTCGCATCCGCCGCAGTGGGACACCGTTCCCTGTTCGTCAACCTCTACAGAGACGGCATCATCACCACCGATGACATTACCCTCAAAGTCGATACCCGCAACTACGAAAGCGGCGGCGACGTTTCCTTTGAGGTGCTGAAAGTCTCCGGCTCCCCCCTTAATCAGCCCACTCTGTATCTCCGGATCCCTGCATGGGCTGACCGGAAGGCGACATTCATCACAAACGGCATCCGCGTGAAAGTGGATACCTCCCGTGAATATTACCCCGGATATCTCCCCGTCAACGTCACCGAAGGCAAGAAATTCATGCTGTCCTTCGCCGGCGACGATTTCTTCCGTTACATCCATCCCGCCGATGTGTCCGATGTGCCTGTGGAAAACATCCCCTATCTGGCAGTCCGGCTGGGTCCCACCCTCTACTCCGCAGACGATACCCTTGACGGAGAACCGGTATACGACATTGACACAACGGGCTCCTTCCGCACATGGATGGACGGCGGACACTATCCCGAAGAATCTGCCGTACCCTGCCGGGGAATTCTCAAGCTCCCGCTGAAGAACGGTGAGCAGCTCACCCTCGTGGATTACCCCTCCGCCGGTCAGGTACCGGGTCACAAGGTCTCCGCGTGGATCAAAACCAAAGTATAATTCATAATACCGAATGCATAATGACGGATTCCCTGTCCGTTGTTATGCATTTCTTTTTTCTGAAGACTGTATAATAATGGTGAAACATTGCACTTCCTGACGGATTGTGGTATAATTAAAAAACAATATCCGTTTTGTAATAATAAGGAAAGGAAGTTTCACCGTTGAAAACCATCATTTCCTATGTGCGTCCCTTCTTCAGGAAGATGATGCTGGGATTTGCGGTCAAGTTCGGCGGCACCATCATGGACTTGTTCCTCCCGATGCTGCTGTCCTTCATCATTGACGACATTGTGCCCACCGGAAACCGCACCCACATCTACCTGACCGGGCTTCTGATGCTTCTCTGCTCGGTGCTTGCCATTCTCGGCAACATCATCGCCAACCGCATGGCAGCGAGAGTGGCGCGGGACACCACGGAAAAAATCCGCAATGACCTGTTCAGGCGGATCTCCTACCTGTCAGCGCGGCAGATCGACGAGTTCACCGTGCCGTCCCTGGAATCACGCCTGACCTCCGACACCTACAACATCCACCAGATGGTGGGCATGATCCAGCGCCTTGGCGTCCGTGCTCCCTGTCTCCTCATCGGCGGCGTGGCCATCGCTTTCGCCATGGAACCGGTGCTGACTCTGGTGCTGATCTCCGTTATGCCTTTCATCGTATGGGCGGTATGGGGTGTTTCCAAGAGAGGTATTCCCCTGTACAACGATCAGCAGGTACAGACCGACAGCATGACCCGCGTGGTCCGCGAAAACGCACAGGGCATCCGCATCATCAAGGCTCTGGGCAAGGAAGACGCCGAACGGGAACGCTTTGACGACGCCAACCTGAACCTGAATCACGCGGAAAAGAAGGCCGCCCTCAACATGGCTCTGACCAGCCCCCTCATGAACCTCTGCCTCAACTTCGGTCTGGTAGCCGTCATCGCCGTGGGTGCTTACCGCGTCAACGCAGGTCTGTCCGAAACCGGCAAAATCATCGCATTTACCTCCTATTTCACCATCATCCTGAATGCCCTCATGAGCGTGACCCGTATGTTCGTCATGTCCTCCCGGGGCATCGCGTCCGCAAACCGTATCGGCGAGGTGCTGAATACCCCCTACGATATGCAGCCCGACAGCAAATACGCACTGGATCTGCCCAAAGACAAAGGCGCCAAGATCGAGTTCGATCACGTTTCCTTCTCCTACGGCGGCGTGAAGAACGACGTGGAGGATATTTCCTTCACCCTGCAGCCCGGTCAGACCCTCGGCATCATCGGTCCCACAGGCGCAGGCAAGACAACCCTCATCGCACTCCTCATGCGCCAGTACGATGTGGACTCCGGATCGGTGAAAATCGACGGACGGGACGTGCGCTCAATGAACCGGGATGAGATTTCCAAACGGTTCGGCGCCGCCTTCCAGAATGACTTCCTCTTCGCCGATACCATCACCACCAACATCGACTTCGGACGGGGGCTGACGGAAGAAGAAATCCGCACCGCCACCGTTCATGCCCAGGCCGCTCCCTTCATCGAAGAAAAAACCGGCGGGCTGGATTTTGAACTGTCCATCAAGGGCGCAAACCTGTCCGGCGGTCAGAAACAGCGTGTCATCCTCAGCCGTGCGCTGGCGGGAAATCCGGAAATTCTCGTTCTCGACGACTCCTCCTCCGCCCTTGACTACGCCACCGATGCAAAACTCCGCATGGCAATCCGCGAAAACTACAGCGGAAACACCACATCCGTCATCGTGGCACAGCGGATTTCCTCCATCATGCACGCCGACCTGATCCTCGTCATGGAGGACGGCAAGGTCACGGGCGCAGGAAGCCACGCCGAACTGATGGAAACCTGTCCCCTCTACAAAGAAATCAGCGATTCACAGATGGGAGGTGCGCTCCTTGAATAGAGGTCCCCGAGTTACGCGGCCGGAAGATACCGTGGTCGCCAATCAGTCAAAAAAGAAGCTGAAAGTCCTTCTTCGGCTGGGCAAGTACATGGCCCACTTCAAGTGGGGGTACCTTGCCGCCGTTGCCCTGTCCGTCTGCTCCAATCTTCTCTCCCTCATCGGTCCCAAGCTGTCCGGGGAGGCCATCGACGCCATCGGAACCCAGCCCGGTCAGGCAAATTTCGAGAAAATCGCCCTCTACTGCACCATGATGCTGGGCGCGTATCTTCTGTCGAGCATCATGGCATACACCCTGCAGGTGGTGATGATCAACCTCTCCCGGGGTATCGTAAAGAAAATGCGCGAGGATATCTTCGCCAAGCTGATGCGCATGAAGGTGGGTTACTTTGATGTGAACCAGACCGGTGATATCATCTCCCGCATCTCCTACGACATCGACACCATCAACGCCACCCTGTCCACGGACCTTGTGCAGATCGCGTCATCCCTTGTGACAGTCATCGGCTCCCTTGTGATGATGATCTCCATCTCTCCCACTCTCTGCCTCGTGTTCGCCGTTACCGTACCCATGTCCATTCTGGTCTCCACCAAAATGGCGAACAAGTTCCGTCCCCTGTTCCGCGCCCGCTCCGGTAAGCTGGGTGAGCTGAACGGATACGCGGAAGAATGTCTCTCCGGTCAGAAGACCGTCCGTGCCTACAGCGCAGAGCCCGCCATGATCGAACGGTTCGCCGGTAAGAACAAATCCGCCGCGGATGCCTACTTCAAAACCGATTACTACGGCACCATGGTAGGTCCCACCGTCAACTTCATCAACAACATTTCCCTTGCCCTTGTGTCCGTCTTCGGATCCCTCCTGTATCTGGGCGGCGGCATCTCCATCGGCGACGTTTCCTCCTTCGTGCTGTATTCCCGGAAGTTCAGCGGTCCCATCAACGAGTCCGCCAACATCATCAACGAGCTTCAGTCCGCAGCCGCAGCAGCCGAGCGTGTGTTCCGACTCCTTGACGAAACCGAAGAATCCCCCGACGACGAAGATGCGGTAGTCTTCACCAAATCCCGCACCGATCCCGGAACCTTCGTCACCGGCCGTGTGGATCTCACCGACATCAACTTCGGCTATACCCCGGAAAAGCAGATCATCCACGATCTGACCATGAACGTGAAGCCCGGTATGACTGCCGCCATCGTCGGTCCCACCGGTGCCGGCAAAACCACCATCATCAACCTCCTGATGCGCTTCTACGATCCCGATTCCGGGGACATCAAGCTGGAAGGCAAGGACATTGCCCACGCCAACCGGAAATCCGTCCGCCAGAGCTACACCATGGTTCTGCAGGATACCTGGCTGTTCAGCGGAACCATCGCCGACAACATCGCCTACGGTTCTCCACGGGATGTGACCCGCGCAGAAATCGAAAAAGCGGCAAAGGCTGCGGGAATCCACTCCTTCATCATGGGTCTGCCCAAGGGATACGACACCATCCTCACCGACGAGGGCGTGAATATCTCCAAGGGTCAGAAGCAGCTGCTGACCATCGCCCGTGCCATGATTTCCGATGCTCCCGTGCTGATTCTGGACGAAGCCACTTCCAACGTGGACAGCATGACGGAAATGCGCATCCAGCACGCCATGAACGAGCTCATGGAAGGACGTACTTCCTTTGTCATCGCACACCGCCTCTCCACGGTACGCTCCGCCGACGTGATCTTTGTTCTCCGCGACGGACGCGTCATCGAGCACGGTTCCCACGATGAACTGATGGCGCAGAAGGGATTCTATCACTCCCTCCACAATGCACAGTTTGTCAGCTGAAATCTATAAATAATATCTAAATTCCGATTGATTTTTGCACCGGTTTGTGTTAAAATAAGTGCAAGACAATCGGAATTTAATTTTACACAAAGAAATGAAAGGAAGCTATACCATGATCAGAATCGGCTCCATCGGTCTGGGCGGCATTTCCGGCGGCGTGCATATCCCCGGAATCCAGAGAAGCCCCGACCTGACCCTCACCGCCATCTGCGACATCGACGAAAAGCGCCTTCATGAACGCGGCGAACAGTATAAGATCCCCGAGGATCACCGGTTCACCGACTACCGGGATCTGATTGCCTGCCCCGACGTTGACGCCGTGGATATCTCCACTCCCAACAACGTACACGCGGAAATCGCCATGGCATCCGCAAGAGCCGGCAAGTCCTACGGTGTAGAAAAGCCCGTTACCATGGACACCGCCGAGGCGGAAGAACTGGCAAAAGTCACCCACGAATGCGGCGTCCAGAGCATGATCTACTTCTCCTACCGCTACAAGGCAGCCGCACGGTATATGCGCTCCATCCTTCTCTCCGGCAGACTGGGCAGGCTCCATCACGTGAATATGCAGTACTATCAGGCATGGGGTCTGGAGTCCGCAAACTGCCCGCTGGTATGGCGTTATGTAAAGAAAATCGCCGCATCCGGTGCACTCGGCGACCTTGGATGCCACGGTCTCGATCTGGTTTCCTTCGTGACCGGTCAGCAGTATACCTCCGTTTCCGCCCATCTGGACACCATCGTTCACGAACGCAGACTCCTGGACGGCAGCGGCATGGGCAAGGTAGACGTGGACGACTTCTCCAATATTCTTGCAACCATGGACGGCGGCATTTCCGCTTCCTTCCAGATTTCCCGTTTCGCCTACGGCAGAGGCAACTACCAGCGCATGGAAGTCTACGGCGACAACGGCGCACTGGTGTATCACCTCGACCGCATCCCCGGCGTGGATGAACTGGAAATCTGCGACGCATCCACTGACCGGAAGTATGTCATCACCGAAATCCCCCAGGAAATGCGCGTGGATCAGATGCAGTCCTTCGCCGATGTGCTGCTGGGCAGGGGCGACGGTCTCAACGCCACCATCGACGACGGCGTGGTCAACGAAAAGCTCCTCGACGGCATCATCCTCTCTTCCGAAGAAAAGCGCTGGATCACCCTGTAAAGGAGGACACTATGACACTGGAACAGAAATTCAGCGAGTTCGTCAGGCTGTGCGAAGATAAAAAGCTCTTCATCGAAGGCATCGCGGTTGCTGACGAAACCAAACTGCTCTGCGAACACCACTTCCGTGACGATACCGCAAGAAATATCTACTCCCATACAAAATCCTTCGCTTCCACTGCGGTGGGTCTTGCCGTGGATGCGGGAAAACTGAATCTTGATGACAAAGCCGTGGACTTTTTCCCCGAAGCGGTTCCGGAAAATCCCGCCGAAAATCTCAATAAAATCACCCTCCGCTCCCTGCTCACCATGTCCAGCGGCTTCAACCACGCCTACCTTATGGCAGCGGAACGCCGCACCGGTCAGGGATACCCGGATTATGTGAAGTATATGTTCAGCCACCCCATGGAAAAGCTCCCCGGCGAGAGATTCTTCTACTCCAACGGGGATACCTATCTCGCCGCAAGAATGGCGGAAAAAGCGCTGGGCATGACACTGGAAAACATCCTGTATCAGAATCTGTTCCGGAAAATGGGCATCGGCTGGCCCGCATGGGAACACGATCCCATGGGTCACGCATTCGGTGCATCCGGTCTGTATCTGAAGCTCAGCGATATGATCAAGCTGGGACAGCTGTACCTCGCCGACGGCAAGTGGCAGGGCGAGAGAATCCTCTCCTCCGACTGGGTCAAAGCCGCAGGATCAAAGCAGATCGAAACCCACGGAAACGATGTCTGCAACTGGAATGACGGCTACGGATACCAGTTCTGGATCAGCCCCTTCCCCGGAGCATACCGCGCAGACGGCGCATACGGTCAGATCACCACGGTTCTCCCCGAAAAAGGTCTCACCGTCGCAGTCCAGTGCCCCGATTTCGGCAAACTGGACGACGTGAAAATCGCATTGACGGAGTTCATCAACGATCTGTAAAATAAATCATTTATAACGCAAACTCCCCGAAATCTCCCAAACTCAACTACATTTTATCCCCAAAGGAGAAACAAATATGAAAATCACAGTCTGGAATGAATTCGCACATGAAAAGACCGACGACGTGGTAAAGGCGATTTACCCCGACGGTATCCATATGTGCATCGCAAGAACCCTGGAGGCAGCGGGCTTTGAAGTAAGAACCGCTACCCTGGACGATCCCGAATGCGGACTGACCGACGAAGTTCTGGCTGACACCGACGTTCTGTTCTGGTGGGGGCACATGAGACACGGCGCGGTTCCGGATGAAGTTGTAAACCGCGTTTACAAGAGAGTTATCGAAGGCATGGGCATGGTTGTGCTCCACTCCGGTCACGCATCCAAGATCTTCCAGAAGCTCTGCGGTACTCCCTCCGGCGAGCTGAAGTGGCGCGAATCCGGCGACAAGGAAATCCTGTGGGTTATCGAACAGGGTCACCCCATCACCGCCGGCATCGGTGAAAACATCACCCTCGAACACGAAGAAACCTACGGTGAACACTTCCTCGTTCCCCAGCCCGACGAACTGGTATTCATCAGCTGGTTCAGCGGCGGCGAAGTATTCCGCTCCGGCTGCACCTACAAGAGAGGCCGCGGCAAGATCTTCTACTTCCGTCCCGGCCACGAATCCGTTCCCACCTACCACAACCCCGAAATCCAGAAGGTACTCATCAACGCTGCCAACTACGTTTATACCCCCAAGGCAGACGCTCCCTACAAGTACGGCTGGGTTCCCGCTCAGGTATAATCCGTTATCATCACAACAGCTTCTCCGTCCCCGGAGGGGCTGTTTTTTTGTTTGATTCCGTGAATTTTCTGTAAATCCATTCAGATTCCGGTAACTATTTCCTCCCCGGAACGTCTTATCAGTAACAGCATTCTGATTCAACTTCAAAGGAGGTAATCCATGAAATTTCTTCTGATTCTGGTTCTGACCGCATTTCTTGTGGGTTGTGTCAAAACCACACCCGAGGAGACCATTCCCGATAAGCCGGGCGAAACACCTTCCAGTTCCATTACCGATCCGCCGCTGACTTATGAACCGGAAGAATCCGGACAAACCGACGGCGAAACCACCGCAGATGAAACCGAACCTTCCGCTGCTCCGACGGAAACCTCACAGGAAGATAACGCTCCCGAAGCAGTCCGCATCCATCCCTATGCCGGCGACATATTCTATTTCTCACAGAAGCCTCCGGCGCCCAACGGTGAACCCATCGAAACCTACACCGCTCTCGCCGCACTGACATTTGATTTCTCGGCACATCCCAAATGGTGGATCAGCAACTACAACTCAACCGTAATTTCCCACACGGATGAAACCGTCACCATCAACTCCACGGAATATCTCCGCATGGTCAGCGACCGGGTGGTTTACTCCGTTGACAGCTCCTTCTTCCAGACACCAAAAGGCTTTACTGCCGATGAAAAGCCCTATCTGTGGGTCACCCGAACCTACCGCCATCCCACCGTGTCGGTTGAAGGAACCGAATATCTGACATGGATTCAGCTGGACAACGACTCCATGGTACAGCTGTCCTTCTTCGGCTATGCTTACGATGAGGATTTTGAAAACACAATCCTCCGTCCCCTTCTGGATTCCTGCCGCACATGGACGGATGACATCCCCTTCCTGCTCCGGTTTCCTTCCACCGAAAGCGATCCGAACATCGCCGTTGATCTGACCCTGCCCGTAGAGTGGCAGTGGAATAATTCCTCCGTAGCCGATGACATGGAGCGGATGTACACCGGACGCTACAGCGTCAAACGGATGGAGTTCTATCCCGTACTCCGCAGTGAGGTATTCGAAGGTTATGAGCGGCTGCAGTACCAGGGTGTGCCCGCTCCCATCACCGGCAAAACAAACGACGGGCTTCCCTATGAGATTTACACATACGACTCCGTTTCCGAAGGGGATCGTTCAAAAGTAACATGGTATTTCGCCAACATCGAACATGAAGACGGATATTTGATGCTTTCCTTCCTCACCTTTGAAGACGACCCGGCAGATTATTTCGATACCGTAACCCTCCCGGTCATCGAGTCCGTCCACATCGAACCCGCCGAATAATCCTTGCATTTTCCCGGGATCTGTGGTACAATGGAACCAACAAAAATTCTCTCTGCGAGGTATCAAAATGGAAAGATTCCGCGAAAAATTAGCCTACGGCTATAAGTTCCGCCTGTACCCCGACGGTACCGCTGACGAAGCCGTATACACTCCCGCCTACGACGACAGCGCATGGCAGGATATCCGCGTTCCCCACGACTGGGCAGCGGACGGCGAATTTCTCATCACCAACGACGCAAGCTACCGCGAAGTTGCCGCAGACGGTGTCACCCGTCCCATCGATCACAGCGGACGTACCGGCGCACTTCCTATCGTTGGCCTGGGCGTATACCGCCGCTGGATCGACATTGCCGCTGAGGACGAAGGCAAGGCAATCACCATCGAATTCGACGGCGTTATGTGGGACTCCCATATCTACGTCAACGGAAAGCACGTTCACTTCAACCACTTCGGCTACAAGTCCTTCTCCGTGGACATCACCGATGCTGTGGAATACGGCAAGCCCAACCTGATCGCAGTCGGCGCATCCGTTTACGAGGACTGCTCCCGCTGGTATCCCGGCGCCGGCATCTTCCGCAACGTGTATCTGGTGAAGAAGGCCGCACAGCACATCAACTGGAGCGGTATCTGGCTCCGTCAGCTGGAAGTTGCCAACGGTCACGCCAATTTCGAGCTGTCCGTTGACTACACCGGTCCCGAATCCCTGAAATTCAAGGCGGACATTCTGGATCCCGCCGGTGAAAAGGTCTGCGAAGCTGCTCACGGCACCTATCTCGGCGAGCTGAGCGATATCTTCACCATAAATAATGTCCAGCTGTGGGATATCGACACCCCCAATCTCTACACCGCAGTGGTTTCCCTCGTGGATGAGAATGACAACATCCTCGATACCGAAACCGTCAGATTCGGCGCCCGCAATTTTGAATTCACCGTGGAAAACGGCTTCTTCCTCAACGGAAAGCACGTAAAGCTCAACGGTGTGTGCAACCACCATGACCTCGGCTCTCTCGGCGCGGCAGTTAATGTGGCTGCTCTCCGCCGTCAGCTCCGTCTCATGCGGGAAATGGGCGTCAACTCCATCCGTACCAGCCACAATCCGCCCTCACCGGAACTGCTGAATCTCTGCGACGAGCTGGGATTTGTGGTCATGGACGAATTCTTCGACGAATGGTATCTCCCGAAGGTTGCCAACGGCTATGCGAAATACTACCGCGAACACGCCGCAGAAGACGTTGTTGACGTGATCCGCCGCGACCGGAACCACCCCTCCGTCATCATGTGGTCCATCGGCAACGAAATCAACGAACAGGGCGACAAGGAAGGCTGGCGTGCTGCCAAGTTCCTCTCCGAACTGTGCCACCGTACCGACCCCACCCGTCCCACCACTGCAGGCTTCAACAACACATGGGCTGCTTTCAAGAATCACCTCGCCGAATTCGTGGACATCGTGGGCGTCAACTACAAGCCCCACCACTACGAAGATTTCCACCGGGATCACCCCCTCATGAAGCTGATCGGCACCGAAACCGCTTCCTGCGTTTCCACCCGTGACGTATATACCCTCCCTGCTGAAATCAACATTCCCTGCCGCAAGCTGGACGATCTGACCGTTTCCGCCTACGAACTGGAAGCTCCCGGCTGGGCTTACTACGCGGAACGTGAATTCGCTGCACAGGACGACCTGCCCTATGTTGCCGGCGAATATGTCTGGACCGGTATGGACTATCTGGGTGAACCCACTCCCTACTACAGCGAATGGCCGTCCCGCTCCTCCTACTTCGGCATCGTTGACATCGCGGGTATCCCGAAGAACCGCTTCTACGGCTACCGCGCACACTGGACCGACACTCCCACCCTCCATATCTTCCCCCACTGGAACTGGGCAGGCATGGAAGGTCAGATCGTTCCCGTACACGTTTACACCAACTACCACTCCGTGGAACTGTTCGTCAACGGCAAGTCCTACGGCATCCATACCCACGCCGACAAATCTGCAAGCGCCGATAAGGGCATGGGCGAAGTTGCCCGCTACCGCCTGATGTGGAATCATGTGGTCTACGAACCCGGCGAAGTAAAGGCTGTGGCATACGACGAAAAGGGCAATGCCGTGGCGGAATCCGTGGTTCTCACCGCAGGCACACCCGCAAAGATCGCGCTCTCCGCTGACCGCGATGCAATTTCCGCAGACGGCGACGATCTGGTTTACATCACCGCATCCGTTGTGGATGAAAACGGCACCGTTTGTCCTCTCGCCGACAACCGCCTGTTCTTCTCCGTATACGGTGACGGCGAGCTTCTCACCACCGACAACGGCGACCAGAGAGAAACCGAATCCTTTGCACGCCATGACAAGAAGGTTCTCGCCGGCAAGGTTGTAGCCTGCGTCCGTTCCATCAAGGATCAGCCCGGCAAGCTGACGCTGAAGGTCATCGCCGACGGCATCGGAGCAGCAGAAATTGACATTGATGTAAAATAAACACTCAAATAAAAAATGTGCAGATCAAACAAACGATCTGCACATTTTTTGTTATTCTTGTCAGGGAAAGTTTTTGATGGGGGTCCGGGGGATACTTTTTTCAAAAAAATGTCCCCCGGTATATCGCACATACCTTACTTGTTGCCGTAGGTGCCTTCGGTATCGAATACGATGCCGGCATCTTCCTTGTTTCTGGAAGTCTTGATCTTTTCCTGGAGCAGTTCCCAGAATTCTTCGCCGTCGTTGGGAAGGTCAACCCACTTGCCCTTTTCAGCGGAGAGAATCATCGCGTTGGCGAGGGACAGGCCGTTGATGCCTTCGTAGCCGGGAGCCAGCAGTTCTTCACCGTAGAGAATGTGGTTGGTAAAGTTCTTGAGAATGCCGACGTGCTGTTCGCCGTGACCCTGGGGGATTTCCAGTTCAACGGTCTGGCTGCCGATGGAAGCAAAGCCCTTGTCGGTGGTGAAGGTGAATTCTCTTTCATCCACATCCAGCTTGGTGTACATCAGGTGACCGCGTTCGTAAACCAGCTTACCCTTGGAGCCGGTGATTTCCAGACGGTTGGTTCCGGGATATTCGCCGGTGGTGGTGATGAACACACCGGTAGCGCCGTTCGGATACTTTGCCATTGCGGTTACGTCGTCTTCCACTTCGATGTCGTGGTACTTGCCGTATTCGCAGTTTGCGTAAATCGCAGAGGGCATACCGAAGATCCACTGCCACAGGTCGAGGTTGTGGGGGCACTGGTTCATGAGAACGCCGCCGCCTTCACCGGACCAGGTTGCACGCCATCCGCCGCTGTTGTAGTACGCCTGAGTACGGTACCAGTCGGTGATGATCCATACGCAGCGCTTCAGGTCGCCCAGCTCGCCGCCCTGTACCATTTCACGCATCTTCTGGTAGAAGTGGTCGGTTCTCTGGTTGTACATGATACCGAACGCCTTGCCGCTCTTCTTGGCAGCGTCCATGAATTCATGGATCTTCTTGGTATAAACGCCGATGGGCTTTTCGGACAGTACGTTCAGTCCGTTCTCAAAAGCGTCGATACCGATGGTGGGATGGAAATAGTGGGGTGTTGCGATCATGATAGCATCCACAAGTCCGCTGGTAATCAGCTCATGGGAATCGGTGAAATAAGCCACCTTGTCGCCGCAGATACCCTTCGCCCAGTCCAGACGATCCTGCTTCAGGTCGCAGACAGCGGTCAGTTCCGCGCCGGGAACCTTGCCGTTAAAGAGATTCTGAGTGTGACCGGAACCCATATTACCGAGACCGATAACGCCAAATCTTACCTTATCCATTGAAGTAACCTCCGTTTTGGAATGAAGTTTATGTTTCATTGAGAATATTATACAGCAACTCAGCCGGATTTTCAAGTTAATTTTGCTATAATTTATAGAAAATCCGGCTCATTTTTTTATAAATCCCGTATACAGAAAAGAAATCCGGTCGTACTGAGTACAGCCGGATTTCCGTTTCTTATTTTACCGTGATCTCACGGATGGTATTGCAGCCGGTGACGATCTGATTCTTTTCGCCCTTATCAAGAATCTCGTCATTTGCATGGGTGTGGCCGGAGAACACGCACCGGATCAGCTCCGACTGTCTGATGTAATCAACGATGCGGCAGGTCAGCTCATCGGGGCGTCTCTCAAACACATCCACGGGATGACAGTTTTCAAAATACTTCTCCGGCGCACAGAGGGAATATTTTGCATGACCGCCCAGATGCTCGGAGTACAGCGGAATGTGCATGAACAGAAGAATGGGCTTCCCTTCCGCTTCCACAGCCTTCAGCTTTTCAAAGATATCCTCGTCGATATCGTAATCGGTGTCATCCACACACACCAGATTCACGCCGCCGATTTCGGTGCAGGAAAACCGGATATCGGTTTCCAGATGCTCCTGCACTTCGGCGAGAGACTGATTCTTCTTCTCATAGGTTCCGGGAACATCGTCAAAGGAAAAGCGGTCGTTCTCGCAGTGCCAATATTCATGATTCCCCGCCACCAGAATCATCCCGGTTTCCTTCTCGAATTCCTTCGTGAGGCGCAGGTTTTCGGGTGTGATAAAGTCCAGCATATCGCCGGTATTGAACAGGGGATAACCGGTTTTCTTCACGTATTCCCGGACTTCCTCCATGAACCCCAGCGCATAGCTGAAGTCTCTCTGTCGGCCGGCAGCAAATTCACGGCGTTCCGCGCTGTCGTTTTCATCGGTCTGAGCAAGATGAATGTCGGAAATGTGCAGGAAAGTGAAGGGCTTTTCGATCCCGATTTCAATGGTATTTTTGATCAGATTCACGAATTTCCTCTCTTTCTGTGAAAAACAAATGGAGACCCGCCGGTTTGCAGCGGATCTCCCATGTTATTGTTTCAGTTGAGTCGGATTACAGACCGCGCTTTACGTAGTGGGTGTGGAGAAGCTCGTGAGCCTTGTGAGAGTTGGGTTCGCCGAGGAATTCTTCGTAAACCTTCTTAACGATCGGGTTTTCGTGGGACTTTCTGTATTCCAGCTTTTCAGCGTCAGCCTTGTAGAGAACGGACGCACGGAGAGCCTTGAGGTCAACAGTGTTGCGAACGGATGCGGGCTGATAAGGCTGACCACCACCGTTTACACAACCGCCGGGACAACCCATGATTTCGATAAACTGAACATCATAAGTGCCGTCCTGAACGCCCTTGAGGAGCTTGTTAGCGTTTGCAGTGCCGGAAGCAACAGCAACCTTCAGCTCGATATCGCCCAGCTTATAAGCAGCGAACTTGATACCTTCGGTACCGCGAACGTCTTCAAAGTCGAGCTTTTCGAGGGGCTTGCCTTCGATAACTTCAGCAGCGGTACGGAGAGCAGCTTCCATAACACCACCGGTAGCACCGAAGATCGCGCCTGCGCCGGAACCAACGTCGATGGGCTGGTCGAATGCTTCGTCAGCGAGACCCTTGAAGTCGATACCTGCCTGTTCGATCATGCGGCCCAGTTCACGGGTGGTAACAGCGATGTCAACACCGGGAATGCCGTCAACGTCCTGACCGTCGCGGGTAACTTCGAACTTCTTCGCGGTGCAGGGGATTGCGGATACGAATACGATATCCTTGGGATCCAGACCGAGCTTTTCTGCGAAGTAAGTCTTGTACATTGCGCCGAACATCTGCTGAGGAGACTTGCAGGTGGAGAGGTTTTCAGTCATTTCAGGGAAGTAGTGTTCGCAGTACTTAACCCATCCGGGAGAGCAGGAGGTGATGAGGGGCAGC
>JAFQWY010000028.1 GCA_017407225.1 Clostridia bacterium | reverse complement strand
CCCATGTGGGCGGACATTACAGCGCGGCGGGACTGCAGAAGCTGGGTTCCCTCGCCGGCGAAGCTCTGGCACGGCAGATCTGAAGTGAATACAAACAAAAATCAGGCACATCCGCTTTGGATCATGCCTGATTTTTTTATTTCGCTCAATAAACCTGCGCGCAGTTGTCAATCCCGTCGCCGAGACCGTCACGGTCAAAGCCGCGGATGTTGTCGAGGGTCAGGTTTGTGATGGCTCCGGCAAGACTCATGACACGTCCCGCACGGGAGCACACATTCCGCACCGTGATGTTGAACGTTTCGTCCTTCGTGGAGTGGCGGGTGCCGTAGAGGTGATTGTCCCCGATCCGCACGCCGTTTCCGCCCCGGTCCATGTGTTCCGATCCCAGCGAAGTATCCATGACACCGTCGATGAGAATATTGTACAACCTGATTCCGCTCTGGTTCAGAAGCCGCACATTGGAGCAGTACGCCGCGGAGTTCACATTCCGGATGGTCACATTGCAGATGTCCGTGGACATATCCTGCACATAGTACCGCTGCTCCATTGTTCCCCACAGCCCGGTCAGCGCCACGGTGTCGTCCTCGGTGAATCCGGTGATGTTTTCAATGAGGATATCACGGCATCCGGCGCGAAGGTCGATTCCGTCGGAGTTTTTCACCCGAACCTCAGCATATTTGTCCCGTCTGAGACCGTGGTGTGTATTGCCGACGGCATCAATCCACACGTCATCGGAGCAGAAGTCCAGATCTCTCAGAAGCCCCCGGCGGCAGTACAGGAAATTCAGCGCCCACCACCGCTGGTTCCGCACGTGCAGTCCCGTGATCTTAAAGCCTTCCACGTTCACGAACAGGAGAATATTGTTCACAGAAATATGGGGATTGCCGTCCTTTCCGGAAGTCTTTTCCGACAGTCCGTTGTAGGTTCCGCCGTCCAGGATGACCCGTCCGCTTCCTTCGATGACGATATCCCGGTCGCATTTTCCGGTGCCCGCGGACTCGTTGCGGAACATATTGCAGAAGGTATTGTCCGCCATGATGAGGTGGCAGTCGCAGAGTCTGAGGGTGAAGTCCGAGGGGATGAGGACGGTTTCCTCCATCTCCCAGTTTCCCGTCACCGTGCAGGCTCTCGTTCCCACAGCCACAGCGGCGTTGATCATCTCACGGATGTGTCTGGCGCCGTTTTTCTGAAAATACGGTTTCATGGCGTCTCCTTTCTCAGGCATCCAGCCGCACGCCCCGCATTTTCAGGTGCTCGCGGAGGGCATCGGTGTCAACGGTGGCATTGGTGGTATGGGTATCGCACATGATCTTCGCTGCCGCACCTGCCGCCTGTCCCATAGCCATGCAGATCCGCATGACGCGGTAGGAGGAGTGTGCCATATGGGTACCGGAGATGCACCGTCCTGCCGTGATGAGGTTTTCGCATCCGAGAGGACTCATGCACGCGAAGGGGATGTCGTAGGGCGGAGGAGAAATGGGGCATCCTTCCCTGTCCTCGCTCTGTCCGGGACCGTCGGGATTGTGGATATCGAAGCAGAATCCCGCACGATGCACCACGGTATCGGGATAGGTCTTCTTGTCCAGCATATCCTGCCCGGTGAGGACGTACCGTCCCGTGATCCGTCTGGATTCCCGCACACCCACCGTGGATGCACTGCCGCGCACACTGATATCCGCAAATCCCGGAATGTTGTTTTTCAGAAAATCCACCACCACGCCGATCTGTTTTCTCAGGGATCTCTCCGCCTTTGCCATATCCATGGGATCCAGCGGGTCGATGTAGTTTTCCTGGGTGGCGTTGACCATGCGCTCGCCGGGATTGCCGGTTTTGTACAGGCGCACAATGTTCACATTCTCCGGAAGCTCCCCGGACGCACACGCCTTGTGGCACAGGTCAAGATACTCCCGTCCGTCGCCGAGATCCGTGTAGTGTTCCTCGTGACAGCACAGCAGCTTCTGTTCGGGATCCACGCCGTCGATGACGAACATCAGGGACACCGGCTGCAGGAGCTTGTCGCCGCCCCGTCCTCTTTCCCACGGGCATCCGCACAGCACCGCAAGATCCCCGTCACCGGTGGCATCGATGAACACATCCGCCGCAAATTCCAGCTGACCGAACTTGCCATGGGTGGAGACGGATTTCAGGTGTTCCCCGTCCATGTCAGTCCCCGTCACCACGGTCTGGAGGAATACATCCACGCCGGCGTCCTCCAGCATCGCGGTCAGCTCAATCTTCGCCGTCTCGAAATCCGGTACCAGACCGAATGCCGGGCAGATCCGCGCCTCGATTTCTTCCGCCATGGTTCCGGCACATACGCCGCCGAGAAGGGGACCCACATATCCCACGGTGAGATTGCCGCCCACGCATCCGTAACGCTCGATGACTGCCACCTTTGCGCCGCTTCTTGCCGCTTCCACTGCCGCGCAGATCCCCGCAGGACCAGCACCGGCTACCACTACGTCATATCTGTACATATCCGTTCTCCTTTACTGTATGGTCAGGGCATCGAAGAATTCTCCGCCCTCGTTTTTCACAATTTTTCCGTTGTTCTTATCGTCCGCGGTGAGAATCTTTCCGCAGAAATCCATGTTTTCGATGGTAATATCCGAAATGGAGCCGCCGTCCGCCGCATAGTGCATCCGATAGGCATACACGTCTTTTTCCGCAGAGTGCACGCTGATGTTCCGGAAGGTGATATTGTCAAGCACCGCACCGGCTCCGGTCATCTGGCTGTTGATGACGTTGGGGGAGATCACGTGATAAATCTCGATATTCTCAAACAGCACATCCCCCCATCTGGTGGAGGCATTGGTTCCCAGCAGGCAGTCGAGAGCGGTGTTCCGGTCCGTCCATGTGGGCTGTGCAAATCCCACGGAGTTGTTGCGGAAGACCATATTCTTCATATCGCAGGAGGATTCCCAGGTCAGGCAGTAGCCCGCGCCCTTGTCCGTCCACAGATCGTTGTATTCGTAGACGCAGTTTTCGCCCACAGCCTTGCCCCACCATCCGGTGCCCTTGAATTCGATGGCGTCATCCCCGGTGCGGACGAAGTTGTACCGTCCCGCGCTGTTCCGGCATTCGGACATCATGATTCCATCGGAGTAGGTGCGGTAGCTGAGGAGGAGATTGCGTTCCGCCACAGCGTTGTCGCAGTTGTAGAAGCACATGGACCATGTATTGGCATTGATGACGGTCAGCCCTTCCACGGACACGTTTTTGCTCCGTCCCGCGTTGAATACGTGCTTGTATTTGCCGTCACCGCCCAGCACCTTGCCGCAGTCCAGAAGTCCCCGGGAGATGATCTTCACGTTTTCCGCGTCATCCGCATGGATCGCCGTGATGCGGTTCTGGTTGCCCGCTCCGTCCACGCGGTCCGTCACCTGCAGGTATGCGCCCCGCTCGATGTACAGGATGCTGTCTGACGGAACGCCGATGGAGGAAATCTCATGCAGCCCCGGCTTGATGACATAGACCATGTTGGGACGCTTGAATTCCAGCTCCAGATCGGAGTGATGCCCCGGCTCGATTTCCTTCACCTTCCAGCCGTCCGGTATCTCGAGGGGCACTTCCTCCGTCACCATCAGCGTCAGGGGAGCGCGTGTGGGATCGGTTGCTTCGTCGTTTTCATTTCTGGCAAAGGTGAAGGTGTAGGAGCCGAAATCCGTGATGGATGCCGTGACGGTTTTGTCTTCCATGGATGCGTTCACTCCCCGGCTCAGGGGCAGAACCACGCATTTTTCCGCCTTTTCCTCCACGGTGAGGGTCACATCCAGGGAAAAATCGGTCACGCCCGCCTTCACGTCAATCCACGCAAAGGAGTGGGAGCCCTTGCCGCACCGTGCCGTATACACGGGAACCGTCACCCCGTCGATGGTGAGTGTGTGCCACGGGCTGATGATGACGGCGTTTTCCGTGGGCATATCGTTGTTTCCGCCGCCGGACTTGAATACTTCTTTCTGCCATCTGCGGACACTTCCCGCTTCGGTTTTGTCCTCCGTCACCACAGCCGCATTGTCGTAGACGGTGGGAATAATGATGCTTTCCTTTGTCATGGCTTCCTCCTGAAGAGTCTCGTTTTCGGTGATTCCGGTTTCCGCAGGCTCCGTGCATCCCGTGCAGATCAGGGACGCCAGAACGCCCGCCAGAAGCGTTTTCAAAAGTTTCTTCATTTTATCATACCTCAACGGCACAGTACATGACGGATCTGCGCTTGTATGTAAATGTGATGTGGAGCACACCCTTCTCATAAATCACTGCCGGGTAGGAGAATTCGCCCTCCCCATCCTGCAGATCTGTTTCCTTTGTCCAGGTTTTCCCGTTGTCCCGGGACAGGAACAGGGAAATGGGAGATCTTGCGCCCCAGTTGTCCCCCACGGGATTGCACACCAGCGCCAGCGTACCGTCGTCCAGCTTGGCAAGATCGATGCCGCTGTTGTTGTTGGGCATGGAGGTTGGACAGGGCTTTGACCATGTGCGCCCCATGTCACGGGAATCTGTCCGGTAAATGTACCCCGATGCCGACCGGAGCAGGGCATGAACGCCGTGTTCACTCTCCCACATGGCGGGCTGGATCAGCTTCACGCCGTCATCGTTGATGTAATCGGTGCGCGTCCATGTTTCACCGCCGTCGGATGACAGATCGAAGAAGGCGCGCCATGAAGCTCCGCCGGGCGTTTCATGGGATGCCCCTGCCAGAAGAGTACCGTCGGAGAGCAGAAGGGGCTTGTTCTTCACCGGACCCCGTCCGCCGGACACATCTCCTGGAATCAGCTCCCGCTCGGGCGACCATGTGCCGTTCTCAAAGGTGCGGGTGAAGGTCTGCCACCCTGCAATCTCCCGTCCCCGCTTGTACCAGAGAATCACCCGGTTCCCGTCACAGTGCAGCACCGGATTCCAGCAGGCGATATTCCCCGGAGGGGACACCATTTCCGCATCCGTCCAGCCGTCCTCTTTCCGTACCGCGTGCCAGATTTCCACATCATCCGCTTTCTCGTGCTCTCCGCCGAACCATGCCGCGTGAATCTCTCCGCCAAGGGAGATCAGCGTGGAGGCATGGCACTGGGGAGTCCTGCCGCCGTCCACGGGATAGATCAGTTCCTTCGTCAGAAGCCTCATCTGTAATTCCTCCCGAAACTCCTTGTTTTTTGTTCATTATATCACAGAAACCGGGCGGGATGCAACAGGTTTTGGGATGTATTTTTGCCTTCTCCTTGACATCCTCTGTTAAAACTGATATACTAAACACACGCGTAATTTTTTAATAATCACCGGAGGACAACATGGAAATGCGCGAATCCGAATGGTTCGGTTGCCGCCGCGCCGATTTCACCTTTGAAGACCGGGACGCCCTGATCGTATTCCCGAAGGTGGAGAAAAACGGTCACTGGATGATGAAAATGGAATATTTCGGAGCCTTCCCCGCCGTGGAGCTGGAGCTTCTTTCCCGGGGCTGGCATCTGTTGTATCTAAAGAACGTCAACCGCTGGGGTACTGACATTGACAACGATGCCAAGGACCGGTTCGCCGACTTTGTGTCCCGCGAGTTCGGGCTGGACTCCGCCTTCACCTGCGTGGGCATGAGCTGCGGAGGTCTGTGCTCCGTCAATTTCGCCTCCCGCTATCCTCATCGGGTGAACTTTCTCTATCTGGATGCCCCGGTGATGAATCTGTACTCCTGCCCCATGGGCTTCGGCAAAGGCGATGTTCTCCCCAACGGATGGAACGAGCTGCAGGATGCCTACGGATTCGATCTGCCGGCATTGCTTACCTACCGGGAACACCCCATGGACAGACTCCCCATTCTGGCGGATCACAGAATCCCCGCCGCCCTCATCTACGGCGACAGCGACACCACGGTACCGTGGGAGGAAAACGGCAGAGTCATGGCAGAATACTACCGCGCACGGAATCTGCCTTTCTATATGGAAGGAAAACCCGGCTGCGGACATCATCCCCACGGCCCCGCCGACGTGAAGGCACTGTGCGATTATATTGAAAACAGCATCATCCGGGATGCAGAATAGATCGGATTTTTACGGGCATAACCGATGCTTTCCGGATCCGGCACATTTTATTATCAGATAACAAAAATTTTTTATACAACACACGGAGGAACTACAAATGATTAAAGTTGCAATGCTTTCCAAATGGCACGTACACGCAGGCGGATATGCAAATCAGCTGAAGAACAGCGGCAAGGTCGAAATCACCTGCGTATGGGACGACGACACCGCGCGCGGCGAAGCATGGGCGAAGGAACTGGGCTGCGATTTCGTAGCTGACCTTGACGCGCTTCTGGCAAGAGATGACGTGGAAGCCGTTGTCTCCGACACTCCCACCACCGCGCACCACGACGTTCTCATCAAGGCTGCAAAGGCCGGCAAGCACATCTTCACCGAAAAGGCTCTCTGCCCCACCGTAGCGGAATGTCTGGATGTGAAGAAAGCCATCGAAGAAGCCGGCGTAACCTTCGTCATCAGCTATCCCCAGAGAGGCAGACCCTGCGTTCAGTATGCAAAGAAGCTCATGGACGAAGGCGCATTCGGCAAGGTTACCATGGT
>JAFQWY010000027.1 GCA_017407225.1 Clostridia bacterium | reverse complement strand
GGTGTTGAAGCGGTTGACCACGCCGATGTTCAGGGTCAGACCGGTTTCATGCTGAGCCTGCTGCATGGTGAGAGCTTCCGCGTAGGTTCTTGCGGCGGGCTTTTCGCAGAGAACGTGCTTGCCTGCCTTGAGTGCGTCGATGGAGATGATGGGGTGCATCTTGTTGGGGGTGCAGACGGAAACCGCGTAGATTTCGGGGTCGTTCAGTACGTCGTGGTAGTCGGTGACAGCGATGCCGCAGCCGTACTTTTCCACAGCGGCCTGTGCTCTTTCGGGGATGATGTCGCAGAAATACTTGATTTCCGCATCGGGGCAGTTCATGTAGGAAGGAATATGTGCGGAATTGGCGATGGTACCGCAGCCGATCACGCCTACTTTAATCATGGTGGTTGTCTCCTTTATGTGAAGTAAAATGAGGTCAGTTTTACTCTCTTTATTGTACATGATTTCGGGGATAAAGTCAAGTACGGCGTCCCATGCTGTGAAAAATTCGCTGAAAATTTCACCGGATTTCCATTTATTCGGAATCCCTTGACAGACCGGGAAGAATATGCTATAATACTTCTGTTCGGGCCATTAGCTCAGTTGGTTAGAGCTCCCGGCTCATAACCGGTCGGTCCTGGGTTCGAGTCCCCGATGGCCCAGCAGAAGCGCGAGGATACACCTCGCTGAAAGAAGAAAGAATAAAGAATAAATAAGAAATAATAAACAGAGATACGCTGACGCGCTTCTGCTGTATTATTCTTTATTCTTTATTATTTCTTCTTTATTCTTTTTCAGGAAATGCAGATTGAAAAATCACGATAATTGCTCCGCTTCATCGGCGGCTTTTTTATTTTCTCCCGATTTCACTTGAAATTCACATTTTCCCCTTTTATTCTTCCATTAAATATAGTATAATATACTCTGTATTTATATGTCCAATCTTACCGGAGGTACTCCCAATGGAAAACACCAAGAAGAAAATTACCGTTGAGATCATCGGCGACAGCCTGACTCTCATCACCGATGAATCCGACGATTTTGTACGGGATATCGCTCTGCGTCTGAACCGGCGCATGACCGAGCTGACCCGCAATAATTTCCGAATTTCCAAATATGACGCCGCCCTTCTCTGCGCACTGGATGCCATGGGCGAAAAACTCAAGGCCGACAAGCGGATTCACACCGTGGAATCCCAGCTTTCCGTTGCCCAGCTGGAAATCAAAAAGCTGAAAGAACAGCTTGCCGCCGCCGAAGCCGCTCCCGCCCCTGCCGCAAAGCCCGCACAGGAAGAAAAGAAGCCCGTGGACGAATCCCTTTCCCAGATGATCCGCGCCGCATCCGACGGAGAAACCTCCGAAGACCGGGTACGCGCTCTGGAAAACTACCTGGACAGCAAGAAATCCGGCGAGGGCGAATCTTCCTCCAGATCCCGGGAAGACAAAATCAAGTACATCGAATCCCTCCTGCGCGGCAGTGACAGCAACGGATGAGAACCGGTAGCCTGCCCGAGCTTCTCGCCCCTGCCGGATCCATGGAAAGTCTCCGCGCCGCCCTTGCCGCAGGTGCGGATGCCGTCTATTTCGGCGGAACCACCTTTTCCAACCGGATGCGGGCGAAGAATTTCGAGAATTCAACCATGGCGGACACCCTCCGTCTGATCCATTCCTGCGGCGCGAAGGCTTACGTCACCGTGAACACCCGTGTCCGCGGACGGGAGATTCCCGAGCTGGACGAGCTTCTCGACTCCATTCTGGGAGGAGCGGAAAAATGTGATGCCGTCATCTGCGCGGACTTCGGCGCGGCGGCGAGAATCCGTGAAAAATACCCGGATGCCGTCCTACACGCCAGCACCCAGACATCCCTCTCCTCCCCCGCCGACGGTGAGGTGCTGAAATCCCTCGGATTCACCCGCCTGGTGGTGCCGAGAGAACTTTCCTTCGAGGAAATCCGGAAAATTGCCGATCTCTCTCCGCTGGAGGTGGAAATGTTCATCCACGGCGCACACTGCGTCTCCCTCAGCGGACAGTGCCTCATGTCCTATTTCATGGGCGGACGGAGCGGAAACCGGGGCGAATGTGCCCAGCCCTGCCGTCTTCCCTATCAGAAGGACGGAAAAAGCGGATATCCCATTTCCCTTGCGGATATGTGCCTTGCCGGACGGATCACCGACGTGATTGCATCGGGCGCGGCATCTCTGAAAATCGAAGGACGGCTGAAGTCCGCACCCTACGTCTACGGGGTGACGAAAATCTACCGCACCCTCCTCGATGAGGGCAGAAACGCCTCAAAAAAAGAAAAGGACGATCTTGCCGCCCTCTTTACCCGGGGCTTCACCGACGGATTCTTCACCGGCGCCTACGCCTCAATGTCCGGGAGCAGGGGAGAAGAAACCAACAAACAGACCTTCGCCGACGAAATCCGCTCCGCACTGGGTCAGCGCATCGACCGGCACACCCGGGCATCCGCCGAAGCGAACAAGCTCCCCCTGACAGCTTCCGTGACCGTCACCGAGGGCAGACCCATTACCCTCACCCTCACCTGCGGCGATCTCTCCGTGACCGCATCCGGATCCGTCCCCGAAAAGGCATCCGGTGCCCCCGTCACCCCCGGATCCATCGGCAGAAATCTCACCAAATTCGGCTCCACGGCTTACTCCCTCGCCTATGAGGATGTGGACTTCACCGTGGATGACAGCCTGTGGATTCCCGTGTCGGAGATCAACAAACTGCGCCGGGATGCGGCAGAACTTCTTGACAAAGCTCTGGCAAGTCTCCCGAAGCAGGACGAAAAACAGCCCTCGCGCACCGAAAAATCCGTGCCCGTCCCCCTGAAAAAGCCGGAGTTCACCGCAAAAACCGCGGAATTCGCCATTCCCGATGTGCTTGTGTCCGGGAACAGCGGCGTGATTTCCGCCATTGACGCTTATTTCGACCGCGTGTACGTCCCCTCCTGGGATGCTGCGGAGGTTCCGGAAAAATGCCCCGATCTGAGAAACAAGCTCTGCGCCGTTCTCCCGGTCATCACCCCCGACGACGGTCAGATTCACGAAATTCTGGAGAAACTGGAATCCCTCCCCTCCCGCCGCGTCCTCTGCCACACCGTGGGTCAGGCAAAGCTGGCGAAGGAGCATGGATTCACCGCCGACATCTCCTTCCGCGCCAATATCTGGAACCGGGATGCCCTCTCCGTCTACCGCTCCCTCACCGACGGCACGGTAACCCTCTCCCCCGAGCTGCCTGCCGCGGCCGTGCGGGATCTGATGGGCTCCGTCATCGTCTACGGGCGCATCCCCGCCATGACCATGGGACGGTGCATGATCTGCGGCGGCAAATGTCCCAGGGGAAACCGGGGCGGAAGAGTGGTGTATCCCAACTCCCCAAAGCCCCACCGCTGCATGACCTTCATCACCGACCGCAAGAACGAGACCTTCCCCGTCATCGGACAGGGAGACTGCACCAACGTGATCTGCAACAGCGTCCCCACATGGATGGGCGACCGGATGCATGAAATCAAAAACGCGGAAGCGGTGCATTTCCTGTTCACCGTCGAGAGCGCTGACGAAATCCTCTCCGTCATCGACGGGTACAGAAACGGCAGATCCGGCACGGGAAGAAGAATCTGAGGAATATCATGGATATCATCAAAGTCAAAATCAAGAATCTCACAGGCGGTGCTCCCATACCCGTCTATCAGACCCCCGGCAGTGCCGCCTGCGACCTCTGCGCCGCTGTTGATTCCCCCGTCACAATTGAGCCGGGAAAATCCGCCCTGATCCCCACCGGAATCGCCATCGCCCCCGAAGAATCCTGCGTGTGCCTCCTCTTTGCCAGAAGCGGCCTTGCCGTCAAGCACGGGATCACCCTTTCAAACTCCGTGGGCGTCATCGATCAGGACTACCGGGGAGAGATCAAAGCCGCCCTCGTCAATCACGGCAGCGAAGCCTACACGGTGCAGCCCGGCGAGCGGATCGCACAGATGATGTTCGTCCGCTTTGCACAGGCACAGTTCATTCCCGCCGATACCCTTGACGAAACCGAACGGGGAGACGGCGGCTTCGGACACACGGGCAAGTAAATACAGATAAGAGTGAATAGAGAATAGTGACGGTGGAAAACTGCGCTTTTCTCCGTTGAATTGAAGGATTATTTATGCGTTCATCACATTTCTGGCTGAATCTGTTTCTGATCTGCGTGGGTGTTGTGACCGGATCCATGGTCGCCGACATCACGGCCGGGGTTCCGTGGCTGAGCTGGCTCTCCTACGGGCTGGATTTCGGCACACAGGCTCCTTTGGTTCTGGATCTGGGCATCCTGTCCCTCACCTTCGGCATCCGCATCGATCTGACCGTATCCGTCATCCTCTTCATCGCCCTGTCCCTCGTGCTGGGCAGACTCATTGCAAAGAAGTAAGATTATGTCAAACAAACCCATCATTCTCGCATCCCGGTCCCCCCGCAGACGTGAAATTCTCACCCTCGCCGGGATCAGCCATACCGTCCTGACCGCCCCCGCCGACGAATCCTCCGTGAAGTATATCCCCCATCATCCGGCGGATTACGTGACCGCGGAAGCCGTTCTGAAAAACGATGCCGTGGTGAAAACCGCACCGGAAAACAGCATCGTCCTCTCCGCCGACACCATCGTGTACGATCCCGTCACCGATACGGTGCTTGGCAAGCCGAAGGACCGGGATCACGCATTCGCCATGCTGAAATCCCTCAGCGGAAGAATGCATCAGGTCATCACCGGCGTGTGCATCACCGATACAGCCGCCGGAAAGCGCGACTCCTTCGCCGTCACCACCGACGTATACTTCCGGGATCTGAGCGGCGAAGAAATTCTCACCTACATCGACACAGCCAAGCCCTACGACAAAGCCGGTGCCTACGGAATCCAGGAAGGTGCCTGCATTTTCGTCAGCCGCATCGACGGAGACTACTATAACGTCGTGGGACTGCCCATCTGTGAGGTGTACGTCCGGCTTCACGACGTTATAGAAAGAATAGAGAAGAAAGAATAGATAATAGATAAGAAAGTTTGGTGCAGACTTTTGCCCCGGCTTAAAGCAGGAAGTATGCATCAAATCACCGCTGTCAGTGCCCGAAACAATCCAATCTCGCCGCCGGCACACTTTCGAAGAAAGTGGGCTGAGATTTAGCCGGGATTCTCAGTGACGCGAACCGATATCGGGCAATCGCTCCCCCCTACAGCTGCACGAACGCGCAAAAAGGGAGATTTTTAAGAACCGCAGGTTCTTAAATCGTGGAGATTCTTAAGAGGACTCCGACGAGTCCTCTTAAGCGCCCGTCCGGCGGCGGACAACAATGAAATCCGAAAATGCGCAGCATTTTCTACCTAATCCATCCAAAAATAAGAGTTTTAAACTGAAAAATTCAAGAAAACAAAAAAAATACTACAGAACAAAGGTTAACTAAGACTTATGAAAAGTATCGGCATCGACCTCGGCACAGCCAATACCCTCGTTTACGTCAAAGGACGGGGCATCGTCCTGCGCGAACCCTCCGTTGTGGCCGTGGAAGCTAAATCACGCAAAGTCGTGGCTGTGGGCAACGAGGCAAAAATGATGCTGGGGAAAACTCCCGGCTCCATTCTCGCCATGCGCCCCCTCAAGGACGGCGTCATCGCCGAATTCGATATCACAGCCGCCATGCTCCGCCATTATTTCAAGAAAATCTCCGGCAATACCATCTTCAGCCGCCCGAAAGTCATCGTGTGCATCCCCTACGGCGTCACCGAGGTGGAAAAGCGCGCCGTGGAAGACGTGACTCTGGAAGCCGGTGCCCAGTCCGTGGCTCTCATTGAGGAACCCATCGCGGCAGCGTTCGGCAGCGGTCTGAAGGTCAACGATGCAGGCGGATCCATGATCGTGGATCTGGGCGGCGGCACCACCGAAGTGGCAGTGCTGTCTCTGGGCGGCATCGTCATGTCCAATTCCCTCCGCATCGCCGGGGACGAGCTGGACGAAGCCATCGTTTCCTACATCAAGCGCAAGTACAATATCCTCATCGGCGATACCACCGCGGAGCTTCTGAAAAAGCGCATCGGAAGTGCCCACGAAGCCACCGACCGGGGTGCCATGGAAGTCCGCGGACGGAATCTTCTGTCCGGTCTGCCCGCCATCGTCACCATCACCTCCGCGGAAATCCGGGAAGCCCTCCGGGATCAGCTTGAGGACATCCTGGAAGGCATCCGCAATACCCTGGAAAGCACGCCTCCGGAACTGGCGTCCGATATCTACGACACCGGCATCATGCTGGCGGGCGGCGGCGCACTTCTGGCAGGTCTGGATCTGCTGATCTCCCGCATGACCGGCATCCGCACCGTGGTGGCAAAATCCCCCATCGACAGCGTTGCCGTTGGCATCGGCCGCGTCATCGAAAGCGGCAGCGACATGAACGGCCTGCTGTCCTACCGTACCCGGTAAAACGGAATTCATAATCCCCTTTCCCAAAAGATTTCGAGAAATCGGAAGTCCAGCCTATGAAACATTTTCTGAAAGATAAATTTTTCTACATCATGACCGTGATTGCCCTGGTGGTGACCATTGTCCCGACCGTATTTTATTCCATGGGGCTGACCTTCGTCTTCCGGGACGCGGTCAATATGCTTCTCACCCCCATGCAGAAAGGGTTCCATTACGCCACCGAAGCCCTCGACGGATTCGCGGCGTATTTCTATAAGTTTGATTCCCTCGTGGAGGAGAACAACCGCCTCAAGGAGGAAATCCGCGATTTGCGCGAACAGATCTACGATTCCGCCGACCTTGAGGAAATGTATACCTGGATGAGCGATTTTCTGGAACTGAAAATGCAGCATCAGGACTATAGAATGACCGCCGCCGCCGTAACCGGTCGTGAAAGCGGAAACTACTCCCGGATTCTCACCATCGACGCCGGTTCCGCCGCAGAGCTCACCCTCGGCATGCCCGTGATTACCTCCGACGGCATCGTGGGACAGATCACCGAGCTTGGCTATACCTGGGCGAGAGTCACCACCATCGTGGAACCCAATTCCTCCGTGGGTGCATATATCGAGAGAACCGGGGATGCCGGGGTCTGCGAAGGCTCCTTTGAGCTGTCCGACGACGGACTGTGCCTCCTGAATTACCTTCCCGCAGACTGCAGAGTCCAGGAGGGGGACCGGGTTCTTTCCTCCGGCTTCGGCAGTGTCTACCCCCGCGGTCTTGTCATCGGCTACGTCAGCTCCGTGGAGGAGGATCCCTATACCCGCGGTCTGACCGTCACTGTCCGGTGCGCCGCAGAAATGTCGTCTCTGTCCCGGGTCATGGTGATCACCTCCTTTGAATCCACCGCCGTTGACGGCAGCATTCTCGCAGACTGACGGAGGAATGCCATGAACAAACAGCCCAATCAGCAGAATGCAAGAATCCCGGAAAAGACCGACTCCCTCACCGAAAAGGTGCGCGGATGGCGGCTGGGTCTGTCCCTTGACGGCGAAAGTCTCGCAAAGGGCGGCGTCTGTGCCCTCCTTCTCGTCTTCTTCGCCCTCCTCCAGACCACGCTGTTCACACGGTTCCGCCTGTTCGGTGCCGTTCCCGATCTGATTCTCCCCCTCGTCGCCGCCATCGGAATGTCCGAAAAGGAAAAATGGGGCGCCGTGTTCGGGGTCATTGCCGCCTTCGTCATCGAATCCCTGGGCGGATCTCCCGTGACCCTCCTGCCCCTTCTGTATATGCCCGTGGGATATTTCTGCGGCATCTGCACCACCTATTATTTCCGTGACACCTTCCTTGTGCGCGGACTCTATACCCTAATCACCTCCGCTGCCCGTGCCGTCTTCACCTTAGCGGCTCTTGCCATGACGCTGGACAGCTTCCATCTCATCAACTGCCTCACCGACGCCGTGATTCCCGAGTTCTTCGCCGGCCTCCTCTTTGCCGCACTCCCCCACATCACGGCAAAAGCTGCCCTCCGCCCCTTCCACCTGACCCGGGAAGAGCGCACCCAGCAGTGACGCAGACAGGTACACATTATGTCATCCGATATCATTACCTCCCTCGCTCCCATGGCAGGCTACACCGACGCCGCTTTCCGCAGAATCTGTTCCGAAATGGGAGCGGACTACGTTGTCAGTGAAATGATTTCTTCCATGGCGCTGACCATGGGGGACAGAAAAACCGCCGACCTTGCAAAAATCCACCCCGGCGAGGCTCCCGTGATCCTGCAGGTATTCGGGCATGATCCCAAAGTCGTGGCGCGCTCTGTGGAGATTCTCCTGACCGGGAATTATCCCGGATGCTCCTATGCCGCGCCCCCTGCCGGAATCGACATCAACATGGGATGCCCCGTGAAGAAGATCACCTCCAACGGCGAAGGCTCCGCGCTGATGAAGAATATCCCCCTTGCCCGGGAAATCACCGCAGCCGCCGCCGAAGCCTGTGCAAAATACGGCGTTCCCCTGTCCGTGAAGCACCGTCTGGGCTGGGACTCCGATTCCGTCATTGCCGCCGAATTCGCTTATGAAATGGCAAAGGCAGGCGCATCCCGGATCACCCTCCACACCCGTACAAGGGAGCAGATGTATGCCCCCTCCGCCTCCCCGGAAGCCTGCCGGGAAACCGCAGAACGTCTCAGGGAGCTGAATGTCCCCCTTGTAGGCAACGGCGACATTGAAACCATCGAAGACGCAAAGGTCTATCTCGCCATGGGATGCTCCGAAGTTTCCGTCGGACGTGCAGCCCTCGGAAATCCGTGGCTCTTCCGGCAGATGAAGGATCCCGATTCCTTCACGCCGCCATCCCTCGAAGAAGTCATCGCTCTTGTCTCCCGTTTTGTCACTCAGCTTGTGCAGGAGAAGGGAGAGACCGTCGGGATCCGGGAATCCCGGGGCCGCGCCGCCTATTTCATCCGGGGAATGCGGGGCAGTGCGAAAATCCGGGACCGGCTCAACCACTGCACCGGGCTGAAAGAATTCCTCACCATCCTTGAATCCACAACCCTTGAACAGCAGGTCTGATATGTCTGAACAGAACGAACGTGTATACAACGAACGTGTATACTGGAAGGGTTCCTCCCTTCTCGCTCCCGTCCCGTCGGTGATGGTCACCTGCGGCACCGGAGAAAAAGCAAACATCATCACCATCGGCTGGTGCGGCGTGGTCTCCACCCGTCCGGCAAGAGTCTACATCAGCGTCCGTCCCGAGCGGCATTCCCATTCCCTCATCACCGAAACCGGCGAATTCGTCATCAACCTGACCCCTGCCGCCTATGCGGAAATCGCCGATTACTGCGGTACGGTCACCGGGCGCGTGGTGGATAAAGTCAGAAAAACCGGGCTGACCCTGACCGAATCGAAGGAAGTGTCCGCCCCCACCATCGCACAGTCCCCCCTCGCTCTCGAATGCCGCGTCATCGAAACCCATCACCACGGATCCCACGATATGTTCATCGCCGATGTGGTGCAGGTGTCCGTGGATCCCGCCTTCATCGCCGAAGACGGCAAGCTGCATCTTGACCGCGCGGATCTTCTCACCTACGTCCACGGCGAATACTTCCATGTTGGAAGAAAAATCGGCAGAATCGGCATTGCCCTGGAGGATAAAAAGAAAGGACGGCGCGCCAATGTGGATGCCGTAAAGCAGAATCCGCAGCCCCGCCGCCCGAAAAAGAATCCCCGGCACCCGTAAGGAGGCAGTATGAATTTTCTGATTTGTTCCGTCACCGCCGGAGAAGGCCACAATTCCACCGCAAAAGCCATCCGTGCGGAATTTGAACGCTCCGGACACGACTGCACCATCCTCGATACCTTCGACTACATCGCCCCGGAGCTTGCGAAAATCATCTCCGAGGGATATCTCTTCGTCACCGAAAAGGCAGCCTATGCCTACCGTCTCGGATACCGCCTTGCCGAACGGGAACGGAAGCATCCCATTTCCTCAAAACTCCCCGATAAGCTCACCGGATTCTTCCACGACGGCCGCGACGAGCTGATCACCGTCACCATGACCGACGATCTGGCCGCCTACATCAACCAGGGAGGCTTCGATCTCATCCTCTTCACCCATCCCTTTGCAGGCGCCCTCCTCGCCATGATGAAGAAGCGCCGCCTGATCCGCTGCCGCACCATCGGCATTCTCACCGATTTCACCTTCCACCCCTACTGGGAACAGTGCACCGCAAACGAATATGTGGTGGTTCCCGACTCCCTCCTCCTCCCGCAGGCACGGCGGAAGGGATTCTCCGATTCTCAGATTCTCCCCCTGGGCATTCCCATCAATCCGAAATTCGCTTCCTTTACCGGGAAGTCAGAAGCGCGGCATCAGCTGGGACTGGACGAGAATCTCCCCACCTTCCTCCTCATGGGCGGTTCCATGGGCTACGGCTCCCTGGCGGAGAACGTGAGAAAGATCGATTCCTTTGAATTTGACAAAAATTTCCAGCTCATTGCCGTATGCGGAAACAACGCGGAAGCAAAAGCGGAAATCGACGCCTACGCAGAACACGCGAAGCATCCCATCCTCGTCACGGGATTTGTGGATTACGTCAGCCTCCTCATGGATGCTTCCGACTGCATCATCACCAAGCCCGGCGGACTGACCACCAGCGAAAGCCTCGCAAAAGGTCTGCCCATGATCATCGTCAATCCCATTCCCGGTCAGGAGGAGCGGAACACCGAGTTTCTCCTGAACACCGGATGCGCCATGGCTTCCACGAAAACCTGCCCCATCGAAGAATGTATGTATCAGCTGCTGTCCTCGGAGACGCGCCTTTCCTCCATGGCGGACTGTATCCGCGCTATCGCCAAGCCCGAATCCACGAAGAATGTCTGCGCATTTGCCGTGGATCTGGCTCACACCCCCTTCATTGAAGACTGCGCCGAAGAATCCGACAGTGAAATCTATATCTACCACAACGGTTCCTTCGTCAAGGAATAACAGGAGTACCTATGTCACAACTGACCCTACAGGAATTTTCCACCCTCTTCCGGGATGCGGTTTCCCCCGATCTGCCCGGTTTTGATGCCATTTACCCCGTGGTAACAGGAGAAAGCTGCGTGAATGCGCTGTATGCCGTAACCGACAAGCTGATCGACAACGCGAAGAAATTCAACCTGACCTCCATCCTGGAGCCGACCGAGATCATCCGCAAGCACCTCATCGACTCCCTCATTCCGCTGGGACTTCTGCAGAACGCCGGAATCTCCTTCTCCACCGCGCTGGATGTGGGAACGGGTGCCGGATTCCCCCTTCTTCCCATGGCCTGCGCCGCAAACGGAGTCTCCTTCACCGGCATGGATGCCACCGCAAAGAAAATTTCCCACATCCGGGAAACGGCAGAGTTCGCCGCGCTCGCCAATGTTTCGGCAGTCAGCGGACGTGCGGAGGAGCTTGCCCGCGGGGAGATGCGCCAGTCCTTTGATCTGGTCTGTGCACGTGCCGTTGCCGCGCTGCCGGTTCTCATCGAGCTCTGCGCGCCGTTTGTCCGGGTGGGCGGTCATTTCTGCGCGCTGAAATCCCATATCGAGGAAGAACTGGAGCCAGCGGACCGTGCCGGCAAGCTTCTCGGACTGACAAACATCGCCGTCATCGATTATGAAATTCCCGGCGGCGACACCAGATGTCTGGTTCTTTACCGGAAAACCGCACCCACTCCCGCAAAATATCCCCGCCGCTACGCGGAAATCACAAAACGCGCCCTTGGCTGAGATTCCCCGACAGCTGCCTGTAAGAACGAACAAAGTCCCGTGTTCCCGCGGGATTTTTTCTTTTTTCCCCGACAATCACCCGTGATTTTCCACGGAGATTGTGACAGAAACTTTCCGGTCTTCCGTGGTATAATTCCCATGCAGTCAAAATCACAACACACAGGAGGTACCAGCCATGTTCTGGGGAAAAATCAGAGAAATCAGCAGAATCGTACGGGAAATTCCCATTTCCGACATCATCATCGCCGAGGAGAGAGTGCGGCGGATCACGATGGATGACGCCCTCACCGCTCTCGCCGATTCCATCCGGCAGCACGGGATCATCGAACCCCTCCTTGTCCGGAAGCTCAGCGAGGAAAATGTTTCACGTGAAACAAATTCCTGCCTGTACGCCCTCATCGCCGGAGAACGACGTCTTCACGCCGCAAAGCTTGCCGGGCTGTCATCAGTCCCCGCCGTTTCCGTGGAAGCCAACGAAGTGGACGCCGCCGTTCTCGCCATCATCGAAAACCTGCACCGGGAGGATCTCTCCATTTTTGAGGAAGCATCCGCTATTTCCTCCCTCATACAGCTTACCGGGATGACCCAGGAGCAGTGTGCGCGCCGTCTGTCCGTAAGCCAGTCCTATGTGGCAAACAAAATGCGCCTTCTCCGCCTGACCGGGGAGGAACAGGATCTGATTCTCGCAAACGGCCTCACCGAACGTCACTCCCGTGCTCTTCTTCGCTTCGAGTCCCCTGCGGAGAGAACAGCAATCCTGCAGACCGTGATTTCACGCCGCATGAACGTGGCGCAGACCGAGGAGTACATTGAGTCCATGCTTTGCGCCAAGTCAAGGTTCGATGAAATGCAGTCCAAGCCTGCCAGAAGCGAACAGCGGCAGAAGCTGGTGATCCGTGACATCCGCCTGTTCTACAACTCCATTGACCACGCCGTGGATGTGATCAAGAAGTCCGGGATCCCGGTGGAATCCTCACGCAGCGAAACCGAGGACGGCACCCTGATCTCCATTCTTCTTCCCAATGCAGGCTGACAGTATTCGAAGATTGTAAATTATTTTGCCCGCATCCCTTGACAAACGGAGCGCACTGCGGTATAATATCCATGTACATACGACATATTTCGTGTTTTGATTCAGCAATGTTTCACGTGAAACAATTCATCGAATTTACACCGTCATCATACTTTCAGCCTTGACTTTTCATCGGTTTGCATATATAATATATGTAGGAAAAGATTGCAGTTTCAGAAGGGATTTCTGTACGATATATGAAACCTACGGTAATTTCATTTGCAAATCAGAAGGGCGGCGTCGGAAAGACAACGTCCTGTGTCAATATGGCAAGCTGTGCCGCGGAGTCCGGTCTGCGTGTTCTCATCATCGATGAAGACCCCCAGGGCAACTCCACAAGCGGCGTGGGCATCCAGAAAAAGAGTATTTCCAAGACCACTTACGATGTTCTCCTGGACAGCGCGGAGCCTGCCGACTGCGTGATCCGCACGGAGTTCAAAAATCTGTCCATTGTGCCGTCCAATATCAATCTGGCAGGCGCGGAGTTTGAGCTGTTCGACATCGAGCACCGGGAACGCCAGCTGAAGAACTTCATCGAAAAATGCGGAGACGATTTCGATCTGGTTCTCATTGACTGTCCGCCTTCCCTGTCCATGCTCACCGTCAACGCCCTGACCGCATCCGACGGCGTGATCATCCCCATGCAGTGCGAATATTTTGCCCTGGAAGGTCTGACCCAGCTGATGATGACCATCTCCAAGGTGAAGAAGCTCTACAATCCTTCCCTCTGCGTGCTGGGCATCCTGATCACCATGTACAACGGACGGCTGAACCTGTCCACGGCAGTTCTCGGAGAAATCAAGAAGTACTACGGCGACAAGCTGTTCAGCACCATGATTCCCCGGTCCGTGAAGCTCTCCGAGGCTCCCAGCTTCGGTCAGCCCATCAACTATCACGACAAATACTCCAAATCCTGCGAAGCCTACCGCGCGGCATCGAAAGAGATGCTTGAAAAACTGGGAATTGTTCCCACCGCGATCTGATCATACATACTACATCAACGGAGCGAAATATGCCAAGAAACAAAGGTCTCGGACGAGGACTTGACGCCATTTTTCTGGACAACTCCTTCCCCGAAGACGACAACAAAACCAACGAACGGCTGACGGTAGCCATCTCCCTCGTGGACACCAACCCCGATCAGCCGAGAAAATCCTTCGACAGCGAAGCACTGGCCGGTCTTGCCGATTCCATTTCCGCAAACGGTCTGCTTCAGCCCATCCTTGTACGCCGCATGGGCGACCGGTATGAAATCATTGCCGGCGAACGGAGATTCCGCGCCTCCAAGCTGGCAGGTCTGTCGGAAATTCCCGTCATTGTCACCGAAGCGGACGACGTAACCGCGGCGAAATACGCCCTCATCGAAAACCTCCAGCGTGAGGATCTGAACCCCTACGAAGAAGCGGCGGCCTACCAGACCCTCATGAAGGAGTACAATCTCAGTCAGGAGGAAATCTCCGTCCAGATCGGCAAATCCCGCAGCGCCATCGCCAACGCGGTCAGACTTCTGGATCTTCCGCCGGAAGTTGTGAAAATGCTCACCGACGGCATGATCACCGCAGGTCACGGCCGTGCACTTCTGGGTCTGCGGGACAGAAACCAGATTGTTCCCCTTGCGCAGCGCTGCGTCAACCGGAATCTGAGCGTCCGCGATGTGGAAGCCGCAGTCCGCGCCGCCAACAAGAATCTGGCCAGATCCATGGAAGCCGTCACCGATGCGGAGCCGGTATCCGTGGACTACATTGCATCCCTTGAAGAACGCTTCCTCAGCGTAACCGGCAGACGATGCAAAATCATGGACACAAAAAACAAAAAGACCTTCCAGATCGAGTACCGGGACAACGAGGATCTTGAACAGATTCTCCGTTCCATCGCCGGCAACGACATTCTGGATCAGTTCTGAAATCAATATTCATCCCAAAAGGAGGCATTATGAACAACAAGATCTACTCCTTTGAGAATTTCAACATCGACGTAAACGGATCTACCATGTACATCATTGTCTGGGGGCTTTACATCGGCATCATGATCGGTGTGCTGGGCGCGCTGATCACGAGGGTGTATTCTTCCCGGCTTATCACCGCTCTTGTGAAAGCCGGAGCAACCGACGCCGATCACGCAGTCCGCATCGGGGATCTGGACATCAGGGGCAAGGGTATGATCCGGTGGATGCTCAAGCCGGGCTCCGCTCTCTTCCGCACCCTGGAATGCACCAACCGGGAGGAATTCCCCGTCCGGGAACACTCAAAGCTGAAGAAATTCTGGCACGAGAAATTCCTGTCCGAGGATATCCCCGAAAAGATTCCCTTTGACGTGGCAAAATTCTATCTGCCCGAGGAACGCCGTGTGGGTGCCGAGCTTCGCTTCTCCGTGGAAAAGCATCCCGTCCGCAACTTCATTCTGGCAGCTGTTGGGCTGTTTGCGGTAGCCTGCTTTGCGGTCTTCGCCATTCCCGAGCTTCTCACCATGTTTGACAACTTCGTTACTCAGGTGAAGCCCGAATCCAACATTCTCTAATATCGGAGCAATCATGCAGAATCAGAATCAACAGAAAAGAAAGAAATCCCGGAAACGCCGCGCCAGCTTCGGCAAGGTCATCCTGACCATCGTGATCGTTGCCGTGCTCTGCGTCATCCTCATCGGCGTGGGCATCCATGCATCCGGGGTACGGTATATCAAGGTACAGGTCAGCGATAACCTGCACGTTAAATTCCTGGGTCAGGTGGATGACAACGGTGTCCCCTACAAGGGACGGATCATCTACTCCGACGGCATTTCCGCCAACGTGAATCTGGACCGGGACGAAATTTCCTACTCAAACGGCGACGTTTATGTGGGGGATCTGAAGAACCTTCTCAAAGACGGTGAAGGTGAAATGCGCTACGCCAACGGCGACATCTACACCGGTGAATTCCGGGGCGACAAGCTCAACGGCAAGGGACGGTACGCCTACGTCAGCGGCGACGTTTACGAAGGCGTCTTCGTGGACGGCATCAAGCAGGGATACGGCACCTACACCTTCGCCGACGGATCCGTATTTGAAGGAACCTTTAAAAACAACCGCAAGAACGGCAGCGGCGAATACCGTTACGCCTCAGGGGATACCTACATCGGCACCTACACCGACGACCTCAAGGACGGACGGGGCATCTACACCTTTGCCAACGGCGACGTTTATGACGGGGATTACGTCAACGACCTGCGCAGCGGCTCCGGAACCTACACCTGGGCCAACGGCGAACGGTACGAAGGCGAATTCAAGGACAACATCATGAGCGGATACGGCACCTACTACTGGCCCGAAGGACGCACCTACAGCGGCACCTTCGAAAACGGCGTCATCGTCAGAAGCGTGACGGAATAACACAAACAAAAACAAAAACGGCTGAACCGGGAGAAATCCCATTCAGCCGTTATTTTTGTTTCACGTGAAACATTATTCCGTTTTTTCCCCGGGCATTTCATCCATGACGATGGTCATCTTGGTGCCGAAGCCTTCGCTGGAGATGGCCTCCATGATACCGCCGTGTTCATCAACGATCCATTTTGCTATGGACAGTCCCAGACCGCTGCCGGAGGAGTTGTTTGCCCGGACGTTCTCACCACGGTAGAACCGGTCGAAAATCCGCGGCAGTTCCTTCGGTTTGATTCCGATGCCGGTGTCGCTGATCTCAATGCACACGGACTGCCTGCCGGGTCCCGATGTGGATGCCACTGCCCGCGGATAGGCCTTGAAGGTGATTCTGCCGCCCTCCGGGGTGTATTTCACCGCATTGTCACGGAGAATCCGGATGGCCTGCTTCATCATGGCGTGATCGGCGGAAATCATCAGATCCTCATAGGGGTGCTCGTCTTCGGCATCTCCGTCCGCCTTCATGGGAAGACTGAGGGCAAACTCGTGATGCGCCTCCGCGTTCTCGTCCAGCATGATGCTCTCGTCCCTGATTTCCTCCAGAACCGCACTGATATTCAGCGGTTCCCGATCCAGTACGTGCCGGTCCATTTCACCGCGCGCCAGGAACAGAAGCTGGTCGATGAGGGTCTTCATGTGATCCGCTTCGGTCTTGATGGCTTCGATTGCCTCGTCCCGTACCTTGGGATCTTCCTTGCCCCACCGGTCGAGAAGCTGAATGTACCCCTGAATCACCGCGATTGGGGTGCGCAGCTCATGGGAAGCGTCGTCAACGAACTGAATCTGCTTCCGTTTTCCTTCATCCAGACGCTTCAGCATATTGTTCAGGGCGGCTTCCAGGGATCCCAGCTCCGCGTCGTGAACCTGCAGCCGGGTGCCGCTGTCCTCAATGGCGTTGATGGCGTTTTTCAGGGAATCCAGATCCGGTTCTTCCCGTCCGGTTTCCTGCCGCGCCTGTTCCGTGGACTGGGAGCGCACCTCGGAAGAAAGCCGATCCGCGATCATGGCGATCTCGTCAATAGGTCTCAGATACTTTTTGATGATCTTCGATCCGCTGAGCAGGCAGGAGAGGAGGCAGGCCAGCTGGAACAGGAAGCTGAGGAGGAAGATGAGAGAGCAGATGGTAATCACGCCGCCGGCATCGTGGCAGACGCTGACTCTCTGTCGGGTGATGATCTGCTGTGTCCGGTAATCCGCCCCGGGAGTCATGGATGTTTCTTCAACAACCGGATCCGTCACCGGCAGTCCGGTGTCTTCCGTGATGATTATTCCGTCCGCCGGCATGCCGGTTTCTTCGGAGACAATCTCATCAACGGGAACTCCCGTCACAACGGGCAAGGTTTCCTCATACCATCCGGCAACCGTTTCCTCTTCGGGAATCTCCGTAAATCCGGGATACACCGCAACCGGTTCGGTCTCAGTCAGCATGGTTTCCATAACAGGCTCGGTTTCCGCGGCTTCGACCCATGTATGCCCCTCAATATTCTGCACTACCTCAAACCGGTACTCGATTCCGTCGAAGGGGGTGTTCAGCTTCAGATCCAGAGGATCGTTTTCCCGGATGTATTTTTTCAGCTCCGCGCCCAGACCGTTCTGATTCCGCAGGTCAATGAGGTTTTCATGCCAGTTCAGGGATCCGCCGAAATGACGGTTTGTCACGTTGGTGATCTCGCCGCCGTAGGCCCATTCGATCATGAGGCACCAGCCGAGAAACAGCAGCGACACCGCAAGGACGGTCAGCAGAATGCCCCGACCGAATCTCCCCCACGCCTGCGCCGTATTGATCCGCCGGGCAATGGAGCCGGTACGGATTTTCTGATGCCGCTTCGGGGGCGTATTCTCTTTTGTATTCATGTCATTTCACTCAGTCACTTATCATGTATCCTACGCCGCGGATGGTTTTGATCACATCGTCCGCGGTTTTGTGCCGGATGTAACGGACGTAAACATCGATGATGTTGGTCTCGCCGAAGTAATCGTAGCCCCACGCCTCGCACAGCAGCTTTTCCCGTGACATGGCCACATTCCTGTTTTCCATGAGGGTCTTCAGCAGAATGAACTCCCGGTTGGTCAGCTCGATGGGAGAGCCGTTGTATGTAACCTCCCGTGACTGGGGATTGAGCACAACGCCGCAGCACTGAAGTTCATCGGAGGACTCTTCCGGTTCCGCAGGGCGTCTCTGTCTGAGAATCACGCGGATTCTCGCAAGAAGCTCCTCGATCTGAAAGGGCTTGGTCACATAGTCGTTTGCGCCCATGTCCAGACCGCTGACCTTGTCGGTAACGCTGTCCCGGGCCGTCAGCAGAATCACGGGAGTATCGGCAACGGCGGGGCTGTCGTTCTTCCGCAGTCTCCGCAGAACCTCGATCCCGGACAGTCCGGGCAGCATGATGTCCAGTATCACCAGATCAAATCTGCCGGACTCCGCCATCTCAAGCCCTGTCCGTCCGTCGGCGGCTTTTTCGGCATCGTATCCCTCATGGGCAAGCTCCAGCTCCACGAACCGGGCAATTTTTTCTTCGTCTTCCACAATGAGGATTCTTGACATTTCAAAATCCTTCCTTTACTTACTGTCTGTGTCCGGTCAGTCCCGGTTTTCTTCAATCTTATAGTCATATCCCATCAGCAGACCCAGAAGCAGACCGACGGCTACCATGGGCAGGGAGACACAGCAGAGGATGATCCCGATGAACAGGGGGATGTGAATCACGTTGCCCGTTTTGCGGCTCCGCATGACGAGGGAGCATGTAAAGCACTTCGCGATCAGGAGTTTCAGGTTCTCCATCAGTTCCTCCCAGAATTTCGACCATTTGCTGTCTTTGTTGTTGTGCATATTGCTTTCCACTTTCTCATAAATGTTCTCGTCTTCCAGCGTTGTTACCGTGGTGGTCAGGGGCTGGATCTTCCCTTCCAGTTCCAGAATCAGCAGGGCCTCCAGCATATCCCAGTCCGCGCGTTCCAGCACTTCCTTGGCTTCGCTGAAAGAAATATTCGCTTTTTCATGGAGCTTCTCCACCATATCGATGTGTTCCATAAATACCTCTCCGGTTTGTTTTTGGTGGCTTTATTATACCATATTCCTCCTGAAAGAGAAAGGAAAATCGGATTAGAATTTGATTAGAAAATTCATGAAAAAGAAAACTGCCGTACCTTGTACAGCAGTTTCGGGATTCAGTTGCAGTTGACGTATTCAATATAAACCGGATGGTGGTCGGAGGGATATTCCCCGTCGATTTTCTCGCCGCACACCCGGCAGCTGTTCACGACGATGTCCTCCTCCGTGACGAAAATGAAATCGATCACGGACTTGGATTTGCCGTAATTGGTGTAGGTGGAGCCGGGTTCCTTCTCGGAGGCCAGATTCATGGAGTTCTCCACGCCGCCTTCCAGAATTTCCTCATAAGCTGCACTTCCCGATGCGGTGTTGAAATCCCCGGTCAGGACAATGGGGTATTCGCTGTATTCCAGAAGGAATTCTGCCAGATGCTTCGCCTGCTTGGTGCGCGCAATGTCGCTGGTGTGGTCGAAGTGGGTGTTCACGAACAGGATCTTCTCTCCATCCGAAATCTTTTCCAGCAGTGCGTAGGTGTAGATGCGGTTGAGGGAGGACTCGGGCACCTTGGATTTCCGCTTGGGGGTGTCGGTCAGGTACCGGGTGCCGCTCTCGATGAGGGTAAACTTATCCTTCTTATAAAATATAGCGTTGTACTCGCCCTGGGTGCCTCCGTCACGGCCGTTTCCCACGTAGGCGTAGGTATCCTTCAGCTCCCGGTTCAGGAGGGTCATCCACATGGGAGCCGCCTCCTGCACGCCGAAGGTGTCGGGGGAGTAGTTTCCGATGATCTTCACCACCCGCTCATACCGGTTCTCGGGATCTTTGTAGAGTACATTGAAGGACATGGCGGACATGACGTCATAGTCCGGTTCCGGATTCTCGCTCTGCCCGGCAGGAAGTGCAATATCAATTGATCTTTCCTCAGATTTTTCCGCGGCGGATCCGATCATGTCATCAAAATACAGCACTGCCTGCATCTGGCTCAGCCGGTCCGCACCCGACAGCGTCACACCGCGTTCCGTATAGCTGAGGGTGATTCCGTCAGCGGCGGCAGTGTCAGTCTTCCCCACATAAAGGACGTGTTCCCCATCCCCGTCTTCGGTTACATTGAGGACATAGCCGCAGGCCTCCGCGATCTTCTCCCGCAGCTTGTACGCCGCCGTTTCATCATAGTCCCGATCCCCGTACCGGATCTCAAACTCCTGCACCTGGATGCCGCCGAGAGACAGCGCATCCAGTGCGTATTCCCCGCGGATGACGGTTTCCATGTCCTCCTGATAGTAAACACCGGGATTCAGCCGGTTCTCCACGGCTTCCAGAAACAGTTCGCAGGCTTTCGCCACCGTATCGTCGCTGTGCCCGGCGATCACAATCTTGTCCCCGATCCGACTGAAGCCGTAGTCATCCGCACGGAGGGAGCCGAGAAATTCAGCGCTTTCCGGACGGTTTGTGGCACCGATGAGGATCTCGTACCGACCGATGGCGAGGGTGTCCACGCCTTCACGGTAGTAATCACTGCGGTAGTTCAGATCCGGAAAATCTTCTCTCAGCGCGGTCACAACGGAAGTCGCCGTGCGGATCAGCTCTTTGCTCGCCTTGTCCGGACGGATCAGCTCATAGGATGCCATCTCCTCCGCCGTGATCCCGACATCGGCCGTTTCCAGTACCGCGGGATCTGTTGATATATCGTCATATTTCCCGTTTCCGCAGGACAGCAGCATCCCGCAGAGCAGCAGAGCAGAAACAATCAGATTAATCTTTTTCATAGTCATTTCCTCAAACCCGTTCGGGATCACTTTCCCACGCAGAACCGCTTGAAAATCTCGTCCACGATGGTCATTTCCATGTTGCGTCCGTCGGTTTCGTTCAGAGCCGCCAGAGCTTCCTCCGCACAGGTGCAGACCGCGTCAATGGGAGCGCCGTATTCCAGACCTTCCACGGCGGCCCTTAGGGCAGATTTCGCATGGCTGAGAATCTCACGCTGGCGGACGTCCCAGATCACGGCATCGGCACTCAGGGAGATCTTGTCACTGCCGAACTGCACCGCAACCGCATCGGACAGGGCTCGTCGATCCTCTTCCCCGTTCCGCTGGGCGGAGATGGTTACGCAGGAGTCCGAGGATTCCCGGATCAGCTCCAGCTCTTCCTCGGTGAGAGCGATGCACAGGTCGGATTTGTTGATGACCGCGATCTTCGGCACATCGGTACTCTTCACCAGCCGGATGAGGGTTCTGTCCTCGTCCCGGAGTCTTTCGCCCCCGTCAAAGACGGAGATCACCAGCTCGCTCTTTGCAATTTCCGCCGATGCCCGGTCAATGCCGATCTTTTCCACAAGGTCATCGGTGGCGTGGATCCCGGCAGTGTCGGACAGACGCAGGGTGATTCCCCCGAAGGAGACGGTTTCACGGAGAATATCCCGGGTGGTTCCGGCTACAGATGTAACGATCGCACTGTCCTCCCCGGTGATGAGGTTGAACACGGAGCTTTTGCCCACGTTGGGACGTCCGCAGATCACGCATTTCACCCCGTCGGAGATGGCGCGGCCGGTTCTGTAGGTGGAAATCAGCTTCTCCACCCGTCCGAGAGCGGTTCTCAGAGTATTTCCGATCTCCCGCTCGCCCTCGTCACCAACGTCCTCCTCCGGGTAGTCGATGGCGGCGTACAGGGCGGTCATGGTGTCGAGGAGGGAGGCGGAAATGGAAGCGATTTCACCCGATACGCTTCCGCGCAGAGCCGATCCGGCCAGCTGCATTCTCTCCCGGGTGTCGGCGTCGATGAGCTTGCCCACCGCTTCCGCCTCGGTCAGATCCAGCTTGCCGTTGATGAAGGCACGCCGGGTGAATTCCCCGGGACCTGCCGCGGATGCACCGTGGGCGATGGCGGAGAGATAGACCGCTTCCGTGACGGACAGCCCCCCGTGGCAGGAAATTTCCGCCATATCCTCACCGGTGAAGGATCCGGGACCCTTGAAGAGGGTGCAGATGCCCTCGTCGCAGACCTGGCCGGATTCGTCAAGGATGGATCCGAACACGGCCTTCCGCATGGGATGGGAAGTGACGGAAGAGTCCCCGGATTTCGGCTTGAACATGGCACCGGCGACGGCAAAGGCATCGGTTCCGGAAATGCGTATCACGGCAATGCCGCCCTTCCCCCGCGGTGTGGATACGGCAGCGATGGTTGTATTCAGCATGATGTGAGTCCTTTGAAATTGATTTTGTATTATTATAGCGGATTTCCGCCGGGATTACAAGTCCGGGCGAAAAAAACGCAAAAAAACAGGAACCTCCCCTGCAGGGAAATTCCTGTTTGTGATGGTGCGGAATTCTTAACGTTCAGCAGCATTAACCTTTTCCGGCCGGAAGTTTTTCGTGAGCCTGCGGTTTACAAGCAAACCGTCAAAAAGCGACCGTACTGCGTGAAATCAAGTTAATCTTCAAACGCAGGCTTTTCGTCGGGTTCGGAGTCGCTTGCCGCAAGAAGCTCGGTGAACTTCTCGATGGGCATCTTCTGAACCTTTCTGGGACGTCTGTTTTCGCCGTCTCCGGCACCTGCGGCAGTCTCATCGGTTACCAGAACCGCTGCCTGTTCCAGAGCTTCCATGACTTCGGAGGAGTTGTCCTCTTCCGCGCTGTAGTCCTCGGGATTGTTGTAGGTGATTTCAGCCACTTCCGCGGTCATTTCCACGTCTGCGGGCTTTTTGTCACCGCGGCGGCGTCTGGGCTTTTCGGGAGCCTTGTCGGGACCCTCGTAGGTGATGATGATCTTGCGGTCACGGTCAGCGCCTACGGAGTGGGTGGACACGTTCTCGAAGCTCTGCAGCTCGCTGTGGATGATGCGGCGTTCGTACGCGTTCATGGGTTCCAGGAACACGTTTCTGCGGTACTTGACTGCACGGGCCGCCATTCTTCTTGCCAGCTGACGGAGGGTTTCCTCACGCTTTTCACGGTAGTTTTCGATGTCCACAACGATCTTGATGTAGTCGCCGTCCTTGGACTTGGACTTGCGGAGAGCGCTGAGGTTCACGAGGTACTGGATGGCGTCGAGGGTTTCGCCGTGGTGTCCGATGAGGATGCCGGTGTCGTCGCCGATGATGTTGATCTTCGGGTAAACGGGAGCTTCCTCGGTGGGTTCAAATTCTTCGTCCGCGGGGCATTCGGCAGGTACGCCCTGTGCGCCCAGACCCATGTTCTTCAGAAGGGTGTTGATGAACTCCAGAGCGTAGTCCATTTCCGCCTGGGTGATGGGTTCGCGCTTTCTCTGTTCCGCCGGTTCTGCGGGAACTGCGGGAACATTTTCTGCGGATTCGTTTGCGGATCCCGCGTTTTCGTTCCGGGTCCGTTCGTTCTTTTTCCGGTCCCGTCTGCGGCGGTTTCTGGACTTGCCGTCCCCGGACTTTTCGGGAGCGGAGGTTTCGGGTGCACTTACTTCCGCAGTCTCAGCGGATACAGCTGCTTCCGCTGCTTCTTCGGGCTTTGCTTCCGCCTTGGGAGCGTTGGTCTTCTTCTTGTTTCTGCGGATGTCGTTGTTGATTCTTCCGCTGCCGGTGGATTCATCGTAGCCGAAGCCGGTCTTTTCTTCCGCTGAGAAGTCGGTCAGACCTACAGGTGCGGATACGGTCACGCCGCCGCCCAGCTTTTCGCCGGAGCCGGTGGATGCCTTCTGGGGCGCACGCTTGTTGGGCTTTGCCTGATTTCTCAGACTGGACTTGTATTCCGCCTTCACGTCGCCGAACCTGGGAGTTACGTCAACGGTGGTCGCAGAGGAGATTGCGGCATCCAGGCGGGATGCAAGATCCCGGGATGCGGTATCGCTCTTTGCTTCTTCCGCCCGAACGGGTTCTTCCGCCTTTACGGGAGCCTTTTCGACGGGCTTCTGTGCGGGCTTGTCCGACTGAGGCTTCTGCGCGGGCTTTTCAGACTGGGGCTTCTGTTCCGCCTTCTGCTGATTGTTCTGCTTCTGCGCAGGCTTTTCGGACTGGGGCTTCTGCTGCTCGTTTTTGGGCTGAGCGGGCTTCTGCTGCTTCTGCTGATTGTTGTTCTGGGGCTTCTGCTTCTGTTCGCCCTGACCGTCGTTCTTCTGCGGATTCTGCTTCTGCGCGGGCTTTTCGGACTGGGGCTTCTGCGGATTCTGCTTCTGCGCCGGTCTGTCGTTCTGGGGTTTCTGTTCGTTCTGCTTTTTCTGAGGATTCTGTTTCTTTCCTTCGCCGCCGCGGGAGGTCATGACCTTCATGCCGCGGATATCGGAAACCAGGGAATCCAGTTCCGCAGATACGGATTTGGTGACAGTGATTTTAATCTTCGCTTCCTTTGCGCCGATTCCGAGGAAGCCCTTCTTGGGCATTTCCAGAATTTCGTAGCTGACTTCGTGATTCTGGTCAGCGTACTCGCGGTTGGCAATGGCGATGGCTTCTTCCACTGTCTTGGCGGTGATTAAATACGTTTCACTCATTGTCCATTATCTGACGTTATGTCAGTCCTTTTTCACTTTGTATGAGGTTTTGTCGTCGTTCTTGATGGGTGCGGGAGCTTTCTTGGAATCCGCTCCGGTGGTTTCGCCGACTTCGGATGCCTTCACGGTCCTGCCTTCCTCAAGAGCCCTGAGATCTTCGGCATGGCGTTCCAGGTATTCTTCGTCGTCGATGTGGTGGAGGCTGCGGACGAACTTTCTGTCGCCGCTCTGCTCCTTCTTTTCACGCTTCTTCTGCTTTTCGGACAGATTCGCCTGACGTTCCGCTTCCTTGAAGTCTTCCTCCGTGAACTTGGGGGTGGGCATGATCTTTGCGATGATGATCTTTTCCACAGTGGAGATCACGTTACGGAAAATCCAGTACACACCGATTGCGGCAGCCATCTGGAATTCGATCCACACGAACATGAGGGGCATGGACCATTCCATGATCTTCATG
>JAFQWY010000186.1 GCA_017407225.1 Clostridia bacterium | reverse complement strand
TCCGGATGCTGGTTCTCCTCCAACTCCGGCGAATATATGCTCCGCGGTTCCATTCTGGCACAGGGCGACCTTGATGTATGGTCCACCCTCCGCATCATCCGCGATTCCGGCTACGACGGATACGTTTCCGTGGAATTCGAAGGCATGGAAGACGGCAAGATCGGCTCCGAATCCGGTATGCAGGCGGCACGCTACATCATCGAACACGCGTAAAACGCAGGAGGGATATCATGGCAAAACCCAATGTTCTGTTCATCGTCTGCGACCAGCTGCGGTACGATTCCGTGGGTTACGCAGGCATCCATCCCGTAAAGACCCCCAATATCGACACACTGGCGGAGGAAGGGCTGTTCTTCAAAAATGCCTACACGCCCCTACCCGTCTGCGCGCCTTCCCGTCAGGCAATGCTCACCGGCGTTCAGCCCGACTCCATCGGCGCACTGTTCAACTATAATTTCATCAGAACCAACGGTGCGGATCCGAAAGTTCCCACATGGGTTTCCGAACTGCGTGACAACGGCTATAAGTGTGCCTTCACCGGTCACTGGGATGCCTCTCCCTACGGCGGTCCCGAAGCCTTCGGCTACACCCAGATTTTCGACATGGGTGCGTACAACCGTGAAATCAGCGAAACCTACGGTGCGATCCACTACGAAGGAAGCTGGTTCGGATGCTCCAATCCCGTGAAGTTTGAGGACACCAAAACTTACCGGATCTGCGATTCCGCGGCACAGTTCATCCGGGAAAATGCAGGTGAACCGTGGCATGTATGGCTGGATCTGACCGACCCCCATCTGCCCTGCCGTCCGTCCGCGCCTTATGACACCATGTACAAAGCGGAGGATATGGTTCCGTGGCCCGGATTCGGCGATACCTTCGAGGGCAAGCCGTACATCCAGAAAAAGCAGATCGAAAACTGGCATCTGGAAGGTTATACCTGGGAAGATTTCGCGCCCACAGCGGCCCGGTATTTCGGCATGATCACCCAGACCGACGCCGCCATCGGACGGGTTCTGGATACCCTCCGTCAGACCGGTGAGTACGACAACACCCTGATTATCCTTCTCTCCGACCACGGCGACACCAGCGGCGACCACGGCATGATGGACAAGCACTACATCCTCTACGACAGTGTGGTTCATGTTCCCTTCATCGTCCGCCATCCATCCCTGGGTCATGCGGTTGTGGAAAAGTTCGCATGCAGCTCTCTCGATGTGGCTCCCACTGTGGAAAAGATCGTGGGCATGTCTGCACAAAGTACCCGTCACGGTCACGCGGTTACCGACTACATCGACGGCACCGAAACTCCCGACTTTGCGGTATTCACCTCCAATGGTCAGCAGTTCGGTCTGTTCACCCAGCGGGGCATCCGTACCGAAAAGTACAAGTACATCTGGAATCTGACGGATGTGGATGAATTCTACGTTCTCGATGAAGATCCGGGTGAACTGCATAATCAGGCGAAGAATCCCGAATACAAGTCTGTCATGAAGGAACTGGGCGAGAAGCTGATTGCAGAGCTGAAGAGGCGCGGCGATCCCTTTGCTTCCTCCTGGGTTGCATGGCAGTGCGGACTGGGTGAATGATTTTCGCTTTCCGCCCGTATGGATGTTCCCATAAGAGCACCGCATAAGAACGGAAATTCTATCGATTTTTTGAACAAATCACGATAGCTCATGTGCAATTAAACCACTTCATCAATTCATTATTCACACATTCCTGTTGAATATGCATAGCAAAAACGTCTTGTAAAAAAGACGTTTTTCTGTTATAATGTAATAATGAAAAAGGTTGGATATACAGGATAAGAAAGGATGCGTGACCATGATTTTATTCCGGAACGGACTCGTTTATTCCACAATGCAGCGTGCGTTTGTCAAGGCTGATCTCCTTGTTGAGGACGGCAGAATCGCCGACTGTGACTACCGCGGCTGTGTAACCGAAGATATGACTGTCATCGACTGCGGCGGCAAGTACATCATGCCCGGTCTTGTGGATGCTCACACCCACGGACGCGCAGGATACGATTTTAACCGTGCAGGCGACGAAGAATGCCGCGCCATGAGAAAATCCTATGCGCAGGCAGGTACCACCACCCTGATGGCAACTCTCGCATCCGACGAATTCGACTCCCTCATCGCTTCCGTTGATGCCGCAAACAAGAACCGCCAGCCCGAAGAAGGCATGGCGACCATTGCAGGCGTTCATCTGGAAGGACGTTACCTGAGTCCCAAGCGCCGCGGTGCCCATGCAGAAGAATATCTCTTCCCCCTGGATTCCGATGAGCTGAAGGTGCTGCTTATGCGAATGCTTCCCCTTCCGGCTCATGTTTCTGCGGCAGTCGAGCTGGAAGGCGGCCAGAAATTCGTGAAAACCGCAAAGGAACTTGGTGCAACCGTCGGTATGGTACACAGTGACGCCACCTACGCCGAAGCCATGGATGCTGTACAGTGGGGCGTGACCTCCTTCACCCACACCTTCAACGCCATGCGTCCCATCCACCACAGAGAACCCGGCAACATGATCGCTTCCCTTATGTGTGACGGCGCATACACCGAGCTGATCTGCGACGGTGAACACGTGCATCCCGCCATGATCAAGATGGCAAGCCGCACCAAGCCCCACGACAAGCTGGTTCTGGTCACCGACTCCATGGAAGCGGCAGGCTGCTGTGACGGTACCTATTCCATCGCAGGTCTTCCCGTTTACGTCAAGGACGGACGGGCCGTCAACAGCGAAGGAGCCCTTGCAGGCAGTACCCTCGATCTGTGGAAGGCACTGATCAACTTCATGTCCTTTACCGGCAGAACCCTGGAAGAAGCCATTCCCTGCGCTACTTCCAATCCCGCGGCTATGCTGGGCATCTCCGGCGACTGCGGTTCCATCCGAAACGGTGCCCGTGCCGATTTCATCATGCTGGAAAACAAAAACGAACCCGCCATTGAATCCGTATGGGTCTGCGGGGCAAGAATCTGATTACCGAACGAAATTTTCAGGAGTACTACAATGTCCGAAAAGTTTTATATAACCACAGCGATTGCTTATGCATCCTCCAAGCCCCACATGGGCAACACCTATGAAATTATCGCCACCGACGCTCTTGCACGCTACAAAAGACAGCGGGGCTACGACGTATTCTTCTGCACCGGTACCGACGAACACGGTCAGAAGATTCAGGATAAGGCAGCGGAAGCCGGCGTTACCCCCAAGGAATTCGTTGACGGCGTTGCCGGCGAAATCAAGGGTATCTGGGATCTGATGAACTCCAGCTACGACCACTTCATCCGCACCACCGACGACTATCACGAAGCGGCTGTCAGGAAGATCTTCACCCGTATGCTGGAAAAGGGTGATATTTACAAGAGCCAGTACGAAGGCTGGTACTGCACTCCCTGCGAATCCTTCTTCACCGAAACCCAGCTGGTTGACGGCAAGTGTCCCGACTGCGGCCGTGAAGTAAAGATGGCAAAGGAAGAAGCATACAAGTTCAACATGGGCAAGTATGCCGACCGTCTGATGAAGCACTTCGAAGAACATCCCGAATTTCTGGAACCCGAATCCCGCCGCAAGGAAATGATCAACAACTTTCTCAAGCCCGGTCTGCAGGATCTCTGCGTTTCCAGAACCAGCTTCTCCTGGGGTATTCCGGTTGAAAAGGACCCCAAGCACGTCACCTATGTATGGCTTGACGCGCTGACCAACTATATCACTGCCGTAGGCTACGATCCCGACAAGTCCTGGGAAGATCAGCCCGAAAAGTTCAAGAAGAACTGGCCCGCTGACGTACACATCATCGGCAAGGATATCGTAAGATTCCACTCCATCTACTGGCCCATCTTCCTCATGTCCCTGGATCTGCCCCTTCCCAAGAAGATTTTCGCACATCCGTGGTTCAACTTCGGTGCGGACAAGATGTCCAAGTCCCGCGGCAATGTGGTTTATGCGGACGATCTGGCAAAGCGGTTCGGCGTGGACGGCGTAAGATACTACTGTCTTGCAGAAATGCCCTACGCAACCGACGGTTCCATCACCTACGAATCCATCGCATCCCGCTACAACACCGACCTTGCAAACAATCTGGGCAACCTGGTATCCCGTACCGTTGCCATGACCAAGAAGTATTTCGACGGTGTGATTCCCGTGCCCGGAGCAGACGAAGACGTTGATGGTGAGCTGAAGGAAGTTGTTTCCGCATCCGTCAAGAGCTTCTGCGAAAATATGGACACCTACCACATCGCGGATGCCTGCGCGGATGTATTCACCATGCTCCGCCGTGCCAACAAGTACATCGACGAAACCGCTCCCTGGACTCTGGCAAAGTCCGAAGAAACCAAGGGACGTCTTCAGACTGTTATCTACAATCTGCTGGAAACCATCCGCATCGGCGCGGTTCTGCTCTCTTCCCTGATGCCCGCTACCGCTGAATCCATCTTCTCCCAGATCGGCTCCGACAAGCGTGATTTCGACTCCGCATTCACCTTCGGGGGGCTGGAGTCCGGCAAGGCTGTGGGTGAATCCGCTGCTCTGTTTGCAAGAATCGACGAAGCAAAGCTGATGGCTGAAATCGAAGCCGAACGTGAAGCCGCAAAGAAGGCTGCCGAAGCTCTCGAAAAAGCTTCTCAGAAACCCGAAAAACCCGAGGGCATTGCCCAGATCGGCATTGACGACTTCATGAACGTGGAACTCCGTACCGCTCAGATTCTGGAATGCGAAAAGGTTCCGAAGGCGAAGAAGCTCCTGAAACTGAAGATTGACCTGGGCTACGAAGAACGCACCGTTGTCTCCGGCATCGCAAAGTTCTACGAACCCGATCACCTCATCGGCAAGAAGATCATCGTTGTGGCAAACCTCAAGCCCGCTGTTCTCTGCGGCATTGAATCCAACGGCATGATCCTGGCATCCGGTGACGAACAGGTTCGCGTGGTCTTCCTGGATCCCGAAACTCCCAACGGAGAAAGAGTTCACTGATGCATCCCCTCTTTGATTCACACGCACACTACGACGACCACCGGTTCGCGGAAGAATTCGAGGGCGGTGTTGACGGTGCCATCCGTGCCGCACATGAGGCAGGGGTGGACTACATTGCCAATATCGGCTCCAGTCTCCGCTCTTCCCGCAATTCCGTGGAACTGGCGGATCGTTACGACTTCATATATGCCACCGTGGGACTTCACCCCTATGATGCCCAGCAGATTGATGCCGCCGATCTTGATTCCGCCCTCCATCAGGTGGAAGAGCTGACAAAGCACGGCAAAGTCCGCGCCATCGGCGAAATCGGTCTGGATTACCACTACGACGGTACCGACAAGGAACGGCAGAGTTATTTCTTCTCCGCTCAGATGGAGATTGCACAGAAAGTAGGGCTTCCCGTCATCATTCATTCCAGAGATGCGGCAGGCGACACCTTCGATATGATCCGCCGTTATCCTCAAGTAAAGGGAATTCTCCACAGCTACAGCGGTACTGCGGAAATGGCACGTCAGCTCTGCGACATGGGCTGGTACATCTCCTTCTCCGGTCCCGTTACCTACAAAAACGCCGCAAAGGTAAAAGAATCCGCCGCCATCGTTCCCGATGATAAGCTGCTGATTGAGACCGACTGTCCCTATCTGCCGCCCGTTCCCCATCGCGGTGAGCTGAATTACTCCGGCTACCTGCATTTCACCTGTCAGGGTGTTGCGGATGCACGGGGTGCGGATTATGACACCGTTGCAAAGCTGACCTATGAGAACGCCAAGCGTTTCTTCCGGATTTCCTGATCCGTATGCGCATTCCCCTATTCGTATTCAACATTATTGGAGGCCGACATGGCAATTACCTATGTTTACAAAAACAACCTGTATGTGAATATCACAACACTGAACACGTGCAGGTGTGAATTCAGCGCGAAGGAGCCGTTCCACTCGGAGCAGTTCACCGATATGCGGCTGGATCACGAACCCACTCTCGAGGAGATCATTGCCGAAGTGTCCTCCCACAGCCTGAGCAATTTTGGCGAGATTGTGTTTGCCGGTCCCGGTGAACCTGCCTGCCGTCTGTTCGATATGCTGACTGTCTGCAAAAAGATCCGCGAAGTCTGTCAGACTCCCATCCGGGTCAACACCAACGGACACGCCTCCATGATTCTTGCGGAGGATACCGCTCCCATGTTCCGGGGGCTCGTGGACTGCATGACCATCAGTCTCAACGCCGCAGACTCCGATACATACATGAAGCTGTGTCATCCCCGGTTCGGCGAAGATACTTTCACCGGTGTGGTACGGTTCGCCCGCGAAGTCGTGAAATACATCCCCAAGGTTATCATCACTGCCCCCCGCGGTGTACTTCCCGATTCCGACTACGACCGCATCAACATGATCGCCGCAGACATCGGTGCATCATTTGCTCTGAGATAAATAACAAATCCGTCGTTACGGTTTCAGCCGCAGCGGCGGATTTT
>JAFQWY010000185.1 GCA_017407225.1 Clostridia bacterium | reverse complement strand
TGTTTACCCCTGCGATCACGGAGGAGGAATACCGGAGAGGGGAAGAGAAGACCTTCATGAAGCGCTTCTTCGGCGGATCCGCGAAAAATATGATTGCGTCCCTGCTGAATACCGATGGTCTGACCGATGATGATCTGGAGGAATTGTCAGCTCTGCTGAAACAGCGCAAGGGAGGCAAGTGATGAAGGAATTCTTTCTGGGAATGATCGAAATCACGGCGGGAATGTCACTGCTGATCCTTGTAATGCTTTTCGGGCTGAAGCTTATCGGCGGGAAGTTCACGGCAAAATGCCGTTACATCCTGTGGACTTTGGTGATGATCCGTCTTGCTGTTCCGTTCAGTTTCGGAATCCTGCCCGCCCTGATTGAAGTGCCGGTGGAAACCGAACCGGAGCCGGTGCAGGTTCAGATACAGACATCTGTGGCAGACTACACCCCAATGCCGCAGAATCCGGTGACAATGCCGCCGCAGGAGCAGGTGCAGATGCCAAATCCCCCTGTTCAGACGCCCGTATTCACCGAACCGGAGCCGGAACCCATCACTTGGGATGATGTAAAAGCATACATACCCCACGCATATCTGACCGGTGCGGCGGTGTTCCTTCTGTGGAATCTGCTGTCATACTGGATTTACACCGCAAAAATCCTCCGCACAGCAAGAGAAGCGGATGTGGGAATACAGGAAATCTACGAGGCTGTCTGCCGGAAGAAGGGACTGTCCCGCCCGCCGGTGCTGCTGGTCTCACCCGATGTGAACAGTCCCGCCGCATTCGGTCTGATCCGCCGCAGAATCGTTCTGCCGGAGATCGATTTCACGGAAAACGGACTGGCGGGAACCCTGTCCCACGAAGTCACCCACTGTAAGCGTGGGGATCTGTGGATCAAGGCAGTCTGCCTCCTTGCCCGGGCCCTGCACTGGTTCAATCCCCTCGTGCATCTGGCGGCGTTCCGCTGTGAGATGGAAATGGAGCTGTCCTGTGACGAATCGGTGCTGTCGGGATGCGACGAAAACACCCGTGCGGCCTATGGGGAAGTGATGCTGGATATCATAAAGCGATGCCGACGGAACCGCGGTGCGCTGACGACACACTTCAATCCCGGGAAAAATGCGGTGAAAGCGAGATTTACGAATATCCTCTACGGTTCCGGGAAGAGACGGGGGCTGTGGCTGATTGCGGTATGCCTGGTGCTGTGTCTGATCGCAGGAGCGGTTGTGGCGTGCCGGGTGGAAGCGGAGCCGGTGGAAGATGAAGAGCAGGATGAACCGATGACTGCGGAGACGGAGGAGTTACTCCCATCTCTCACAATCCCTCATGACCAGCTGCTCAGTACCATGGAAGCAATCGAGACTGACGAATCCTATCCGGCGGAGGATTACCGGATTGAAGTAACCGGACTGTCCGTTCCCGTCACGCTGACGGTGCATCTGGACAATGTTATAGCGGTGGAAGCTTTTGGAAATCGCGCGGAGCTGTCGGAACCGCGGGACATTTACGGGAACTGTACGTTTGAACTGTTTGAAGCGGGCGGATCCGTCATTCTGGAAGGCGGGTATTACCGAATCTGTGATATCTATATTCTCTCAGACCGAGGAATCCGTATTATTCATCCGGGAAACATGGCATCCTTCTATCTCTGGCAGGATGATGATGGTGCGCTGAAATATATGTACAGTAACAATCTGATTGCGGGCATTCAGCAGACCGGCGGACTTTCGGTTGCTGTAGATTACGATGAATTCCTATACTCGGTGGGAGATGCAGTGATCACGAACGGAGAACTCTCCTTCTCCGAACCTACTGAGAAATATGTGATATCGGATAAATATGATCTGGATAAGGAATTCCGTGAGTTCTATTCCGATTCCTACAACAGTATTGATGAGGTCTTTGAGGAAAACCGGATCAAGCGTGCGGTCAGTCCGGATCAGATCATTTACGGAACAGATGGAGTTCCGGACGATATCATCCTGACTGAATCCGTGAAAACTCCCGAGGAATCCGAACCTGCACAGCCGGAATCACCCGCACAGCTGTACGAAGCTTTCATCGCCGAAAAGCTCACCCCCTTTGAATCCTACGTGGTCGCCATGGAGTACATCGATCTGGACGGCAACGGCATCGTCGAGCTGATCGTCTACGACTGGGGCGCATCCGCCAACTATGGCATCGAGATTTTCACTGTTGAGGACGGGGAAGTGCGGAGCTTTTCTACAGAAACCAACGTGATTACCCGGTATGAGGGAAACGCACAGGCACTGGCCCCGCCGTCCAAAAACGCCAATGATTATGTGTTCTGGGGTGTGCCTACTTCTCATAATAACGGATTTCAGCCCGTCCAGCTCTGGTTTGTTCCGTGCGATTTCGTGAACGGTCATGTTCTCTACTCCATGAACGGCAGTGAATTCCATACATCGGAGGATTACTACTATTTCACATCCGATGAAAACGGATATCTGACCGTGGAGCTGCTGATGTCCTTCTATTGTGAAGCCATTGATTCCAATCCCGCCAACGGATGGAACTGCAGGGTAAACGGTGAGGAAGTGATGGTGGCATGGTATGACTATATGATGGTGAATTTCCTGCAGAATATCCGTATCAGCCACGGCGTCCGCTATCATGAGAAGAACACCGCATCAAGACTGGAAGAGCTTCAGGAATGGAAGGAGTACGATTATACGGCGACTGTAAATTCCGATGAAAAATACCGTTATTATACCTCCGACAACTGGATTGTACAGGGAAGTGACGACTGGATTGAGCTGAAGAATCTGCAGAACGGTACATCGTCCATCTATCGTTATGTGATCCACGGATACGCAGGGGATATGATTGATTTTATTCCCGGAAGTGTTCTGGCGAAATTCAATGCTTCCGAAACAATCCTCGCTCTGTCCTACAACATGGCGACCCGGCCCGGATGCATGGGATGTACCATCATCGATCTGACGAAAGAAGGCTATCCCATCGCAGTGCAGCAGCTTCTGCCGGATATCAGTGATTTCATGGAAATTGATGTCACTGGATCGATCCAAGAGAAGTATATGCCAGCCATTGAAGCCGGGGACTGCTCCATCGGATGCAGACTGGAACAGGACTTCGGCGGTATCAATGTGTATTTCGATCTGACCACATCAGGACTCACTATCACCGGATATTACCATTGCTCATCTCCGGATGAGGCATACCGGTTCAACCTGATCCGTGCAGTCACCGGGGAGGACGCCCATGCACTGATCCCACGCTATGATGAAGCACGCCAGGCACGGTACTGGTTCGAAGGAAACGTCTATACCCGTGCCACTGCGGCGGAGGATGGTCCGAAAATCTTTCAGGGGTCGTGGTATTTTCCCCTCATCAATGAGGTGTTTGAGAATCTGGGCATCACCGACCTGACGACCATGGAGGAGTATCTGAGCTCCGTTTTCACCGAGTCCATGACCGAAATGCTGATGGCGTGGTGCGGGGATGAAACGGCATCGGATCCGGTGCATTTCCTGTGGGCGGATGATAAGCTGTGGGTTGTGGATGCCGCACGGGGATCGGACTCCTTCAAGGTATACCCGGAATACTTCGTCAGCGAAAAGACGGAGGACACCGTGACTCTCACCTGCCGTGTATATCAGCTGGATTATGATCCGGTTCTGGAGGAGCTGGTACCCAAACCGACACCGCTGGAATACAGATACGAATTTGTGAAATCCGGCGGTATATGGCTGTGCGGCAGCTTTCCGATTATCTGGTAAAACATAAGGACTATCGCTGTCTGCAGAGATCACGATAGTCCTTGGTTTTTCACAGAACATCAAGTTCTGTCGGTCAATTATGAATCTGCATCAGTTTTTGTATACACTTTGTTTTTATCTCAGTTTATCTGGAGCATCCGGCATAAACGACGAAAAGATACCTTGAACAATCGAACCATAGGATATGTGTTTTGTGTAAACGGGAAGAAGGGCAGCAATTATTTTCAGATTTTTTGAATAAAAATACGAATAAATAATAAAAACCTATTGACATTTCTGTTTTTTGTGCTAAAATGTAGCTACAACTCAGAAATCACGTAAAAGCGTTTGAGCAGAATAAAGTAGTACAAATAATGCGTCCCAGAGAGTTGTCGGGTGGTGCGAGACAATGTCGGTTATCGTATGAAGTTCCTTCTGCAAGCTGTGTGCTGAACTGTCCCATATGCTCAAGTAGGCACAACGGGAGCGACCGTTACATCGCCAAGACTTTTAAGCCTTATGAGGTTCTGACTGCGAGGTCAGTACGAAAGCAGAGTGGTATCGCGGAAAATTTCGTCCCTGTATTTTTATGCAGGGACTTTTTGTTTTTACAGTTCCAAAGACCGCTCAATTTATTATGAAAGAAGGGTACGCATGAAAAAATACTTTCTTCTTGCAGTGCTTCTGGTCGTATGCGGAGCGATCCTCACATCCTGCGGGGAAGCACAGTATACCGTTGGAATCTGCCAGCAGATGCCTCACATTGCGCTAGATTCCGCAACTCAGGGATTCCGCGATGCACTGGAAGCTGAACTGGGGAAGGAGAACATCCTCTTTCTGGAGCAGAATGCTCAGGGAGAGTCCACCTCCTGCACTTCCATCATCAATAATTTTGTCAACCGGAACGCGGATCTGATCCTCTCCAACGGTACGACCGCACTGCAGGCGGCAGTCAACGGCACCACGGAGATTCCGGTTCTCGGAACTTCCATCACCGACTACGGAACGGTACTTGGAATCGAGAATTTCAGTGGACTGACGGGGACCAATGTTTCCGGTACCTCCGACCTGACGCCTCTTGATCAGCAGGCGCAGATGATCCTGGATCTGTACCCGGATACAAAAAATGTAGGCCTGCTTTACTGTTCCGCAGAACCCAATTCCGACTATCAGGTAAAGGGAATCCGGACATATCTGGAACAGGCCGGCATCACCTGTACGGATTATCCGTTCTTTGATTCCAACGAAATCGCAGCGGTTGCTCAGGCGTGTGCGGCGGCTTCCGATGTGATTTACATTCCCACCGACAACACAGCGGCATCCTCCGCTCAGGCAATCGGCGGTGCGATCCTTCATACCGGCGTTCCCGTAATCGGCGGAGACGAAGGGATCTGCTCCAGCTGCGGCATTGCCACCATCTGCGTCGACTATTATCAGCTCGGTGAGATGACGGGCAGAATGGCAGCTGAAATTCTGAAAGGCGGGACGGACATCACCGAAATGCCTGTTTCCTATGCACCGGAATACCTCCGGCTGTACAATCCCGAACTCTGTGAGGAATTCGGCGTGGACACTGCCATACTCGAATCCCTGGGCTACTCCCCCATCGGAGACTGACAACGACAGATCATTGATGTAAAGTCAATCATCCATAACCCAAAATTTTCACACATATCTCAAAGGAGAAAAAAACATGAAAAAGACTCTTTCCATCATCCTAGCCGCCGTTATGGCTCTTACTGCCTGCATCGGCTTCACTTCCTGCGGCGCATCCGGTACCTACACCGTCGGTATCTGCCAGATCCAGCCCCATGCAGCTCTTGACGCCGCTACCAAGGGCTTCATGGATGCACTGACCGAAGAATTCGGTGAAGAAAACATCACCTTCATCAACCAGAATGCACAGGGCGACACCACCGCCTGCACCACCATCATCAACGACTTCGTTACCAAGAATGTTGACCTGATTATGGCAAACGCTACTCCTTCACTGCAGGCTGCTGCAAACGGCACCACCATCATTCCCATTCTCGGCACATCCGTTACCGAATACGGCACCGCTCTCGGCATCGAAAACTTCTCCGGCGTTGTAGGCAACAATATTTCCGGTACCTCCGACCTCGCTCCGCTGGATCAGCAGGCGCAGATGATTCTCGACCTCTTCCCGGATACCAAGACCGTCGGTATGCTCTACTGCTCCGCGGAAGCAAACTCCGCTTATCAGGTAAAGGTTGTTACCGAATACCTCACCGGCAAGGGTATCACCTGCGTCGACTTTGCATTCTCCGACTCCAATGACGTTGCCGCTGTATCCGCCGCTGCTGCTGCCGGTGCCGATGTACTCTACATTCCCACCGACAACACCGCTGCAACCTGCACCGAAGCGATCAACGGCGCGGTTCTTCCCACCGGCACTCCCATCATCGCGGGTGAAGAAGGCATCTGCTCCGGCTGCGGCGTTGCGACTCTCTCCATCAGCTACTACGACCTCGGCGTAAAGACCGGTAAGATGGCAATCGAAATCCTCAAGGGTCAGACCAAGATCGAAGAAATGGCAATCGGCTATGTTGATACCTTCCAGAAGAAGTACAACAAGGCAAACTGCGAAGCGCTCGGTGTTGACATTGCGGCTCTCGAAGCGGCAGGCTACGTTGCCATCGGCGAATAATCCATTCGGATTCCGTCACAATCCAACCGAATAAAGCGAAAACTCCCGTGATCCATAAAGCGGATGCGGGA
>JAFQWY010000026.1 GCA_017407225.1 Clostridia bacterium | reverse complement strand
ATGAGTACTTTGATTACGAACTGATAAATCAACCTGTAACGACTGAGATTTACGAGAACCAGGAACTTGCATTTCGTGTGGAATTCCCGGATACATGGAAGGATAATTATAATGTTGTTGCAAACCCGCAATCTTCATCAAGCGTAATTATTGAGACAACATGGGGAGGAACACTTTGTTTTATATTTCGCCGGACCACTGAATCGTGGGCAGAATCAGGATATGGTGAGTTAGTACCAGTCGAATACAGACTTTTAGGCGAGAATAGTGATTATGTCTATCTTTTGTATTTTGCAAGCGATGTACAATATGATCCCGAAGATGATGAGCAGGTTAACACCTATGAAGTAATGCGAGAGGATCTATATAATATCAAATTCGAGATTCTTCATGGAGACCGTGAAAAATTTTGTGTAAAACATGAATAAATACTTCCAATCAGACAAAACTCCAAACAAGAGCAAAACCTGCAAATTGCCACGCAAACGGGCCAGTCGGGACGTAATTCCCGGCCACAGAAAGACATAATCCCGGGCCACAGAATGTCATAATCCCCGGCCAGTTTTCGCGAAATCCTCTATAATGGAACTACCTCTTCAGTACAAGAGGAATCCAAATCAGAGGAGGTCCATACATGGACTACAAACGAATCCTGACGCTGCACTACACGGGCGGCATGAGCGGTCGTGAGATCGCACAGACAACCGGCAACGGAAAGACCACGGTGAACGAATTCCTGAAACGCTTCCGGGAATGCAAGGAACTCTCTTATCCCCTGCCTGAGGACGTCACCAACGAATTCATCGCAGAGCGGCTGTATCACAAGGCAGGCAAATCCGTCGAAAACGAACTTTACCGGGATTTTGATCCGGAAGAAGTCTGCCGTGCTCTTACCAGAAAGGGTGAGACCCTCAAGCATCTCTGGAAGAAATACTATGCCGCCGGTATAGTTGACGGCAAGCGACCGCTGAGCTACCGTCAGTACTGCAGACGTTATCAGAACTGGCTGGGTAGCCGGAACGTGACCATTCATATTCCGAGAACTCCCGGTGTCAGTCTGGAACTGGACTTTGCTGGAAAGACGCTGTGGCTCAGTGACCGGCATAATCCCGAAAAGAAAACCAAAGTGACTGTATTCGTAGCTGCGCTGTCATACAGCGACTACTTCTACGTCGAGGGCATGACCTGCTGTGATATTGCCAACTGGCTCCGTGTCAACAACAATGCGCTGAACTACTTCGGCGGTGTCACCCAAACGGTTACTCCCGATAACTGCAAGGTAGCGGTTACCGAGAACAAAGACTGGGTGAGCCCTTCGCTGAACAAAGACTTTCAGGCATGGGCGGAACACAACGGTACGGTGATCCAGCCTGCCAAAGTACGGTCTCCCCGCTGGAAACCGAATGTTGAGGGACATGTCCGCATTATCGATATGCATATCCTGATCGATATGGAGGATATGACCTTCTATTCGCTGGAAGAGCTGAACACGGTTCTCTGGCAGAAGATGGAGCAGGAGAACCGTGAAAACTTCCAGGGACTGACCTGTTCCAGACGTGATCTGTTTGAATCTGAGGAGAAAGACGCACTTCTGCCTCTGCCGGAAACTGTGTATGAATACATGGAACGGAAACAGGTCAGGGTCGGACAGGATTTCTCATTTGTCTATGACAAGGTTCACTACTCCATGCCCCGGAAGTATCTCAGAAAGACACTGGAAATCCGTGCAGGAGCAGAGAAAATCCATGTGTACAACGAACACGGCGACTTAATCCGCACCCATGACAGAAGCTACACACCGAAAAGCTGGGTTGTGATCCCCTCGGATATGCCGACGGAATACGGAGATTACGGCTACTGGAACAAACCGTATTTTCTTTCCAAAGCGGAACGCATCGGCCCGAACACGAAGATTCTGATTCAGAATGTCATTGAAAAGTTCGACTATCCCGTTCAGTCCTTCCGCAGCAGCTACGGAATTCTGCGTTTTGCCGAAAAATACGGAAATCCGGCACTGGAGGAATGCTGCCGTGAAGCGATTCTTTACGGGAAATGCAGCTATAACTACATAGCAAATACCATCGCACTGTATGCGGCAGCGGATTTTGCACCCGATGACCGGATGAAAAGTACGCTGAAACCCGCATATGAAGATACAACCGTTACCGGAATCTACAAGGATGATGACGCGAAGTATTCTCTGGAGAGTCTCCTGAACCGTCAGAAAGAAGGTGACCGGGAATGAATATTCCACTGGATATCGCCGTCATGCTGGACGAACTCGGACTTCCCGTATCTGCTCTGCGATGGAAAGAACTGCTGGAAAGTCCGGAATTCACGGATTTCACGCCGGGACAGCTTCTGCGTGAGATCATTGAACCCCAATATATAGAAACAATGAACAACCGCTACAAAACCAATCTGCGTCTCAGCAGACTGATCGACAAGGGAGCACTGATTGAAAATCTGGTAACCGGCAGCAGACGCCGCTACAACGATGATGTGGTACAGCAGCTGCTGTCCTTCCGGTTCGTCGAAGACCGGCTGAATGTCGGTATCTACGGCGTGACGGAGGCCGGAAAATCCTATTTCATGTCCGCGTTCTGCAATGAAGCCTGCCGCAGAAACTATCGCTGTATGTATGTGGATTACTGTGACTTACTGGATGAACTGCTTGTTCTGAGCCGCCGTGAGGATCTGGACAGATACAGAAAGCGGCTGAAATACTATTCCAGAATCCAACTTTTGTTCATTGATGATTTCGCCATCAGCCGGTATTCGGAGGATGGGATCAAGATTCTGTATCACCTGATCAAGACGAGGACGGACCTCGGAACTTCTACCATGTTCACCAGCCAGTATGCACCGTCCGAATGGGGACGGCATCTGAGCGATGAGGAAGGCTGTTACGGGAAGCTGGACGGGATTCGGAGAAGGCTTACGACTGGGTATACAGTGCATATTGAGAAGCTGTGATGTGACGGGCAGAACAAATTCGGCTGGGGACTAGGCTGTCCAAAAGTCCGCTGACATGAAGTCTGCATCCCCCGCCGGACTTTCCCACAGTCTCACGCCTGCAGGCCGCTAAGGCGGTGGAAAAGCTCCTGCGGGGATTTATGGGAGGGTTGATGAGTGGTGTTTAGCTGACCGGGGTTTATGTCCCGGCATGACCGGGAATTGCGTCCCTGCTGACCGGGCGGGACGGCTGTATGCAAAACCTGAAAGGAAGTATTTTTCATGGAAAAAGCAAGCAAAGAATTACTGAGAGATTTCGTCAACAGCCAGCATTTCACCAGCACCACAGACATCCTGAACAGCATGAAAGACCTGTTCAGCGATGTCCTCCAACAGGTCATGGAAGCCGAACTGGAGGAAACATTAGGCTACGAAAAAAGCGGACACGCGTCGGAAAATCCAGAATCCGGCAAGAACAAAAATTACCGGAACGGATACTCGAAAAAGACCGTAAAAACGCAGATCGGGGAGGTCGATGTCAAAATTCCCAGGGACAGAAACGGGGAGTATGAACCGAAAATCATCGGCAAATACAGCCGGAATGCGGACGGCATGGAAGAAAAAATACTTGCCCTGTACGCCTGCGGTATGAGCCAGCGGGACATCTCCGAACAGATCAAGAATCTGTACGATGTGGAAATTTCCGATGGACTTGTAAGCAAGATTGTAGAGAAGGTCACGCCGGAAGTGAACGCATGGCAGAACCGACCACTGGAAAGCGTGTATCCGTTCATCTTCATGGACGCTATTCATTACAAGGTAAAGGAAGACCACCAGTATATCACCAAGGCTGCCTATGTGGTTCTGGGGATCGGAATGGACGGTCACAAGGATATCCTGGGCGTATGGATTGGTGAGAATGAGAGTGCAAAATTCTGGCTGTCTGTGATGAATGATCTCAGAAACCGTGGTGTAAAGGATGTTTATGTCTTCTGCGTGGATGGTCTGAGCGGTTTCCGTGAAGCGATCGGGGCCGCTTTTCCGAAGGCTCAGATACAAAGATGTATTGTCCATCAGATCCGTTCCTCAACCAAGTATGTAAACTGGAAGGACATGAAAGAGGTAATGGCGGATCTGAAGAAAATTTACGGTGCTGTGAACGAAGATGAAGCGATGAACGGACTGATCGAATTCAAGGACAAATGGGCAAAAAATTATCCCAGCTGTGTGAGAAGCTGGGAGGAGAACTGGGATATTCTGACCACGTTCTATGCATATCCGGCAGAGGTTCGGAAGATCATATATACAACGAACATCATCGAAGGACTGAACCGACAGTTCCGAAAGATTACCAAGAACAAACCGTCATTCACGAACGATGATTCTCTGCGGAAAATGTTGTATCTTGCGTCGCAGAATATCGTTAACCACTGGACGGTGGTTTGTCGAAACTGGGACATGGTGTCGAATCAACTGCGGATACTTTTTGAGGGAAGAGAGACTGTGTGAGAGAATCCCCCCTCTGCCGTTAGGATTCCCGAAAGCCAGCCGCGCCATTCACGCCTGCGGCGCGCATAACGAGGCTGACTTCCGGGAGTTCGGTGAATACGAGGGGGAAAGGACAGCTATGCCTGGCGAGCAGGCCATGTTTGGTTGGGAGGTTGTTTACACAAAATTTTTCGGGGTACATAGGGCAGAACCCCAAAAAATGTCGCAGTAATCCATCGGATCTGTAGAGATTT
>JAFQWY010000025.1 GCA_017407225.1 Clostridia bacterium | reverse complement strand
GTCTGTTCCGACAGTTCCTCCAATGTCAGTTTCCTTTCCACACGGAGGTCTTTCAGTTTTTCCTGTATGGTCAGCGCAGTATACACGGGCAATCCTCCTGAAAAAATTGAAATGGACTTGAAAAGATACGTACCGTACGTACACACATACACAAATATGCTGTCCTGATTTTCCGAAAGCGTGGAAATCGGAGCTTTTTTCATGAAAATCCTACCTTTTGGATATACGGCACGGGCATTTTCATTCTGATAGAATGTATATGTACCACAGCAAAACAGCCGGGACGGGTACGAAATCCTTTGGTTTTGAACGAAAGTGAGGTGAGAAAAGCATAACGGCGCACAACTGCACCGGTGATGATGCAGAAGTACGCCGCTGTATCAGAAAATGTCTGAATGTGTTCCTGTCCGTGACAGGGTGAGGACAAGTTCGCCTTTGTCAATCTGGTAAACAAGAAGCCAGTCCGGAGCAAGGTGACATTCACGGAAACCGGTAAAATTCCCGGTCAGCGCATGGTCTCTGAACTTTTCATCGAGCTTGCGTTCGTTGGCAAGTTCTCTGACCACATACTCAAAAACTTTCATGTCACATCCACGGCGGATGGCAATCTTGAACTCTTTCTTGAATTTTGTCGTTCGCTTAATCGTCAGCATCGTCCATCAAGTCCTCCATCAGTTCTTCGACACTGTGGAACGTTTTGGTATGAATTTTTCCGGCTGCAATGTCCCGTGCTTCCTGTATAGCGGCGAGGGTTTCTGCGTTGGGGGTGGGCAGAGTCACCGAAAACGGCAGACCTCCCCGGAGCAGAATCTGATGCAGGAACATATTCACAGCTTCCGCTGTCGATATGCCGAGCGCAGAGAGAAGTTCGTCAACATCCTGCCGGACGATGGGATCAACACGAATGTGAAGCGTATCCGTTTTTGCCATAGCAATACCTCCCGGAGAGATTGTATATCTCTCAATCATAGTATACTCATTGTATCACGTATCCGATACAAAATCAATACAATTTTATGAACAGAAAGGAATTTTCATTCTATGTCCAACAAAACCACCCGTCAGGAACTGCTTGATGAAAGAGCAGCCAACACCGAGGAAATCCGCCAGATTAACAACCGGATCAAGATCATCACGAATCTCGAACGAGACGCGGAACGCCGTGAGCGTACCCATCGTCTGATCGAAAAAGGTGCGATCATCGAAAGCCTTTTTCCTCACACTGCCGATATGTCCGGTGAGGAATTCAAAGCATTTCTCCTGCATCTGCTCGATGAAGAAGTACCGCTTTGAAGGCAGACTAACCTTATCCCTTGGAACAAGGGCGCACTTATGTACCACAGGAAGTTCGTCTGCGACGAATCTTCAGTGGTAGTGCTGTCCCGGTGACTGCCGTCACGATGGGATTCTCCCATACCCTGTAATCAAAAACCAACACAAATCTACCGAAGGAAGGTGATACCCGCAATCTATCATTGCAATATCCAGATCATCGGACGTTCCAGAGGACGCAGTGCCGTTGCCGCCGCAGCATACCGGAGCGGCGAGAAGCTGACGAATAACTGGGACGGTCTGACCCATGACTACGCCAGAAAAGGCGGCGTGATTCATTCCGAAATCATGCTCCCATCTCATGCACCTCCCGAATTTGCTGACCGCTCAACCCTCTGGAACGCCGTAGAAGAAATTGAGAAAAGCTGTAAAGCCCAGCTTGCCCGTGAAATCAACATTGCACTTCCGGTAGAGCTTTCCCGTGAACAACAGATCGAGCTTGTCCGGGAATACTGCCGTGACAGTTTTGTATCTGCCGGAATGTGTGCCGACTTTGCGGTTCATGATACCGGCGTCGGAAATCCTCATGCTCATATCATGCTGACCATGCGTCCGTTCCGGGAAGACAGAACATGGGACGATAAACAGCGGAAGGTTTACCGGTTGGATGAGAACGGACAGAAAATCTACGATCCTGTGAAGCGGCAGTATGATTGTGACTCCGTCCCCACTACAGACTGGAACGAACACTCCAAAGCGGAAGATTGGCGGTCAGCATGGGCAGACATGACCAACAAATATCTGGGACAGAACGGAATTCAGGTTCGTGTCGATCACCGGAGTTACAAACGGCAGGGCATAGAACAGATACCCACGATTCATCTTGGTTCTGCTGCTACACAGATGGAACGCCGTGGGATTCGTACCGAAAAGGGAGACACCAACCGGCAGATTGCCGCTGATAACAAGATGATTAAGGAACTCCGGGCAAGGCTCAGCAGACTGTACGCATGGTCTGCGGAAGACGATCACGGAGTAGATTCGGAACAGGATATCCGGCTGGATGTCGTCAATCGGGCACTGACCCATTCACTGAGCGACAGTCAATATCAGAAGATTAAAAATATAAAAAACGGCTGGGCAATTTTCGAGTTTATACAGGAACATCAGATTCAGTCCCTCGCAGACCTTCGTCAGTACATCAAAGACAAGAACAGCGAATACTACAGAATCCGCAGTGAGATTGTCGGACTGGAACGACAGATCGCTCCGCTGAACGAGCGGATTGAAATGTGGGAACGGTATCAAACCTACAAGCCCATCCGGCAGAAGCTGAAAAATCTGAAACCGAACAAGCGCGAGAAATTCAGTCAGGAACATCGGGCGGAACTGACCTTGTTTGAGAGTGCCAATAACTTCTTTGATGAACTGACTGCATCCGGCGAAAAGATCAATATAACGTCATGGAGAAAGGAAGCAGACAGGCTGACTTCCGAAAAGAACCTGCTGTACAAAGAGATGCGGGCAATGCAGGAAGAAGTCAAAACGATGGAAAACTTCCGGAAAACCGTTGACCAACTGGAGAAAGAACTTGCTTCGGAACAGGATTACGGGAAAGAAACACGTAAGAAAGGAGAAATTCGGTGATTTTTCGGAGACTATTCTCCAATTTCTGAACCAGAAGATAGTCCCCTATATATCTACCCTGCCCATACAGGATACACTGCAAAAATAGGGGTATATACTCCATATTTTACCCCAATTTCACACTGGAAGGAGGCTGAATACAGCACTTGTCTCATTTGAAACCATAAAAAACACCGTCGATCTCCGCACTGCCGCCGAACACTACGGTCTGAGCATCCAGAACAACGGCATGACCTGCTGTCCGTTCCACGATGACTGTCACCCATCCATGCGGATTTACGACAATCACCACAGCGATTCCCGCTACATCTGTTTCGGGTGCGGCGAGAACGGAGACGTGATCGACTTTACAGCAAAACTGTTCGGGCTGACGAATGCAGAAGCCGCACGGAAACTGATGCAGGACTTCGGAATCACCGCTGACAAACCATCCGTTATGCACAGAACCCAGTATCCGCCGGAGAACATTCACCATACATTCCGGATTCTGTCCGACTACATAAAACTGCTGGAAGAATGGCAGACGAGATATAAACCAAAATCCCCGGACGATAAAATCCATCCACGATTCATGACCGCACTGAACGGACTGGAGAAACTGCGGTACTATCAGGAT
>JAFQWY010000184.1 GCA_017407225.1 Clostridia bacterium | reverse complement strand
CATCCGATTCGATCACTTCCATTCCCGGCAGATATTCCATGTGGTTCTTCCGGGAAGACGGATCGTTTTCAAGTCGGTGTTTGTTCGCCAGTGCTTCCGGGGAGAGATGCCCCGAATCCACAAAAAATTGGTTTTCCATAAACAACCTCCTAACCATCGGAGTTCCGAAGGAACTCGTGGGCGGGCTAAGCTAATTTATAATACAGATCACACATCATTCCCGCCCTTCAGTCTCTGAGGAATCCCGTCAGCGGATCGGATGCGGATGCGCCGCGGCTCAGCACTCTGCCAAGACCTGCGAGATATGCCTTCCGTCCCGCTTCAATGGCATTTTTGAAAGCAGAAGCCATCAGCGGCAGATCTCCTGCGGTTGCAAGGGCCGTGTTCGCCATAATCGCCGCTGCACCCATTTCCATGGCTTCGCAGGCCTGCGAGGGCTTTCCGATGCCGGCGTCCACGATGATGGGCAGGTCAATCTCGTCAATGAGAATCTGGATGAATTCCTTGGTTGCAAGCCCCTTGTTGGAACCGATGGGGGACGCCAGCGGCATCACGGAAGCAGCTCCGGCATTCACAAGATCCCGTGCTGCATTGAGATCGGGATACATATACGGCATGACCACAAAGCCCTCTTTGGCAAGGATCTCGGTTGCCCGGATGGTTTCCGCATTATCGGGGAGCAGATATTTGCTGTCCCGCATGATCTCGATCTTGACAAAATTCCCGCATCCAAGCTCGCGTGCAAGGCGTGCGATACGGACAGCTTCCTCCGCATTTCTCGCGCCGCTTGTGTTGGGGAGCAGCGTGATGCCCTCGGGGATATAGTCGAGGATACTCTCCTGCTCCTTTGTGTTTGCCCGGCGGACTGCCAGGGTGACGATCTCCGCTCCCGCATCCTTTACCGCCGCTTCGATCAGCTTCATGGAATATTTGCCGGAGCCGAGGATGAAGCGGGACGAAAATTCGTGTCCGCCGATGATGAGTTTGTCATTGTTCATTTTGTTTTCCTTCTTTCGTTATGTTTCAGATTGTCCTGCCAGAATCCGCAGAACCGTATGTGCCTGATGTGCGGCACAGAGCATGACGCGGCTGGAGACAAGACCGATTCCGTCGGATACATCGCTGACCTCATCGCCGCAGAGATAAAACCGGCTTGTGACTCTGCGTGTCCGTATGCTGTTGGCACTGCCCAGTCCCGCCATTCCCGATGCGGCTACAAGATATTTGTCAGGCATTCCCGTGAGAACTGCTTCGGTGAGCATGGCTTTTGCCTCCGCATTGTCAAATGCCTCGCAGATGATGTCCGCACTGTGCAGAAGTTCTGCCGCATTGTCTTCCGTGATCCGGACAGTGTGGGTTTCGAGTTCCAGATACGGTGCGATTTCGCGGAGATTTTCCGCAAGCGCCTTCGTTTTCGGGATACCGATCTGATCCGCTTTGTACTGCTGGCGGTGGAGATTGGTGATGTCCACACGGTCGAAGTCAACAAGAATCAGCTTGCCGATTCCCGCACGGGCGAGGGCAGCGGCAATATTTGAACCCAGTCCGCCCAGCCCGCATACAGCAACGGTTGCCGATGAAAATCTCTTCTGCAGATTTTCTCCGTGTCGTTCGGTTAAAGCCTTGTTCCATTCTTCTTTGGTTGGAATCAGATTAACCACCTCCCACGAAACTGACAATTTCCACATTGTCACCGTCTTCAAGAACCGTCTCGCCGTACTTTGCCTTCGGTACAATTTCACCGTTTCGTTCCACCGCAATCCGTTTCGGATCATAATTTGCGGATGCAAGATATTCCGCAAGCGTTTTTCCGGCGATATTCAGTTCATGTCCGTTGATTTTTACCACATTTTTCACATCCTTTCTGAAAAAATAAAAACGGAAGCCGCCCGATTCGGGGTACTTCCGTTACAAGACACATGTCTCAGCTGTCCCTACGTTGGCATTATCCAAATCAGGTTCGGGTTTCGTCACAGACGAACACCTCCGGGTCGAAGGTCACACCTTCCTCTCAGCCTGTTTAGCAGGAATTCTGCTGCAAGCTCCCCGTTATTCGGTTTTATAACAAAACAAAAACAGGAGACACCATCGGATGCCTCCTGTAAAAAATCTTTCTGCAATGACTTCCTACGGCGGCATTATCCGCATCAGGTTCAGGTTTCGTCACAGACGAACACCTCAGGGTCGAAGTTTGATGACTTCCTCTCAGCCTGCCGATACAAGCTCCCCTGCATTTATTCTGTTGAGGGTATTATACACCTGATTCTGCGGAAATGCAAGAGCTATTTCAGAAAAATCAGCCCAAACCGCACAATTGTGAAAATACCTGAGTGAATGATGCTTTATTAAAATAATTCAATCGCGGCAGTCATGAATACAGCCGGATAATTTCTTCCGCAACCTCCCGTTTGGTTACACAGCGATCCATCGCCTGTTTTCTATATATTGGTGTGCTTCCGATTCTTCCAGCTTCAATTCACCGATCAGAAGCCACTTGGCCCGGTTGACGATGCGGATTTCCTCCATTTTTTCTTCCAGAGTCAGTGCTTTTTTCCGGTTCTTCCGCAGGCCCTCTCTGGCACTGGACAGCCAGCTGACGGCAGTGACCATGGTTGATTTTGATGTTGGCTTGGGGAGGGTGAAAACACCGTGCTGTGCAGCTTTGTAATGTATTTCTTCATGGAGTTCGGCACGCACCATAAGCAATACAACCGATTCCCGTTCATTGGCGGTGTCGATTGCAAAACGGATGCCCGGATCGTCCGGAAGCGGAGAATTCACGATCACAAAATCAAATTCCCGTTCTGCCAGTGCCCGTTTTGCGGCGCTGATATCGGATACAATACAGACCGGCTGGTACCCGGAAGGAGACAAAAGATCAGTCAGGGCGGTATTGAAAGATTCCGAGGCGGAAACAATCAGCACACTGTAGATTCGTTCTTTCAGACTCATGAAGTACTCACTCCTCCTTCCGGGTGTGATAAATCAGCGATTGCAGTAGATCGATAAAATGTCAGCAGGAATGTGTTTGCGTATAAATTCACTTTCGGATGCGATTGTGCAGGCCTGTCCAAGCGTTTCGGGTAATCTTTGATACTGTGCAAGCTGTTCGGCACTTGCTTTGTACAGATTAAAATCCGATGCGGTGGGAAGCTCCAGATGGTTTTGCAGACCGTGAAGCCCTGCATAGATCATCAGGGTAAAGGCGAGGTACGGATTTGCCAGCGGATCGGGGGATCGAAGTTCCGCACGACGGTGTTCGTGGGGCGCGGCAGGGATACGCACAAGCTGGGAACGGTTCTCTGCAGACCAGGATACATAACCGGGAGCTTTGCTGACACCGAAGCGCTTGTAGGAATCTTCCGCTGGATTCAGAAATGCGGTCATTTCTGTGGTTTTATCCAGAATTCCCGCAATCATGCGGCAGAGATTTTCCGGATTATCGGACGGCTTTACGGATATATTGATATGAAAACCGTTGCCCGGTGCGTTTTCCAGCGGCTTCGGACCAAAATCCACATGAACACCGTTTCGGCGTGCGACGGTTTTAACCACCGTCTGAAACGTCATTGTGTTGTCGGCGGCTGTCAGTGCATCGGAATAACGGAAGTCTATTTCGTTCTGACCGGGTCCTTCTTCATGATGGGAGCTTTCCGGATGGATGCCCATCTGTTCCAGTGTCAGACAGATTTCACGACGGATGTTTTCACCGCGGTCTTCCGGAGCAAGATCCATATATCCGGCTTCGTCATACGGCGTCTTTGTCGGTTTGTTTTTATCGTCCAGTTCAAACAGATAAAATTCCTGTTCGGATCCGAACGCAAACGTAAATCCTTCCCGTTCTGCATCGGCGATTGCCTTTTTCAGTAGACTGCGAGTATCACAGGCGAACGGTTTTCCGTCCGGATAGGTAATGGACGTATACATCCGCACCACTTTCCCATGTTCCGGTCTCCACGGCAGAAGCATCAGGGTTTCCGGATCGGGATGGAGCAAGAGATCGGAGTGTGTCTCATCTCCGAACCCTGCGATTGCTGAAGCATCGAATGCAATACCGTATTCAAAGGCGCGGGACAATTCCCCCGACATAATCGAAATGTTTTTCTGTTTACCGAATACATCACAGAAAGCAAGACGGATGAACTTGACATCCTCCTCCAAGACGTACTGCATGACTTCTTCCTTTGAATACTTCATAAAGATTTACCTCACTTACCTTCTAATTTGCTACATACATTTGCTTATATGGGTTTTTACTGTCGGGTGTAACGACAGTAAAGGGCGAGGCTAATACCTCGTTCATGTCGTAACCGAATAAATCACAGTATTCGGTGACATACATTTTCAATTCTTTCATATCCGATTCCTCGGCAGGGCGAGCTGTTACCTGACTTGGAAATTTCACGTCATTACATTCGCTTCTGAGGAACATTTTACCGCCATGCATTCCCGTACAGGGAAAGAACCCAACGATTTTTTTATCCTTTGCCTCAAGGCCGAGAACAATAATAACACCGCCTGCCTGATATTCGCCAAGAAAACTGCCGGCAGTTCCGCCAATCACCATAACGGGAGCCTTTTCCTTGTAGGCTTT
>JAFQWY010000183.1 GCA_017407225.1 Clostridia bacterium | reverse complement strand
TCCAGTCGGGACAGCCGGGAGGAGGCGGATAATCTCCGGCACGCTGCAGTAAATCCGCACGGTTGACGCCGCAGGCTTCGATCTTCACCATGCAGTCATCATCACCGCACACCGGATCCGGCACATCCGCCCAGATGAGGGAACGATTTTCGTCTTCACGAATGAGAATTGCTTTCATATGGAATCCTTTTCCTCTGTTTTGTATTTTATATGAGAATATGATAGCACAGAATCCGTCCGCCGTCAAGTATCTGGCGAAAGGATGGACGAACGGAATTGTACAGTTTCGACAAAGAATTTTTCGATAATGATTGACAAACCATCCGATCCGTGCTAAACTACACATGAAATCGATTACCCATTATCACTTAAAGGCGGTGAACCCTATGCCGGACGCTATTCTGTCCCACGTCCAGCGCGGCAGTCTCCATGACGGCCCCGGTGTGAGAACCACATTTTTCTTTCAGGGATGCAATCTGCGCTGTGTGTGGTGCCATAATCCCGAAACCATCTCCATGGAACCTTCCCTCATGATCTACTCCCGGAAGTGCATCGGCTGTGAGCAGTGCGCTCAGGTATGCAAGAGGGGACTGAGCCGGAAAGACTGCATCCACTGCGGCGACTGTACGGAGGTCTGCCCGGCTGATGCCAGAGTTCTGTCGGGAAAAATGTGGACAACCGACGAAATGTTCCGCATCGCCCAAAGGGAGTCCCGCTTCTACGGCAAGGACGGCGGCGTGACGGTCTCGGGCGGCGAACCCATGCTCCAGTGGGAAGCGGTTCTGGAATTCCTGACCAAGTGCAAGGCCGCCGGAATGCACACCGCAGTGGATACGGCAGGGAATGTGCCGTGGGTACGGTATGAAAATCTGATCCCGGTTACCGATCTGTTCCTGATGGATCTGAAGCTCTCCACCGATGAGGAACACCGGAAATGGACGGGAGTATCCCGCTCGAAGATTCTGGACAACATCAGGCGGTTCAGCACCTGCGGACGAGAAGTGTGGATCCGGATGCCCATTATCCCCGGAGTCAATGCCACAAACGAACACATCGACCGCGCGTCGGATGAACTGCTCTCTTTCGGATTCACGGGACTGGTGGAACTGCTTCCGTTCCATCGTCTGGGAGCAGGGAAATACGACGCTCTCGGATGGAGTTATCCTTTCGCCGATACCGATCCGCCCACGGATGAGCTGATGGATGAGCTTCGGATGCGCATGAAAGACCGCGGGCTGAACGTGAAGATCCGCGTACGGAAATAGACTTCAATACTGTAATGTACATACTACATTGAAAGTGAGGCTGCCATGAAACTGAATCAGACACCTGAGAAACTGAAAGAGATTCTGGTGAACGAAGCACTGTGGAATCTCACCGACAAACCTGTAACCTCCACCACATTTGAACGGATCCGGCTGTTCCACGAAGCGGACATAAAATTCGCGGAACTGCCCCAGCAGCTGAAATACGGTCACGGACTGAACTATGTTCTGGAAAACTGTCAGGTTCCCGTGGACGAAAACGACCTGATTCTGGGACGTGTTCCCGAAAAGGTTCTTACCGATGAGGAAGAAGAATTCTTCAACTCCGTCCGCGGCAATTCCGCAAGACCCGGATGGGTCACCGACGGAGGTCACCGCTCCTGGTGGTGGTGGGATCTGGTGGAATACGGCCTGCCCGGGCTGAGACAGCGCGCTGTGGAATCCCTGGAAAAGCACCGTGCAAAAGGCTCGGATGAAAACAAGCTCCGTTTTCTGGAAGGCGCAATTCTCGTATACGATGCTCTGCTGAAATACACCAAACGATACGCGGATGCGGCCCGTGCCATGGGTCTTGACGAAGCGGCGGATGTCTGTGAAGAAATGCTGAAGCATGAACCCCGCACGTTCCGGGAAGGCCTGCAGACCTACTGGATGGTACAGGTGGTGTACTGCGGCTATCTGGCGGCAAATCCCACTCTCACCTACGGCCGTATGGACCTTGCATTGGAAAAGCTGTATAACGACGACATCGCAGCGGGCAGACTGACCGCGGACGACGCACGGCTTCTGGTGCTGGACTACTACTGCAAGAACAATCTTATCAACGGACGGGGCGAGCACCAGATGTCCGGAAGCGATCCCACAAAATCCACCGGCTGGGACAGAAATCTCTGCTACGATGCTCCCCAGTATCTGCTCATCGGCGGCAGACGTCCCGACGGTTCCTACCTCAACGGTGATATTACGAAGATTTTTGCGGAAATGATCGTTCCCCGCTTCAAGAATCCCGTTATCGAAGTGCGCTATGCTCCGGATATGCAGAAAGAATGCCCCGAATTCTGGCGGATCGTCTGTGACAAGATGCGGCAGAGCTCTTCCATGATGGTTTACAGCGAAGCGGACAATATTTCTTCCTATCTCCGCTCCGGTGCCGATCCCGAGGATGCCTTCGCATTCGAGCATTTCGGATGCAACCATCCCACTCTTGCCGGTATCGACAACCTCTATACCTACGGCGGCACCACCGTTCTGATTCCCTACATGGACGGCTTGAGAAAATGGGCGGAAGAGGGATTTGAACCCACCTCCACGGAAGACCTGTACAAGCTGGGTGATGACATCATCCGCAGACACGCCACAAAAATCATCACAGATCTCCGCAACCGGTTCCTGTACAACATGGAGCACCCCAGCTGCCATCTGGAAATGACCGACTGCTTCTACCGTGATTCCATCCCCAACGGTACATCCTACTGGGGATACGGTGCAAAGTATCACACCGTCATGATTGGCTACTGCTCCTACGCCTCCCTCATCGACGTAATTACCGCAATTGATGAACTGGTCATCAAGCAGAAGAAGATGACCTTCGCCCATCTGATGAAGGCTGTGGAAGCGGATTACGAAGGATACCCCGTCGAGCTGGCACTGTGCAAAAAGCAGCCCAAGCTGGGCAGTGACGATCCCATTGCCAACCAGCATGCCCACGATGTTCTCCTCCGGTTCACCGATATCGTCAACGGTCTGGCAGAGGAAATCCTGCCGAAGATCGGCGAATACGAGGTTCCCGACGATCTTACCGTGATTCCCAGACCCCTGGTTCGGCACTCCATGGAATCGGACAACGGTCATCTGTACGGAAAGAAGATGGGCGCAACTCCCGACGGACGCCGTGCAGGAGTTCCGCTGGCTCAGAACTGCGCTCCCGCTGTGGGCTCCTCCTGCAATGGGCTGACGGCGCGTCTCTCCTCCATGGCATCCCTCCCCTTCGAACGGATCACCGCAGGCGCACAGAATATCTCCATCCAGCCCCGTGCATTTGCAGGAGATGAAGGTCTTGACAAACTGGCATCCATCATCGGCGGTTACTTCGACATGGGCGGTCTGCAGGTTCAGATCACTGCCGTTGACGTAAATCTTCTGAGAGAGGCTCAGCTCAATCCGGAAGCCCACAAGGATCTGACCGTGCGGATCACCGGCTACTCCGCGGTATTCGTGGACATGGTCAAGCGCGCCCAGGATGACATCATCCGCCGCGAGGAAATGACCGAATAAAGTATAAATAAAACAGAACGGAAGATTTCCGAATTACAAAAAGCGAAACCGTAATCCCATCTCTTCGGCGGGATTTCAGTTTCGCTTTTCTGTGTCAACCGATATGATCTTTTACGGTTTGTGCGATTTTCAGATAATTGTTTGCCAGAATACAGTCGATGCCCATATCCAGGAAACGTCGGGTTTCATCGGGATCGTCCGACCAGAACACGTTGCAGAGAATGCCGTTTGCGTGGGCGCGGTCGATCATCTCCTGATTGAATTTACCCTTTACCAGCTGAACCTTTTTGCAGTCATAGGCAAGAGCGCGGTCTACGATTGCCCAGCAGTCATCCCCGCCGCCGGCACAGCGGGTGATATCGGGAGCAAGGGTTCTGAGCTGATCCAAAAGTACTTCATTGCCGGTCATGAAGTACACATATCTGCGGCAGTCGTAGTCATCGATAAGGCGGATGACCTTCTTCAGCATGGCTTCATCCCACGGCACCTTGTTGGACGGTGTCTTCAGATGGATATTCATCACGGTCTGACAGGCGAATCTAGCAAGAATTTCTTCAAACCGGAGAATTTTCATGCCGTCATACACCGGATCGTGCACGCCGAAATTGTAATGCAGAAGCTCGGCGTAGGTTTTTTCGTCCACAAATCCCTGGCCGTCGGAGACGCGGTTCAGCTTCCGGTCGTGGACGGATACAATCTCACCGTCGGCGGTGTACCAGAGGTCGAATTCGATTTCCTCCGCTCCCAGTGCAACGGCGGCACCGAATGCGGGAAGACTGTTTTCCGGAGCGGCAGTGGAGAATCCCCGGTGAGCGCAGACTCTGGGATAGGGCATGGCGTCATCGTTCCGGACAACAGAGGGACCTGCCGGGCGGTATTTCCACGGACGCCTGCCTTTTTCCACATACTCGTGATGTGCGGAGGGCGGATTGCCGTATCCTGCGGGCTTGTAATACTTTTTTGCAGGATCGATCTCTGCCGATGCGATGCCGATTCTGCTGCCGAGATTGGCAAGAACCGTACCGTCGGTGGAGACGATCATGCTGCATCCGCCGATGTCGGAAGCTTCATCCATGCTGACGGAGGAGCGGACCACATAAGCATTGGTGTTGTAGGCGCAGAACCGGGACATGAGCGCGAGAGCTTCGTGGGTATCGGAACGCTGGTGGGAGCATCCGATGATGAAATCCAGATTCTGCCGTGCCAGCTGGGGGAAGTTTTCATAGAAATAAAAGTCGTAGCAGGTGAGGAAACCGAAGCGCAGACCTTCCATTTCCACCACGGTAACGGGGGTGAACCGGAAGGAATAGGCGTCATCCAGATGCCGTGAGGAAGATTCGCCGGGAGTGAGGTGCTGTTTGTTGTACTTTCCGGCGATATTTCCGTCCCGGTCGAAGGCGAATGTGGTATTCCGCCAGCCGCAGTGATCTCCCGGCTCATCGGAGGGATCGTAGCCACAGATGAACACCATGGCGTGGCATCGGATGGCAGTGTTCCGTGCGGCTTCCATCATTCTGTCGTGGAACCGGGCAAGGCAGTCGTGAAACTTGTCCGCTTCCTTAGAAAGAACGGGAACGTCACAGGCTTCGGGGCACACGATCAGATCCATGGAATCGTCGCACTGTTCCAGGAGAGCCAGCTGATCGGCAAAGCACTTGTCGGCATCGGCGAAATCTGTGGAATAGTGGGGTTGAATTACACATACTTTCATATCATTATACCAGCTTTCTGTGAGAAATCAGAGTGTCGGAGAGGGCAAACAGGGCAGATCCCGCGCCGTAACACAGGATATCGGCATAGGAGAAGGTGCTGCCCAGCAGAATCCGGAAGAAGCGGCTGCCGCCAAGTCCCAGCAGGGTGACGAAATCGAAATACTGCCCGATCTCCACCGCCAGTGCAAAGAGGAACACATACAGCGGCAGAAGCTTCACGCCGTGGGGCAGAAAAATCCGAAGAAAACAGCAGATCAGCACTGTTACCAGCACATCTCCGCCGTAGGGACGGATGAACCGGTCGCGGACGAACAGGGCGATGCAGACTTCAATGGCGAATATTGCGCAGAACGCCGCAAGATACGCCAGTCTTTTCCTTTTGTAGGTCATGGCTTGCCTCCCGGAATCTTTTTCCTACATTATACTAAAAAACAGCCTGTGAATCAACAGGATTGGGGCAAAATTTCAGCATTCTGTTGATTTATACAGGCTTTTGTTATATAATGTACATATTAAAAGAAGAAATAAGAAGGACGATCGGATGAAAAAAGGACTGAAAATCACTGCAGCTGTGCTTGGCTCCCTTGTGGGGATCTATGCAATCCTCGCGCTTTTTCCAAGACCTGACAATTACGACCTTGCAAATCCCATGCTGAAGGACGGGGACATGCCCATCCTCATCGCCCACGGCGGCGGAAACAAAGAATTTCCCGACAATACGCTGGAAGCATTCTACAACGCATACAGCGTGGATCCCAACGTGATGATGGAAACCGACGTCAGCATCACAAAGGACGGCGTGGTGATTCTTTCCCACGATACCACCCTTGACCGGAAAACCAACGTGACCGGCGCCATCGCCGACTGGAACTACAGCGATCTCATCGCACAGCGGGTGGATTTCGGTTATACCAATCCCACCGAAGACGGAGTGCTGACCGGTGAACGGGTTCACTTCAAGAACGCGGACGGTGCGGAGCTGTATCCCACCGATGTACCCTATCCGGACGGTGTGACGCCCCGTGATGATGAGGTATTCCTCGCTACCACACTGGAGGAGCTGATTCTTGCCTTCCCGGAAAACCGGATCAATGTGGAAATCAAGCAGTCCGGGGAGACCGGATTCCGTGCCCTGAAGGAAATCATCCGCCTTCTGGATGAGCACGACGCCTTTGACCGGGTGGTTCTGGCCAGCTTCCACGATGAGATTTATGACGAATACCGCAGACTGCAGAAGAACGGGGAAGTCCCCGACGAATTCATGTACTCACCCGCTTATGATGCCGCCACCAGATTCTTCGTTCTGCAGCTTCTGAAGCTGGATCTGTTCTTCGGCGACGGGATGTGCGTGTTCCAGCTGCCCATGGAACAGATGGGATTTGATCTTGCTACCGAAGCGCTGGTGAACACCGCACACCGGCACAATCTGGCGGTACACTACTGGACCATCAACGACATTGAGGAAATGGAATACCTGATTTCCATCGGTGCGGACGGCATCATGACCGACTATCCTCACCGTCTGGCGGAAGTTTACGAAAACTACGGAAAATAAACGGATTTGAGAGAAGAAAGGAACGGCTATGGCAATTCTGAACACACAGAATCCCATTCTCAAGGGGCTTTATGCAGACCCCAGCATGATCAAGTACAACGGAAAATACTACATTTACCCCACTTCCGACGGCTTCAGAAGCTGGTCGGGTACGGTGTTCCACGCATTTTCCTCCGATGATCTGAATATCTGGACGGACGAGGGGATTATTGTGGATGTGGCATCCGCGCAGGTACCGTGGGCGATCGGCTCCGCATGGGCACCGGCGATGTTTGAGAGAAACGGCAGATTCTATTTCTACTTCTGCGCCAAGCGTCAGGACGGTGTGTCCTGCATCGGTCTTGCCGTCAGCGATTCCCCCACAGGCGGATTCACTGCCATGAAGGAGCCCGTCATGACCATGGAGATGTGCCGGGAGGCGGGCGTGAAAATGGGACAGACCATCGATCCGTCGGTTTACGCAGAAGGGGATGAGGTGTATCTGGTATTCGGCAACGGTCATGCGGCCATCGCAAAACTGACCGATGATCTTTCCGGTATCGTACCCGGTACGCTGAAGAATATTGACGGCGCGCACGAATTCTGCGAGGCACTGGATATTCAGAAGCGCGGCGGTGTGTACCATTTCACCTGGTCCTGCAATGACACCAGATCCCCCGATTATCATGTGAACTACGGCACCTCCGACACCCTGTACGGACCGATCACCTATCGGTACACCATCCTGTCCAAGGATGCATCCCGTGACATTCTCGGCACCGGTCACCACTGTATTTTCAAAGAACCGGACGAGGATGTATACTACATTGCGCACCACCGGTTCGGTACTCCTTCCGCGAAGTATGAGGGTGAGAACGGCTACAACAGGGAAGTGTGTCTGGAAAAGCTGGAATTTGACGAAAACGGCATGATGAAACCGGTGGTATTCCGGTAAGGGAGGAAATATGGCAGGCTATTTATTTGTTCATTTTACAGGCGAACATAAGGACGGGGAGCAGATTTACCTTGCTCTCAGCCGGGACGGACTTCACTGGCAGGATCTGAGCGAAACGCCGGTTCTGAAATCCTCCGTGGGGATGCAGGGCGTGCGCGATCCGTTCCCGGTACGGGATCCCAATACCGGACGGGTTTACATCATCGCAACCGACCTGCGGATCGAAGCGGGACTTGGCTGGGGGGCGGCACAGTTTGACGGAAGCCGTGATCTGGTGGTATGGGAATCCGACGACCTGATCCACTGGAGCAAGGAACGTGCCATTACCGTCGGAATCCCGGAAGCCGGATGTGTCTGGGCACCGGAAGCGGTTTATGACAGCGAAAAGGAAGCATTTTTCGTGTTCTTTGCATCCATGGTGAAATCCGAAGGGGATGAGCACGCAAAACAGCGGATCTATGCCGCATATACGAAGGATTTCCGGGAATTCACTCCCACTTTCCGGTACATCGAGCGGGACAACCATGTGATTGATACCACCATTCTCCGCTCCGGAGGAAAGTATTACCGGATTTCCAAGGATGAAACCACCAAGCGGCTGATCATGGAATCCTCCGACACTCTGCTCGGCGAATTCGAGCCGGTGCAGTCCGCGGTACTGGAAAATCTGGCGTGGGTGGAAGGTCCCGAAGGATATCTCCTGCCCGACGGAAAGACCTGGTGTCTGGTGGCGGACCAGTTCGGATCCGGCAAGGGCTATCTTCCCATGACCACGCCCGATCTGGGAACGGTGGATTTCACTGTTCTTCAGCCGGAGGAATACGATCTCGGCAGACTGAAAAAGCGCCACGGCGGCATTCTCTCTATCACTGAAGAGGAATACGGCCGTCTGGCGGCACATTTTGGAAAATAATCCCCAAAGGAGACAGTTTTATGGAATCTTATATCAACATTGACAAGAATATGCTGGTGGCGGAAAGCATCAGCGGATACGACGTGCTGTGGTACGATGTGCGGAAGGAACCCTTCTCCCTCCACGGTTTCTATGAACCTCTGACAGAACCCTTTTTCCGTCGTGTGAAGCCGGATGTTGCGGAAGCTGCCAGTGAAGGGGTGGACAAGCTGAGCCGTGAATCCGCAGGCGGACGGGTACGCTTTTCCACCGACTCCTCCTACATCGCAGTCCGTGCAAAATACCGCGTGGTGGGACGTTCTTCCCACCTGAATCTGGTGTCCACTTCCGGGTTTGACCTGTATACCGACGGTGAATTCGGCTCCCGGTACATCAAGGAATTCCGGATGCCCTACGACATGAAGGACAGCTACGAAACTCTGGTTCCCGTGGTGGGCGGCGTGATGCGTTCCTACACCATCAATTTCCCGGTACACGCCGTGGTGGAATCCCTGGAAATCGGTCTGAGTCCCGATGCCAAGCTGGATACTGCAAGACCCTACCGGGACATCAAGCCCGTGATTTTCTACGGTTCATCCATTGTTCACGGTACTGCGGCAAGCCGGCCGGGCACCATCTATCCCGCCATCATCTCCCGGGATCTGAATCTGGACTTCCGGAACATCGGATTCTCCGGCATGGCAAAGGCTGAACCCGTTCTCGGTGAGTGGCTGGCGACCCTGCCCATGAGTGTGTTTGTCTACGATTATGACCACAACGCACCCACGCTGGATCATCTCAGAGATACCCACTATCCCTTCTACGAAATCATCCGGGAAAAGAATCCCGATGTGCCCGTGATCATGATTACCCGTCCCGATTACTGGACCTATCCCACCAAGCAGGAGCACATCCTCCAGAGACGGGATATCATCATGGAATCCTATCTGAGGGCACGGGCTGCCGGGGATAAGAATGTGTATTTCATCGACGGTCTGAGCTTTTTTGCGTCGGATCATCAGTACGAACACTCCCTTGACGGCGTTCACCCCAACGATTTCGGCTTTGTGAGAATGGCGCAGGTGATCGGAACCGTGATCCGCCATGCTCTCGAAAACTCCTATCAGCTCTGATCCGGATACGAAAAAAGAGACAGTTCGGCTTGTTCTGTCTCTTTTTTGTGTTATGCGAAGCATTCGTTTTCCAGAATCCGGACGAATTCCTCCAGCCCCAGCCTGTCATTTTGATCAAACCGGGAGAGGGAAGGGCTGTCAATGTCCAGTACCCCGATGACTTCGCCGTTTTTCCGGATCGGCACCACAATTTCCGAGTTGGATGCGCTGTCGCAGGCGATGTGTCCGGGGAATTCGTGGACGTTTTTCACCAGCTGAGTCCGGTTTTCGGCTACGGCAGTTCCGCAGACGCCCTTTCCCACCGGGATCTCGATACAGGCAGTCTTTCCCTGAAAGGGTCCCAGCACCAGAATGCCGTTTTCCATCAGATAGAATCCCGCCCAGTTCAGATCCGGCAGAGTCTGATAGAGCAGTGCGGATGCATTGGCCAGATTGGCGATGGGATGGGGAACTCCGGAAATCAGCGCATGGAGCTGTTCGCATAAGGTTTTGTAGTCCGTCATTTGTGTGATTCCTTCCGTTTTGCTTTATTTACTGAAAGTATAATACAAAACGCCGGAAAACGCAAGACAGAACAGGCAACAAATCGATTTTATCTTGAAAAATCCGGTGTGTTCCTGTATAATGAAGAAAAAACACAAGGAGCGCAACATGAAGTATATCAATCTGAAGGACTGCGGAATCCTGCCGGGCAGTGACATCACCCTGCCGCTGTACGACCTGATGCAGGAAAATCCGGCTGATACGACCTTCGTCTTTGAAAACGGTGACTATTATTTCACCCCCGCACTCCGCGCCGACTACTGTCTGTCCAACACCGATGTGATTCCCGAACGGAAGCTGGGCATCTGGATGAAGGGCATGGAAAACTGCAACTTTGAAGGAAACGGTGCGCGGCTCTGGTTTGCGGGACAGATGCAGCCCGTCACCATGGATCACTGCCGTGACATCACTTTCCGTGGATTCACCATCGACTGGGAAAAGCCCCTGGTTGCCGAGGGCGTTGTGGTCGGATTCACGGAAGACACCATCGATCTCCGCATTGATCCGGAAGCATTCCCACACAGGTTCACCGACAACTGGATCGAGTTTGATATCGGCAGCGGAGAGTGGTCCCCGCTCGGAAGATGGAGCCACATCCAGTTCGACGGCAACAACCGCTGTGTGACCCGTGCCACCGGTGACAATTTCACGCCCAGGAAAATCGAGAATCTGGGGAATTCCGTTTATCGTTTTGATAATCCCCGGAAGACAAAAACCAATCTCGGAAATGTAATCGTTCTGCGGCACAATGCCCGGATCCATGCAGGAATCTTCTCGGAAAAGTGCGAGCGGATCACCGTAGAAAACGTCACCGTTCATTCCTGCGGCGGTTTGGGATGCCTGGCACAGTTCTGCACGGATCTGACCTACCGGGGCGTACATTTCGTCCCCAATACCGCCCGCGGACGGCTTGTTTCCAACGGACGTGACGACGGTATGCATATCACCTGCTGCTCCGGCATGATTACCATCACCGAATGTACCTTTGTGGGACTGATGGATGACCCGATCAATGTCCACGGCTGCTGCGTCACATCCAATGAAGTCATTGACGAGTACACGCTCCGCTGCCGCTACCGTCACGATCAGGCGTGCGGCTTCCACTACTGGGCGGAAGAAGGGGATGAAGTGGCATTCATCGAGCGGCGCGGCATGTCGAAAGTTGGCTCCGCACGGGTAAAGTCCCATGTACTGGAAGGAAACGGCGTGTTCCGTCTGGAATTTGCGGAGAAAATCCCTGAGGACATTATTGCCATGGCTCATACCGATGAGCTTCTGGCACTGGACAATCTGACCCACACCGCCTCCTTTACCTGCACGAAGAACCGTTTTGGCAGCTGCCGTGCGAGAGGGATTCTTGTATCCACTCCCAAACCCGTTGTGATTGCGGAAAACTACTTCGCATCCTCCGGTTCCGCCATTCTGGTAGCGGGGGATGCCAACTACTGGTTTGAATCCGGCGAATGCCACGACGTGGAAATCCGTGACAACGTGTTCACCGATGTCTGCCTGTCCTCCATGTATCAGTTCTGCGACGGCGTCATCAGCATCTGTCCCGTGGTTCCGGAGCCGGATGTGACAAAGCCCTTCCACAAGAATATCCGCGTCATCGGGAACACTTTTGATATCACGGACACGCCCCTGCTCTACGCACTGTCCTGCGGCGGTCTGACCTTCTCCGGCAACCGGATTTTCAAGAGTCCCGCAGCGGAAAAGTGGCATCCCGGCGACTGGCGGATCAAGCTGAAGGCCTGCCGCGATGTGGTGCTGACAGGGAATACCTGGGTGGGCACCTTCGGACTGCCCCATGACGTGATCGCCGAAAACTGCGAAAACGTGTACTATAATTAAATAAAGAGAAAAAGCAGGTTCATCCCGTTTTGGTGGAATGAATCTGCTTTTGTTTTGGATTGTCAGATCTTTGCGATGCCCAGCACGTCCAGAACGGAGGACACGAGAATCAGCACGATGCACACGGGAGCAATGTACTTGATTACTACGTTGAACAGCTTCTTGGATTTGAAAGGACCGGTCAGTTCGATTTCGTCAGTGATAGTCTTGGTACCCACGATCCAACCGATCACCAGGCAGGTCATGAATGCCACAACGGGCATCATCACGCTGTTGCTGATGAAGTCGAACATATCGAGAATGGACATATTCGCAACGCTGAAACCGCTCCATACGCCGAAGCCCAGGGAGGACGGGACGCCAAGCAGGATGCAGAAGATCAGCACGGCTCCGGTGGTAACCTTGCGGTCCCAGTGGAGCTTATCCTGCAGGATGGATACCAGCGTTTCCATGAGGGAGATGGAGGAGGTCAGGGCTGCGAAGAGAACCAGCAGGAAGAAGACTGCACCGATGATGGTGCCGCCCGCCATGCTGTCGAATACCTTGGGAAGGGTGATGAACATCAGGCTGGGACCCTTGCCGAGTGCTTCTTCGTTGCCGCCGGAGAATGCGAACACGGAGGGGATAATCATCATACCCGCCAGGAATGCGATGCTGGTGTCGAAGATCTCGATCTGGTGTACAGCGGACTCCAGATTCACGTCCTTCTTCATATAGGAACCGTAGGTGATCATGATACCCATGGCCAGGGACATGGAGTAGAACAGCTGACCCATAGCGGCAAGAACCGTGGTTGCGGAGAACTTGGAGAAGTCGGGAGTCAGATAATACTTGACGCCTTCCATGGCTCCGGGCATACACATGGAGTAGATTGCCACAAACAGAGTCAGAACCACCAGAACGGGCATCATGAATTTGGATACTTTTTCAATTCCCTTGTCAACGCCCAGGAATACAACCAGCGCGGTCAGACCGATGAAGATGCAGAACCAGAGAATGGGTTCCACAGGTCTGGCGATAAAATCGGTGAAATACGCGTCACCTGCGGATGCTTTTGCGTCACCGGATACGAATGCGAAGAAGTATTTGGTAACCCAACCGCCGATGACGGAATAGTAAGGGGTGATGATGAAAGGTACGATTGCTCCCAGAACACCGACCCATGTAAAGCGTTTGTCAAGCTGACGGAATGCACCGATTGCGGACAGACCGGTTTTGCGTCCCAGTGCGATTTCCGCGGACATCAGTGCGAAGCCGAAGGTAACGGCAAGAATCAGGTAGACCAGCAGGAAAATGCCGCCGCCGTATTTTGCCGCAAGATACGGGAAACGCCAGATATTGCCCAGACCGACAGCGGAACCGGCTGCGGTGAGAACAAATCCCAGCTTCCCTGTGAAGGTACTGCGATTTTCGTTCATGATTATGGTACTCCGTTGAATTTTCTGCAAAAAAATGCAGGACTTTTGATATTCTATCACAAAGCGAACGAAAAAGCAAGGGATTGCGGCAAGTTTATACCTGATTTCCGATCATTCGAGCATCAGATTTCCTGTGCCCAGGTGCCGTTTCGGAAAATGGGAGTGGGCTCGCCGTTTTTCCATCCGGTGATTTCCATGTCATCCGCACCGATCATGAAGTCCACATGAATCATGCTTTCGTTGATTCCGAGGGCGCGGCATTCTTCGTTGGTCATGTCCAGGTGACCTTCGATACAGTCATTGAAGCCGGCACCCAGAGCCGCATGGCAGCTGGCGTTTTCGTCAAAGAGGGTTTCGTAGAACAGAATGCCGCTTTCGTTGATGGGGCTGTCCTTGGGGATCAGTGCCAGTTCACCGAGTTTTCTTGCCCCTTCATCCATGGACAGCATTTTGTCCAGCAGATCTTTTCCGGTCTGTGCATCCCATTCCACCGCCTCGCCGTTTTCAAAGCGGATCCAGAAATTCTCGATCATCTGTCCCTGATAGGAAAGCGGCTTGGTGGAAACCAGCTTGCCTTCCGCTTTTCCGGCCATGGGAGAGGTGAAGATCTCTTCGGTGGGCAGATTGGGGTTGAAATATACACCCTGTTTGGTGGTTTCACCGCCGCCGCACCACTGACCCTGTGGAATCAGATCCGCGCGGAAATCAGTACCGTTGGCACTGCGGTAGGTAAGATAATCAAACTTCTGTGCATTGAGCCACGCACATCTGCAGCGGAAATCTTCGTTGTGTTTTGCCCATTCCGCAATGGGATCATTGTCAGGAGCCTCGGATACGTGAACCGCTGCGAGAATGGCGTTCCACAGAGCTTCCACTGCCTGATTCTTTGTCATGCCGGGGAATACTTTTTTCGCCCATGCAGGGGAGGGAACGGCTGCAATGGTCCACTGATGCATGGATTCGATGGCATCGCGATAGGGCTTGATAATGGGATAGGTGGCAATGGACGCTTTCTGAACCTTTTCCATATTCATGCCCTTCAGTCCGTCGGGATCCTCACTTGCGATGTGGATCCGGCAGGGATATTCCTGTGCCATCAGCTTCAGCTTTTCTTCCTTCCATGCCGGGACTTTGGAGAGGGTCTTCAGGCTCTGGTGGCGGTATGCCAGTTTGGTGATCGCCTGACAGGACCATTCCATGTCAACCCGGGAAGCACCTGCGCGGTAGCATTCTTCGGCAACCATGGCTGCAAACTCATGCTGATCCACGGAGACATACAGAAGAACCGGCTGACCCTTCTGAACATTGGCGCCTGTTCTGACAATAAGTTTTGCGTATTTGCGGAGAGTTGTTTTTTTCATTTCGGAATTCCTTTCGTGAATATCTTTCCTGCATAGTATAGCACAGAATTGCCGGAAATACAAACGCTTTTTTGCGGGAGTTCCCTCTGAAAATTATTTCACAAGTGTTTACAGTTTGCTCTTGAACACGAGTAAATCCTGTGATATCATACCGTACAGAAGAACAAAGGAGTGGAATCGATGAAAAAGCAAGCGGTATTTTTTGATTTGGACGGGACACTGCTTCCCATGGATTATGATCTGTTCATCAAATATTATTTCGGTGCGCTAGCGAAAAAAATGGCGCCCCACGGATATGAGCCGGAATCGCTGATCAAAGCAATCTGGACGGGTACCAAGGCCATGCAGCTCAACGACGGAGCCGTTTTCAATACAACCCAGTTCTGGGACAAATTCGCGGAACTTTTCGGGGAACATGTCCGGGTACACGAGCCGATTCTGGACGATTTTTACCGTAACGAGTTCATTGCGGCAAAGCAGTCCTGCGGATTCTCTCCCAAGGCAAAAGAGGCGGTGAAACTGGTGCGTGAAAAGAGAATGAAGTGCGTTCTTGCCACCAATCCCATCTTCCCCATGGTTGCCACCGATGCCCGGCTCAGATGGGCAGGACTGGTACCGGAGGATTTCGACTGGATCACTACCTACGACAACTCACGCTGGTGCAAGCCCAATCCGGAATATTACCGGGAAATCTGCGGGAAACTGGATCTGGATCCTCAGCGGTGCGTGATGGTCGGCAACGATGTGACCGAAGACATGGCGGCGGAAAAGCTGGGAATGGAAACCTTCCTTCTGACCGACTGCCTGCTGAACAAGGATGAACTGGATATCACCCGGTACACCTGCGGTGGTTTTGACGAACTGATCCGCTGGATCGAAAATCTGTAAACGAGGAAAACAGAGCCTGATTTTTCAGACTCTGTTTTTTTCTGTCAGTAGATTGCTTCCTGTTCCGTGTAAGTGGGACCGTGGATCACCAGAATATCGTCGCCGCCGGCGGGATTCGGAACAAATTCGGCGGGGTCGATGCAGGTCATGCGGGGATGAATCTGGGTCAGGCTCTTGTGGCAGTGATAAACACAGATCAGTTTTTTGCCGTCCTTGGAGGTGGTGAAGCTGTGGTGACCGGTGCCGTTGACGTGGTCGTTCTTCACCAGAATGGGATTGCCCTCGAATTTCTTGAAAGGACCGAGGGGGCTGTCGGACACCGCATAACCGATGGCGTAGTACGGGCTGCGGAAATGGTTTGCGGAGTAGGTCAGGTAATATTTGCCGTTGTGCTTGAGCATGAACGGGCCTTCCACAACCAGACAGTCGTGGGTTTCCCATTCTGCTTCAGCGTTCAGCAGGCGGACTTCGTTTTCTTCATCCATGGTCAGCATATCGTCGCCAATCCTGGTGCCGTAGATGACGTTGGCATTGTCAAAGCGGACGTAGTACAGATAAACCTGTCCGTCGTCATCAATGAAGAAGTCACCGTCGATGCCCTTGCGTTCACTGAGCCAGCATTTTTTCTCCTGCGTGAAGGGACCGAGGGGGGAATCGGCAACGGCAACGCCCAGATGTTCTTCGGAAGAATAGACCATGTAGAACTTTCCGTTCTTCTCCTTGATTTCCGGTGCCCAGAACCAGTGATTGCCCTGGACGTTGTCCTTGTGGAAGCAGTAGCCCCGGTCAACCCAGTTCACCAGATCCTCGGATTCCAGCACACGATAGCCGTCGGGATCATTGGTGGCATAGTGGTAATACTTTCCGTCGTGGAGCAGGATAAAGGGGTCGGCACCCTGCGTTACGGGATTCTGGTAGGTTTTCTTGAGTTCCATAAGTCCTCCTTGTATGATGTTCGTGTGTTTGGGTCAATCAGAAGCGGTCGAGAACGTAGCATCTGCCGTCGGGGAAGGCACGGAAGAAATCGTCTCCGTTCTTCACATCCACATCGGGCAGATATGCCGCAGATTCCGCCGTATAGCCTCCGCAGAGCATGAGTCTGGCCAGGGACTGGATGGATGCGGAAATATCGTATTCGCTGTCGTAAGGCAGTTTTTCCACCCGGATCAGACCATCGCCGTAGTGAACATCCCACACGCCGCGGTTCCATTCCAGTGTATCGTCGCAGCGGAGACGGAAGCAGCCGTGTTCCAGGGGATACGCGGTGTTTTTCAGCAGTTTTTCCAGAAGAATGATCCGTGCCATGCCGCTTGCTTCGGAGTAGTATTCCACATCAACATATTCGCCGATGACAGCATCCAGATCCCGGGTATCGGGCAGATCGGTGAACCGCAGTTCAAATGCCTGACCGTCGAAGGCGCGGAGGAAGCCCAGCATGGAGCAGAGAGCATCCCGGGAGGTGTAGCACAGTTCGCGGATGGTCAGACCGTCATCTTCCAGTCGGATGGTTGCCAGCGCATCGGGGGTGTCGCCGGTGTAGTGAACGTAGGTCCAGCTGCGGGATGCATAGGGATCATCGGAATAAGCGCGGGTATTTTCACCTCTCACAAACATGGTGCGGCGAGTCTGTGCAAACGCATTGTAAACTTCGAGAATATCCTTTTTCATCTCAGGATTTTTGAAGGAATAGAGCTTCACGTTGGTGGTGCGGGGAAATTTTGCCAGAGCCTTCATGGGGAAGACCATCTTATACTTCTTGAATACCATTTCATAGCCGAACTGGCGGTAGTAATCAAAAGAGAAGGGATAGAGATAGCTGACTGCCCAGTCTCTTTCGGCCGCCTGACGGAAGATTTCGCTGAAAATCTCACGTACTGCTCCGCGGCGTCGGTATTCGGGGAGGGTTGCCACACCGCCGATACCTACGCAGGCTACATTTTTACCGAAGTACCAGCTCTTGTATTCGGGGGTAAAAACAGTCGCCATGCAGATGCCGTCATCGTCGAACGCACCCCAGACTTCGCTTTTCAGAGGATTCTTTTCGGATTCCCGCACATTGTTGGCTCCGCCGTATGCGATGCTCTGGATTGCATCCAGTACGCCGTGTTCGTTTTCTTTCAGCCGTCTGATAATCATATTCATGCCATCCTTTTTCTTTTGATTGTATTATACCGAATCCGGCCGTAAAATGCAAGAGAATATGAAGGATTCCACAAAAACTATTGACTTTTTTCGCCAGATCCTGTATTCTAAAAATAAAAAAGCAGAAAAGGAGCAGAGATATGAAACTGCATGAAATGGATTTCAAACGGCGTTTTTCCGTGAATTTCTATAAGAATCTGACGCTGAAGCTGGGCGAGATGAGCTTTTCCAAGGATTTTGTGAAGGAAAAGAAACGCGGGGATCTGTACCCGGTTCTCGATGCAGCTCCCGATTCCTACGAAGAAATCCGGAATCACTGCTGGCATACTACGGGAAAGATCACGCGGCTGCTGGGACAGCATTTTCCCTATGCCACCTACGAAATGACGATCGAAAAACTGACACGCAGTGCGGCATTTGTGTTCACCTCTCCCACAGCAAAGGTGGAAATCGGGCTGAAGCAGACCCGTGACGGACTGTTCGCCTGCTGCATAAACGGGGAAGAAAAACTTATCCCCGCAGGCATGAAGTTTACGCCCGGACTGGGGCTTCTGGTGTCTGCCCGGGGAGGATTCTTCGATGTGTATGTGAGAAAGGACGACGGACTGTCCCTGCTCTGCACTTTCGAGGCGGAAAACTTCGCCGATACCCGGTACCGCAAGGTGTTCATCCGCACTACCGCTGCCATTACACTGGATTCCGCAACGGTTTCCGACGTGCGGTTCTATCTGGACTGCGGCATCTCCCAGGCGGATATCCGTCCCATCCGGTATGAAAACGGGGAAGTGATGGTGGAACAGGGGAAAATCTGGCTGACTGTTTCCGTTCGTCTGGAAGCGGGCGGATGGCAGGGCGTGGTATCCTGGATTCCCGGAACCTGCGAATTCGAGCTGACCGGTGCTCTCTTCTACGACAGCGGTGACGATCTGTGGGGCAGCGATGTGGCGGCATCCATTCTGTATCACCGTGAGAAGAAGCTGTGGTACATCTGGGTATGTATGTTCAGCCGCGGTCACTATCTCGGTCATGCTGTTGCGGAAGGGGATGTGCGGTTCGGCGTGAACGTGATCGATATTACTCTCATGGACAAGATGCCCGAAGTACCCGACGACACGCTGTTTCTGGGCAAGCGCGGCGACGAGGATCCGGATTTCTTTTACGACAAGGATAGCGGATTATGGAGAATGTGCATCTGCCGTGTGGCGGCGGAAGGAAATTCCTATCGCTACTTCTTCTTTGAATCCGAAAATCCCTTCGATGGGTATCGATGCGTGGGTCATACCCTCAGCGGTGCGGAGACCGGCGGTTCTTTTGTGAAGATTGAGGGGGATGTGTATTTCGTTACCGGCAACGACTTCAACAAACGGGCGGATTACCGGATTTATAAGTGGGGAACCTTTGATTCCTTTGAAAAACTTCACTGCGACTACGATGACGGCGGCTTCCGGGGCTGGGGCACAGTGATTCCCGTGAAGATGGGCACACGCCTCAGATACTTCTGGCTGACCTTCGACCGTCACAATGGCTCCTCCTACAATTGGAGCTACGGCAACCTCTACTGCTACGAAGCGGATGATTACAAAGTAATCGAACAGGCATAAACATGAAAAAACGGGATTCTGCGGATATTTCGATCTGCGGAGTCCCGTTCTGTGTTATTCTTTTTTTGTTCTCATGCCACGGAAGGCGATGTTCAGATACAGCAGAATGATCACCACCACGACCAGACCGATGGCGGAAACCACCTGCTGAGCATAGACATTCATGCCGAGGAAGGTGTTGCCGTTTGCCTGAATCACATCCACCAGACTGCTGACGATGAGGGTGGTGAAGAAGCCCGTAAATCCTGCCAGCGTACTCTGGAGAGCCAGAGCACCTACCCGGCGTTCATGGTCAACATAATCGTAGATCAGGTTGACGGTACCGCTGTTGATGCCTGCCATGGCTATTGCGTGAAGGATATAGTATGTGGTGTAGAAGATCTTGCCGTTGGAGGGCACCGTGAACATATTCACCGCGAAGGAAAGCACCTGAATGGCAAAGCAGATGCTCATCATCCGTGTGAAGGAGGTTTTGTCCGCGTATCGTCCAAGCGGCTTGGATACCAGAGAACGGCAGAGGGCGTACAGGGCGGCAAGAACCGAGATAAAGGTCATGGAGAAGCCCAGTTCCTTGGTCTGATAGGTGCCATAGAAGGGTGTGGTGGCGTAGTTGGCAATGTTCCACAGCACCGTGATGAGGATTACTCTGAACAGTCCCTTGTCCCTGAGCAGTTCTTTAATCCGGACATTCTTCTTTGCAGCCGGCTTTTCCAAAGACAGCAGCAGGGTAGCGGTGTGCAGGAGCATCAGCACGAAGATGCCGACGCCGCAGAAGATCAGCGAGGTTTCAATGCTTCCGGCAGCTTCAAACCGGTCGATGACCTGTCCCACGACGAAGGTGAAGATGATGCCGCCGATGAGGGAAACGATTTCCTTGGTGGCGGTAAAATCCCCGCGCTTGTTGTCATCCACAAGGGACATGAGCCAGTTCATCTTTGGAGAATACACGATGTTGCTGATGATGTGGCCCGCCAGAAGCAGGAAGCAGAACAGCACCACGGTAACGTTCCGCGGCAGTCCGAAGAAGGGAATGAGATAAATCAGTGCAAAGAACAGCTGATTGATGATGTGGAGAACGGATACCCATTTCTTTACCGGCTGGCGGTTGGCAAGAAAGATGGCGATGATCTGGAATCCGCAGCCCAGAGAGACGAATGCGGTCAGAACTCCGGTCAGACTGTCGGACAGTCCGATGTAGGCCGTTACCTTTGCCAGATAGGCTCCCGTGACCAGGATGGAGATGAAGTACTCAAATGCGGCTTCCAGAATGTAAAAGAAGCGGCTGTTTCTGTAAATGTCGTTGTTCATAAATCCTCCGTAGGATTATCGGCTCAGAGCGTAGGCGTGATAAGCATGGCTGAACCGGTAACCCAGTTTTTCCGCCAGTCTGAGGGAGGTCAGGTTAGCCGCATCCCAGCTGGGGTACAGCCCCCGGTCCAACGCCGCCAGTACCAGGGCAGCACCCGTGATGGAAGCATATCCGTGTCCGCGGTGCTCCTTGTGAGTGTCGATCTGAATCTCAATTCCACGCGCATACCGTGTATAGGTAGAAGCACCCGAGACGATTTCACCGTTTTTGAACAGGACAACGCCCATACCAAGTCTGAGAAACTGATCGTAGTCGGTAAACTGATCGGTCCAGTCGTGCATCCATACAGTCTTTTTTGATAAATTGAAGATTTCCTCATCGATCTCCCGGAGAGAACATCCGTCGGGCAGGTTGGATGTGATACTCCGCAGTCTGGGAAGATCAAATCCGGCTGCGGTTTTCAGCGTAGCATACCGGGTAACTTTGTTGACGGTGTCACCGAAGAATTCCTCAATTGCTGCAGCCCATTCTTCATTCTGGGGCACGAGAAGCATGAAATTCCGTGCAAAACGGTGGGCAAACAGCCGCTTGTCGGGAATTCCGGCGTAAAACGCAAAATCCGCGATCTCAGCCATAGCTGACTGTCCGTCATCGGAGACAATGATATTTCCCATGGTTCCGTCCAGACAGGACCAGATCAGGGTTTCGTCCCATCCGGCAAACAGATGGGCGGCAGAGTTAGTCTGTATCATGATGCACCGCCTTGAAGAATTTGTTCAATAAAGAATTATAACACTGAGGGAAGGTTTTGTCAATCACCGATGCTGCAGGCCATATCGGCAAGGGCACGGGCGGCGGCAGCGGTCAGTTTTTCCGCCTGATCCAGCACAGCGGAAGGCATTTTCGGATTACGGACTCCTGCGGTTTCCATGGACATCACACCGTTGAATCCGATCTCTTTCAGTGCGGCGGTGAAGGAATCCCAGTCCGCGGATCCCAGCCACGGGAGCATATGGTGGTCGTGTCCGGTGTTGTCGTGGACGTGCAGGGTCTTCAGCAGATCCCCGGCAATGCGTACGTCTTCGCCAGGATCCCGTCCGTACACATTGGTGTGACCGGTATCCATGCAGATGGCGCAGTAGGGGGAATTCACTTCCCGCACAGCTTCCGCGATCCGGTCCATGGTGGAGATCCGGTGTGCTTTCATGGGCATATTTTCCAGACACAGCACCACGCCGTACTTTTCGCAGTCAGGCATCAGCGCTTTCATCAGATCCACAGTCAGACGGTACGCAAACTCCGGATCCTCTTCAGCACCCCATCCGTAGGGCATCTGGGGATGAATGATCAGGTAGGGCGCTCCCATTACATGACAGCCGTAAACGGCACGGCGCATATGGATCAGGGTCTGCGCGCGGTTTTCGGCAGTTTTGTCATCAGTAGGCCACGGTCCGTGAACCTGACAAATCTCCAGTCCGGTTTCCTCAGCCGCACGGCGCACTCTCAGCCCGTATTCCTTCATGGCATCATCCGACTGATAACAGGGAGCACCTGTGTCGGAAAGGCTGTGATCCACTGCATCATATCCCAGAGCGGCGATTCTCGCATACTGAGCTTCTTCAGCACCGAGATAGTCAAAAGATCCGTTGTTGATTCCGATTTTCATAATAGTTCCTCCGGAGGCTTTTTTCAAATTATAGCATTCTCAGGTGTTTTTGTCAAATCTTTTCCGGAACTGCACGAATTTTCCCTATATTGTTGCTCTCCCCGGACGGATATGCTATAATATTGTAAATCAGACAGGGAGAACCGTATATGAACAAAGAGAAAATCGCCGCAATTGCCGCAGATCTGATGAAGGAACGGCGTTCGCATCCCCACAAGGAAGTGGGAAACAAATACTATCACGGACAGCGTGTGGCAAAGATTGCGCTGACTCTGCGGAAAATAGTCCTGCCCGAGGATGACAGCCGGGACGATATTCTCACTGCTGCTGCATGGATGCACGACTGCGCCAACGGAGAGCAGAATTACGGGGATCACGCCGCGAACGGGGCACGGATCTGCCGGGAGCTTCTCGCAGACTGCTGTACGCCGGAGGAGCTGGACGGGATCTGCCATATCGTTGCTCACCACGACGACCGTTCTCACACTGTGGAATACGACACATGGCTGAAGTGCCATCAGGATGCCGATCATCTGGATCATTTCGGATCCTACGATGTGATGATGGCATTTCTGGAATGCAATGCAAACGGACGCACCATCGGTGATATGCTGAAATGGATGCTTCACGACCGTCCGGCACAGATGGAAAAGGTAAAATCCCAGCTGAATTTTGAAATCAGCCGGAAAATATACGAAGAGAAAATAGCGTTCATGACCGAGTTCGCTCTGCGGTATCGGGCTGAAACCGAGGGTGAGATCATCGGACTTGATGAAATACTCGGAAAACAATAATTTTTGGGAGGATTGAAACTATGGCATCCGTTCTGATTGATCTGTCAAAGAAACTCGGAAAAATCAAGCCCGTTCACGGAGTCAACAGCGGCCCACGGACTAAGGTGTTTACCTATAATGCTTCCTCGCTGTTTGAAGAGATCGGCATTCCCTATGCCCGGCTCCACGACGTGGAATACCCCTACGGAAGCGGGGAATTCGTGGATATGCACTGCGTGTTCCCCAACTTTGATGCGGATGAAAACGATCCCGCATCCTACAATTTCGGGCTGACCGACTGCTATATCAAAGCGGCGCTGGATGTGGGTACGGACATCATCTACCGGCTTGGCGAATCCATCGAGCACGCTCCCGTCAAGCGGCACATCCATCCGCCGAAGGATTTTGCCAAGTGGGCGAGAGTTGCGGAGCACATCATCCGTCACTACAATGAAGGCTGGGCGGACGGTCATCACTGGAATCTGACTTACTGGGAGATCTGGAACGAACCGGATCTGGATGCGAATGCGGAAATCAAGAAATGCTGGAGCGGCACCGCTGCACAGTTCCACGATTTCTTTGAAACGGCGGCAAAGCATCTGAAATCCTGCTTCCCGGATCTGAAAATCGGCGGTCCCGCTCTTGCAGGAAACTATAAATGGACATCGGATTTCCTTCATGCCATGCAGGAGAGGGAAGTTCCCATGGATTTCTTCTCCTGGCATCGGTATACCGGCGATCCCCATGCATTCACGGAAGCGGCTCACGGCTACCGCGCGCTCATGGATGACTGTGGGTATCAGTTTGCCGAAATGCTGCTGGATGAATGGAATTATATGGAAAACTGGGGCAATCAGCCGGACTCTTTCCGCAAACTGGTGGGAATCCGGGGAGCATCCTTCTGCGCCGCTTCTCTGATCGAAATGCAGAAATCCCCAGTGGATCTCGCCGCATATTTCGAAGCGGACGTCATCAAGGAGTGGTGCGGTCTTTGGGAAGTGGAAGATATGGCCATCGGATCGCTGGGGGCAAACCGTCTTGGCAAACTGAAGCCCCGCAAACCCTTCGCGGCATTCCGGGATTTCGGTAAATTGTACCGAATCGGCACGGAGGTTTTCAGCGAAAGTGACGACAGCAATGTGTATGTCTGCGCCGCTGCCGATGATAAGGATGCCTGCGCCCTGATCGCTGTGCGGGACATGGACGAGGGAATCTGTGAGATTTCTCTGGTAAACACACAGCCCGGATCCTCTCTCTCCGTCATCAAAACCGATCAGAACGGCATGGATATACCCGTGGGAACCTTTGCATCTTCCGGTGACAGACTCCTGCTGAACCTCCCCTTCGACGGCGACACGGTGTTTACCGTAATGAAGAATTCGTAATGCAAAATGAAAATCCGTACCTCTGTCGTTCTGACGGAAGTACGGATTTTTCTGCATTATAAGTGATTTATTGCTTCCAGTGCGGCTTTTTTGCTCTCGCCGATGGCGTGATAGGGAAGCAGTTCGTGGGTGAGATTCCGCCGGGCACAGTATGCTTTGATTTTCTCAAGCTCGTCCCCGTCGTTGTATCCGGGAATCACCGGAGTCCGGATGATGATCCGCTTGCCTGCGGAAATCAGCTTATCCAGATTCTCCAGAATCAGACGGTTGTCGGCACCCGTTCCTGCTTTGTGCAGATCGGGATCCAGTGCCTTGATATCGTAGAGGAAGCAGTCGGAAAAAGGCAGGATTTTTTCAAAATGGCTCCACGGCACATTCCCGGCAGTGTCAATGGCAACGGAAATGCCGCTGTTCACGCATTTTTCAGCCAGTTCCGCCATGAAATCCGGGTACAGCATACACTCTCCGCCGGAGAAGGTGACGCCGCCGCCCGTTGCCAGATAATAATCCCGATCAGCGAGAATGATTCCGTGCAGTTCATCGGCGGTATATTCCCGACCGTACAGCTTCCGCGCTTCCGCAGGACAGTTTTCCGTGCATTTTCCGCAGATCACACAGGAATCCGGATGCACACACACAGTACGGCACACGCCGCAGCCCACGCATTTTTCCGTCAGCAGACCCAGCTGTACCCGAGGGGATTTACTCTCGGGATTGTGGCACCAGCGGCAGTCCAGATTACATCCCTTGAAAAACACGGCCGTGCGGATGCCGGGACCGTCTGTGGTGGAGGTGCGCTTGATATCGAAAACCAGCGGTGTCATGCGTTGGTGAGGATCGTCATTTCCTCATCGGTGAGAACGATGTCCGCACCGGAACAGTTGTCGATGAAGTGGTTCAGCTTGGAGGAAGAGAACAGCGGAATCACACGGGGGAATCCCTTCATGCGGTGGGCATTGCACATCCATGCAACAGCCAGCGCACTTCCGGACACGCCCTTTTCTTTCGCCATGTTCACGAGGGTGTCGTACCGTGCACCGCCGATGTAGTTGGAGGGAATACGGGAAGCATCTTCGTAGGCACCCCGGAGCAGGCAGGAATATGCCACCAGCGGAATGTCCTTGTCTTCCAGATAGCGCAGACGTTCGCGGCCCACGTTTTCGTTGAAGATGTAGTTGGGCTTCAGATCCAGACGGCAGTCCAGATAGGAGAACCGCTGCTGCATTACGGTGTAGGGTGTGCAGCCCTTGTCACGGGCGGTGAAGTTGAATTCGGTAAAGCGCCATGTGTCGTAGTTGCTTCCGCCCAGATGACGGACCTTGCCCTTTTTCACCAGGGACTCGAAGGCTTCTATGGTTTCTTCCATGGGAGTATCCGCATCGTCGGTGTGTGCGTAATACAGGTCGATGTAGTCGGTCTGCAGCTTGCGGAGACTTTCGTCGCACCAGTATTCGATCTGTTCCTTCTTCAGGCCTGCGCCGATGCCCTTGCGGTCAAAGCCCACCTTGGTGCCGATGATGACCTTGTCGCGGCAGCCCCGGTCGTGCATCCACTGGCCGAGCAGGGTTTCGCTTTCGTCGCCGGTGCCGATCCAGTGGGCATAGTTGTTGGAGGTGTCGATGAAGTTGCCGCCCAGATCCAGGAAAGCATCAAGGATGGCGTAAGAGTCCTCTTTGGATGTGGTGGAGCCGAACATCATGGCGCCCAGACATACGGGGGATACGGAGAGTCCGTTTTTCAGAGTAATGTTGTTCATGTGTAAATCCTCGCGTGAAGCAGTAATGTTTAATTATTTAAGTGCTTTAAACACAGTTTCAAAAGACGGTTCCAAATGGGGTAATAATTCAGGTTTATTTTTCTGAATGAATTTATAATTCATTAACATGAATTTACGTACACGTTTTGTCATGGCGGGCTTGGGGACAGTGAGTGAGAACAGATACATTACAGCAGTGAGATACAGTGAGATATCAAGTACGACTTGATCAAGAGGGAGGGAGGAGTAGTTCTCTATGAGGCAAGACAGTGAATAAGAAACTTCGCTTAAAATATCATATTCTTTTACTCTTTGCTTGCTGTTGGAATAGGCATCGCCATAATACTCTTTGATTTCCCATTGGTAAGCAGAGCCTCTGAACATATAGTCAAGGAATCTTTTATCCAGAATGTGCCAGGTTTCCAATGATAAATTTGGGAGATCGAATTCGTCAAACAACCAACATAATTCAATTAATCTGACTTCATAAAAACGCGGCTTCTGTGAAAGAAGGTAATCACAATAACTTGAGATCATATGAGGAAAACCGACATACATAGTCAATAGAGTGGTGTTGGCAGGAATTCCGAATCTTGAAAACAATATATAGATTTGCTTGTTTATTGTTTTATTATAATCAGAATACATTTCCTTTAGAAACTCATAAGCAGCAGTTTCTTCTTTTTCATTAAAGACAGCATTGAGTTCTTTGAATGCCGGTGATTCAAAAACCTCTTTTTGCCGTGCCAGGTATTCTGTCAAAGACAAAGAAGAAATATACTGTTTCTGCAGTTCCAGGTTATTGTAGTTTATATTCACACGCTCTGAGATTTTTAAGGCTCTGGTTAAGAAAGTGTTTTTTTGAACTTGTAAAAAAAGAGGAATTTTGATCCTGCTATTTGCAGTGCCTGAGGGGGTGACAGTACGTCCGGGCTTGGATTTCAGCAAGGTAGTGATTCTGTCAATCACTGCATCAAAATACTCAGTGGAGGCAGAGATTCCTTCCATATAGCGGATTTTCTCGATGTCTGTGGGAAGAATCTGAGGAAAAGAAAAATTGCGCATCATTATCGGGATAATATTCTTTTGCTGTTTGAGTGCATGAGCCAGTTCCTGTCGTACCCAATCATTTGGATCAGAACAACGTTCTAATCCATCGGGAGGGAGAATAAGAAGAAAATCTGATGCATTTGTTATTGCAGTCAGAATCTGTGTGTTGAAAAGGCCTGAACGCATTGATTCAACATCGAAAAACACCGAATATCCCATCTGTTTTAGACGATCAGCAATTCTACCAGCAAGGTCTGAGCCTCCGTCTCTTCTGTAGCTAATAAATATCTGATAATTTTCCATTGATTTTCCAACTTTCCTTATTTCAATCGTTCGATAATATCGTCCTGGAGGGTTTTCGTGATATCCACAAACACGCCGCTGTAGCCGGTGATGCGGACTCTCAGATCCCGGTGGAGGTGGGGATTCTGCTGGGCATCCAGGAGATCGTCCACGCCCACGGAGGTGACCTGTGCGTGCAGACCGCCCCGGTTGAAGTAAACCGCCAGCATGGCCGCGAACATGGCGTGACCCGCTTCGCCTTCAAACTGCTTGGGATCCACGTCCAGATTCAGGGCGCCGGACAGATAGCCGTTGTCCGGGATATTCAGCATGGAGTTGAACATCGCGGTCAGACCGTTGGTGCAGGATCCGTTGGCTGGACGGGAATTCTGGGTGAATGCGGTTCCGGCAAGACGTCCGTCGGGAGTTGCACCGTATTTGATGCCGTTTTTCAGATGCCATGTATCGCTCTGGATGCAGGGAACCATGAAATATCCGTCGGACGCAAGGTACTTCCTGCCCCGTTCCCGGGTGATCTCCGCCATCATTTCCGCCAGCCGTCTGACGTGAGCATTGGAGAACGCATCGTCACTGCCGTATTTTGGTACACTGCGGCACATGGCGAGAATCTGCTCATATCCTTCGAAATTAGCTTCAATGGCATCCAGCATTTCACCGACCGTGATCTTTTTGTCACGGAAGCAGAGGGCATCCACAACGGTGAAGCAGTCGCAGAGGGTGCCGAACATCTGGAAGGACTGGAGGGTGAAGTGATACTTGGCGGATGCGGAGAAGCACTCACCCAGATCAACGGAGCTTTCGGTGAACAGGTCGGTGAAATTGATGACCGCCCATGGTTTTCTGCGTCGTACCCGAAGCTCCCGGATGCCGTGCTCCAGCTTCTGTGAGATGAAGTCGTCCATGAAAGTGCGGTATTCTGCATAAATGGTGTCGATATTCAGATCCGGATCGTCCCGGTGAGATTTCAGAAAATTGATGAAGATATCCGGCCAGCCTTTGCCGGGAGTGCGGATGTAGGTGTTCCGGACTTCGTTTTCTTCCTCTGGAGATTCAAAGGCATGATAGTGGACAGCGGAAGGTGCGCCGTTCATCCAGAAGCTGTGGGAGCCGGGGGACGGCCAGTTGCAGCCGAAGTGGTGGTAATTCTGGAAATCCTCCTCGGGCAGACCGAGACCACGGTAGGTTTTCTTGATGTTTGCATCATTATAGAACATCAGCGAGGACGACTGCAGTGCTTTTCCCGTAAGGGTATGCCACAGATCGGGATATGCCGTGTTCATGCCGGGGGCGTAGTAGAAGACCACCACGGGATTCTTGAACTGGGGCTGAATGCATTCTGCAAAAAGTCCGGTCAGATCGTTGACGGTGTAGTTTCCGTCGATATCCGTGCCGCCCAGCAGGAGATACTGAGGCGCATCGAAGTTGAAAATCCGCTCAAAGGTGGAGGAATTGGAGCTGTCTCCCACCTGATGCTCGCCCCGTCCCATGTTCAGATTGTGCTTGCAGTAGTAGTCGGTGATGAGATCCGCCGCTTCTTCCCGGGTGAGCCGTCCCGCAGCGAGATCCGCCTTGTACAGCGGGTACAGCAGTTTGTCCATGCGTCCCAGAGTCAGTGTGGGATTGGCGGTGATGTAGGAGCAGTCGATGAGGGTGATGATCCAGCAGAGCTGCAGACCGGTGCGGAAATCCGACGGCTTTTCAAGGGCAGATTTGCGGAGAGTTGCGGCGAGATCCGACATACCGCGCTGCTGTGCGGCATCGGCATAGCGGAGAATGTACCGCTGAATGGATTCGTATACCCGGATGAGGGAAGCGAGAAACAGCTTCCGTCCGTCGTCGGTTTTGGTTTCCATGGAAACCCGGGCTTTTTCAATCAGTCCCGGCAGACCGTTTTCCATGATCATTTCCCAGTCGTAGGAGCAGTGTCCGGAGCCGAGAATGGAACCGCGGAAAGGAGAGCGCGGATTCTTCAGCAGCTCCCGGAAGAGAAGCTCCTCATCTTCTGTCAGCTCACGCTGCACCGAACGGCCCGCAATGAGATCCCAGTCTTCCAGCGGTACGGAAACCCGGTCCAGAATGGCGGATACGGCATCGGCAAAGCGCACGGGCTGGGGTTTGGAGAGATCCCCCTGCATCAGATCATGTGCGATCAGAATCCGTTCCGCATCTGCGGCAAGCATGGGGCGCTCGGTCAGTGCGGTGACGGCTTCTTCGATATTCTGTTGAAGTCGGTTCATATTCATAATCCTTTCCTGCAGGATTTGGTTAATCCCATTATAGTAAAAAATACCGGGAATTGCAATGCGTTTGTGAAAATTTCATGAAAACGGCAAAGAAAAAGCCGATCACACAGGGATCAGCAGTGGTTATTTGGATTTTCTGAATTCGCGGACGATATTTTCGATGAGTTCGATCTGGTGGGCGTTCAGCCTGTTGATTTCCCGCATCAGTTCGTCCGATTTTGTGGGATTGGGGGCATCAAAATTGAAAAAATCCAGTGGTGTGATATCCAGATATTCGCAGATATACATAAAAGAATTCATTGAAGGCAGCGTCTTACTGTTCTCAATGTTATTGATATAGTTTTCGTTTTGTCCCAGTGCGAGACTCATCTCCCGTGCGGACACTCCTTTTGCCAGCCGAAGCTGAGACAGACGTTTCGGAAAATCTACAATTATATCTGATATGATTATCGAAAATAAAGCTGGCAGTGTTCTTGAGTATCTGAAAAAACAAGTAGTTTCTAATCCTGATACTAATAACAGTAATACTTCGGTAACTTCTTCTGAAACGACAGGAATGTATGGGAATATTGCTGCAAAAATTAAATTTTTAGCTCAGGCTGTGGCATGGATCGGTATTATCGGATCAATCATATGGGGATTCAGTGTAATCAGCATAGATGAAGATCTGATTTTAACCGGATTCCTTATCGCTGTAATAGGCGCACTGATTTCCTGGGTTTCTTCCTTTGTGCTTTACGGTTACGGTCAGCTGATTGAAAATACCGATAAGCTTGTGAAAATTGCAGGAAAAAGCACTGCGGATTCAAATAAAGCCACAAAATAATATTATAGCAGATCAGAGTGTTCTGAATGAAAAACAGCAGCTGTATCATGGAATTTGTCTTACGATACAGCTGTTTTTGGACTTTATGATGAAATTATGCTTGCTTTTCCGGAATAACTATGGTACAATAAAGAAAAAATTTATAGCCAAAAGGAGATTACCATGGGCAAGATCACATTTATGGGTGCCGGCTCCACTGTATTCGCCAAGAACGTACTGGGCGACTGCATGCTGACCCCCGCTCTCCAGAACTTCGAAATCGCTCTGTATGACATCGATCCGGAACGTCTGGAAGAATCCTACATTATGGTTGACGCACTCAACCGCAACATCAACGAAAGCAGAGCAAAGATCAAGAAGTATCTGGGCGTTGAAAACCGCAAGGAAGCGCTCCGCGGCGCAAACTTTGTCGTTGACGCCATTCAGGTAGGTCTTTACGAGCCCTGCACCGTAACCGACTTTGAAGTGCCCAAGAAGTACGGCCTCCGTCAGACCATCGCTGACACCCTTGGCATCGGCGGTATTTTCCGTGCGCTCCGTACCATTCCCGTTCTGGAAGACTTTGC
>JAFQWY010000182.1 GCA_017407225.1 Clostridia bacterium | reverse complement strand
TGGCGGGCCGTCACGGCAACAAGGGTGTCGTATCCCGTATCCTGCCCCCCGAAGATATGCCCTTCCTGCCCGACGGTACTCCCCTGGACATCGTCCTCAACCCTCTGGGCGTACCTTCCCGAATGAACATCGGTCAGGTGCTTGAAGTACACCTGGGTATCGCCGCTAAGAAGCTGGGCTGGAAGATCATGACCCCCGTATTCGACGGCGCAACCGAAGCGGACATCTCCGAATGCCTCAAGCTGGCAGGTCTGGACCGCGATGTGATGCCCAATGAAAATACCACCGGCAAAAACCTCTTTGAAGAAACCATCGATCCCGCTACCGGTATCCGCGACCTCCGTCCCATCGAAGGCGAAGAACGGAACGACGCGGCTCATCTGGAAGCTCTCCGGCAGGAAGGCCGCCTGAAGATCGTTGACGGCAAGACCATCCTCTACGACGGACGTACCGGCGTACCCTTCGATAACCCGGTTACCGTTGGTATCATGTACTACCTGAAACTTCACCATCTGGTTGACGATAAGATTCACGCACGTTCCACCGGTCCCTACTCCCTTGTTACCCAGCAGCCTCTGGGCGGTAAGGCGCAGTTCGGCGGTCAGCGTTTCGGTGAAATGGAAGTATGGGCACTGGAAGCATACGGCGCAGCATACACCCTTCAGGAAATCCTTACCGTCAAGTCCGACGATACCATCGGCCGTGTAAGAACCTACGAAGCCATCGTCAAGGGCCAGAACATCCCCACTCCCGGTATCCCCGAAGCATTCAAGGTTCTTGTCAAGGAACTGCAGGCACTGGGTCTGGATATCAAGATTCTTGACCAGGATGAAGTGGAAGTTCCTCTGGAATCCATCGGCGACGAAGATCTGGAAACTCCCAACATCGTATCCGACAGCAATGACGAAATCACCGAAGACGATATCGGCGAAACCGTTGCTACGGATGATATCATGAACTCCTTCACCGAAGAAAACTTCGGCGATGAAGAGCCCGATGATGATATGCTCCGTGCTGCGGAAGCAAGCGGCGGCGATTTCTATGACATGGAAGACGGATTTTAATATCCGTCCTTCCCTGTGACGAATCAAACATCTACCCGGTAACCGATACCGGATCAATATATATTAAGAAGGTATACTGCTGATGGAACGCAATGTATTTGAATCTATCAAAATAGGTCTGGCGTCTCCGGAAATGATCCGAAGCTGGTCGTACGGCGAAGTAAAAAAGCCGGAAACGATCAACTACCGTACTCTGAAAGCAGAACGTGACGGCCTTTACTGCGAGAGAATCTTCGGTCCCACCAAGGACTGGGAGTGCCTCTGCGGCAAGTACAAGCGCATCCGCTACAAGGGTAAGGTCTGCGAAAAGTGCGGCGTTGAAGTCACCCAGAAGAAGGTTCGCCGCGAACGGATGGGTCACATCGAACTGGCGGCGCCCGTGTCCCATATCTGGTACTTCCGCGCGATTCCTTCCCGTATGGGTCTGCTCCTGGATATTTCCCCCAGACTGCTTGAAAAAGTCCTCTACTTCGCTTCCTATATCGTTCTGGATCCCGGCAAGTCCGATCTGGCCAAGTACCAGATGCTGACCGAACGGGAATACAAGGCGGCAAGAGAAGCTTACGAAAACGATTTCCGCGTTGGCATGGGTGCTCAGGCGGTCAAGGAACTGCTGGCCGAACTGAACATCGAAGAACTCTCCGAACAGCTCAAGGCTGAACTGGAAAAAGCCAGCGGTCAGAAGAAAACCAGAATCATCAAGAGACTGGAAGTTGTGGAAGCTTTCCGCAAGTCCGGCAATAAGCCCGAATGGATGGTTCTCGATGTGGTTCCGGTTATTCCTCCGGATATCCGTCCCATGGTACAGCTGGACGGCGGCCGCTTTGCTACCTCCGACCTGAACGACCTGTACCGCCGCGTAATCAACAGAAACAACCGTCTCCAGCGCCTCATCGAGCTGCACGCTCCGGATATCATCGTCCGCAACGAAAAGCTTATGCTCCAGGAAGCTGTCGACGCTCTCATCGATAACGGCCGCCGCGGCAAGCCCGTGACCGGTCCCTCCAACCGTCCCCTCAAGTCTCTCTCCGAAATGCTCCGCGGTAAGCAGGGCCGTTTCCGTCAGAACCTGCTGGGTAAGCGTGTTGACTACTCCGGCCGTTCCGTTATCGTCGTAGGTCCCGACCTGAAGATCTACCAGTGCGGTCTCCCCAAGGAAATGGCTCTGGAACTGTTCAAGCCCTTCGTGATGAAGCGCCTCGTTGAAACCGGCAAGGCTGCCAACATCAAGGAAGCCAAGAAGAAGGTCGATAAGGTCAATCCCGATGTATGGGATGCTCTGGAAAATGTCATCAAGTCCCACCCCGTCCTGCTCAACCGTGCACCGACCCTTCACCGTCTGTCCATTCAGGCGTTTGAACCGGTTCTGGTAGAAGGTAAGGCAATCAAGCTGCATCCGCTGGTTTGTAAGGCGTTCAACGCGGACTTCGACGGCGACCAGATGCCCGTACACGTTCCCCTTTCCGCAGAAGCTCAGGCAGAAGCACGCTTCCTCATGCTCTCCGCCAACAACCTCCTCAAGCCCGTTGACGGACGTGCCATTGCGGTTCCTTCCCAGGACATGGTCCTCGGTTCCTTCTACCTGACTCTCGATAAGCCCGGCGAACCCGGCGATACCGGCGATCCCGATCATCCCAAGTGCTACCGCGACTTCAACGAAGCGGTTATGGCTTACGAAAACGGTCTCCTCGGCCTCCATGCTCCCATCGAAATCCGTGTAAAGAAGATTATCGACGGCGAAGAACGGGTCGGCAGAGTCAAGGGTACCCTCGGCCGGTTCATCTTCAACCGTGCAATCCCTCAGGATCTGGGCTACGTTGACCGCTCCGTTCCCGGAAACGAATTCAAGCTGGAAGTTGACTTCGTCACCAGCTCCGGTAAGCTGGGCGACATCGTTGACCGATGCATCCGCTGCCACGGTTTCGCTACCACTGCCGCAGTGCTGGACGAAATCAAGGCGATGGGTTATAAGTACTCCACCAGAGGCTCCATCTCCATCTCCGTGGCCGATATGACCATCCCCAAGGAAAAGTACGCGCTCATTTCCCAGGCGGAAAAGAACGTGGACGAAATCCGCAAGCAGTACAGACGCGGTCTTCTCACCGAAGAAGAACGCTACAATGCGGTTGTCAAGCTGTGGAATGAAACCACCGACTCCGTTGTCGCTGCTCTTCAGGCAAACTTCGACCGCTACAACCCCATCAAGATGATGTCTGACTCCGGTGCCCGAGGCTCCATGACTCAGATGCGTCAGCTGGCAGGTATGCGTGGTCTGATGTTCGCGACCAACGGCCGTACCATTGAAATCCCGATCAAGTCCAACTTCCGTGAAGGTCTTTCCATTCTGGAATACTTCATGGCTGCAAAGGGTGCGCGTAAGTCCCTGTCCGACACCGCGCTGAAGACCGCCGACTCCGGTTACCTGACCAGACGTCTGGTTGACGTTGCACAGGATGTAATCATCCGTGAAGACGACTGCGGCGCAACTCACGGTATCGTGGTTTCCGCAATCAATCAGGACCATACCGTTGTCGAACCTCTCAAGGACCGTCTCGTAGGACGCTACGTCATCGGCGATGTGGTTCATCCCGAAACCGGCGAAGTCCTCGTGGAAGACAACACCATGATCTCCGATGCTCAGGCTAAGGCAATCGTGGATGCTGGCATCGAATCCGTTCATATCCGTACCGTTCTCCAGTGCCGCTCCCGTTACGGTGTGTGCGCACACTGCTACGGCGCAGACCTTGCAAACGACAGACCCGTCAACGTCGGTGAATCTGTCGGTATCATCGCGGCTCAGTCCATCGGTGAACCCGGTACCCAGCTTACCATGCGTACCTTCCATACCGGTGGTGTCGCTGCTGCCAACATTACTCAGGGTCTTCCCCGAGTTGAAGAACTGTTCGAAGCGAGAAAGCCCAAGAAGACCGCGATCGTTGCGGAATGCGCAGGCTCCGTTCGCATCGAACTGGTAAAGAGAACTCACAATATTATCATCACTCCCGATGACGGCGGTGAAGATATCGTATATCCCATCGCATTCGGTACCAACATCGTTGTGGAAGACGGCCAGCACGTTTACCCCGGCGCGGCTCTCACCGAAGGCGACAAGAACCCTGCGGATATCCTCCGCATCAACGGCATCGACGCGGTTTATGACTACATCCTCCTGGAAGTTCAGAAGGTTTACCGCAGCCAGGGTATCAACATCAACGACAAGCATATCGAAGTTATCGCTCGTCAGATGACCAGAAAGATCGAAATCGAAGAGGAAGGCGACACCGGTATGCTCTCCGGCTCCACCGTCAACCTCAGCGAATACCTTGCTGCCAACGAAGAAATCGCGGCGCGCAAGGCTGCAGGTGAAATCGAACTCTGCGAAGCTGTCGGTAAGCCCGTTCTCCTGGGTATCACCAAGGCAGCGCTCCTGACCGAATCCTTCCTGTCCGCTGCTTCCTTCCAGGAAACCACCAAGGTTCTTACCGAAGCCGCAATCAAGGGCAAGATCGACCATCTGCTGGCTCTCAAGGAAAACGTGCTCATCGGCCGCCTGATTCCCGCAGGTACCGGTATGGACTGCTACCGCAACATCGGCGTGGAACGTACCTC
>JAFQWY010000181.1 GCA_017407225.1 Clostridia bacterium | reverse complement strand
TGGTCCTACGACGAAAACGGATGGCCCTCCGGTTTTGCAGGCGGAGAGCTTCTGAAGGATAAGGCAAACTTCGCCCTCGCCATCGAGCAGAAAACCGGCGCGTATCCCGAATCCATGGAGGATATCATCGCCGTCTACAGAAAGAACGCCGACGGCACCTTCATCTACGTAACAGCGGACTGCGGAGAGGACGAATACCTCATCCTCTATAAGCGGTACGACGAAAGCTACGTGGACACCCTGGACGGGGAGATCACCGACAAGTTCATCGCGGCTACCCACGAGGAATATAAAAAGCGCGTGCCCGCCGGTGAATTTTCAGCCGACGGCGCCATGCCCGGATTCTTCACCGACGAACCCCAGTACTACCGCTGGGGCAATCCCTGGTCCAATACCCTTCCTGCAGAATTCGGGAAGGCGTACGGATATTCCATCTTCGATAAACTCCCGGCCGTATTCTTCGACTTCGACGGCGCGGACAAGTTCCGCTACGACTACTACTACCTGATCCATAAGCTGTTCATCAGCAACTGGGTCAAGAAGGTTTACGACTGGTGCCTCGCAAACGGGGTTTCCCTGACCGGTCACGCCGTGGAGGAATCCTCTCTGGGCGGTCAGATGATGTGCATCGGCGGATGTATGCCCTTCTATGAATACGAAACCATCCCCGGTGTGGACTATCTGGGACGCGGCGTGCAGGATGATATCTCCTTCAAACAGCTGGGATCCGCCTGTGCACAGCTGGGCAAGAAAAAGGCGCTGTCCGAGATGTTCGCCTGCTGCGGATGGGACGTGTCCCCCAACGAACTGAAGCGGATCGCGGATGTACAGTATGCGGGCGGCGTGAATCTGATGTGCCAGCATCTCTATCCCTACTCCGAACGGGGTCAGAGAAAGCGCGACTATCCCCTCCACTACTCCGAACACAATCCGTGGCAGAGCGAGCTGGCGGATTTCAACAACTACTACAACAATCTTGGCGCGGCACTGGCTCAGGGACAGGAATACGCACCCGTTCTGGTGATCCATCCCATCCACGGCGCCTACTGCAGATACAAGAAGAACACCGACTCCCTCGGCGAGATCGAAGGCAAATTCTTTGAGCTGTCCCGGTTCCTTGGCCAGAATCAGATTCCCTACCACTACGGCGACGAGTGGATGATGGAGCGGATGGCCTCCGTGGAAAACGGCAGAATTACCGTGGGTCAGTGCACCTACGACACCGTGGTGGTTCCGTTTACATACTCCCTTGATGAAAATACCGTATCTCTTCTGGAAACTCTCCGGGATCAGGGCGGACGAATCATCCTCTTTGACACCGTTCCCGCCTATATTGCGGGCAATCCCGCGTGCGGTCGTCTGGACTGGCTGAAGGACTGCGGAAAGCGTGAGAGCCTCCTTGACTGCCGGGATGCGGTTATCACCAAGGACGGAAAGAATATCCCCGAGCTGAGAAAAATGACCCGTCTGCTGGATGGCGGCGAACGCCTCGTGTACATCACCAACATCAGCGGCAGGGAATTCGATAACGTGCGCGTCAGCCTTCCCGAAGGAAACTGGGCGGAGCTGGATATGCACACACTGGAATACAAGCCCCTCGCCCTGTCCCGCGATGAGGACAGAACCACGGCGTGCATGATCTTCCGGGATTCCGAATCCCACGTCCTGGTCTGCGGTGAGGATGTTCCCGCCATGACCGCGAAGACAGCTCCCCTGCCGGACAAGTTCATTCCCGTTCCCAACACGGTACGCCTGACGGAAAAGCCCGTGAACGTGATTACCCTCGACACTGCGGCTCTTTCCACCGACGGCGTGAATTATGACGAGCCTCTCTCCGTATACGGCATCAAGGACAATCTGCTCCGTCAGCGGTACGACGGCGTGGTTTCCATGAAGTTCACCTTCAACCTGGATTATACACCTTCCACCCTCAAGGCTGTGCTGGAGCCCATGTATCAGCGTGTCACCGTCAACGGCACCGAAATCATCCCCGACAACGCGGACTGGTGGTTCGACAAATCCTTCGCATCGGCTGAAATCGCCCACCTGACCAAGCCCGGCATCAACGAAATCATCGTGGAAGTGAACCATCACCAGCGGGATTACGTGTACTACGTCCTCTACGGCGGCGTGTCCGAATCCCTCCGCAACTGTCTGGTATTTGACGTGGAAATCGAGCCCATGTATCTGATCGGCGACTTCGCGGTGCGGTGCAGCGGCATCTTCTCCGACGGTCCCAGATTCTCCACGCTGTATGACGGCACCTTTGATCTGGTGGCTCAACCGGCGGTTGTTCCCGCAAGAGACGTTGTCCGGGGCGGCTTCCCCTTCTACGGCGGCAAGCTGGCTACGGCATTTGATTACGACTACGCAGAAGGCAAGCCCACTGTCCTCGCTCTCACCGGACGGTTTGCAACCGCTGAAGTATCCGTCAACGGCACCCCTGCCGGAAAGATTATGTGGAACCGCACTCTGGATCTTGCCGCATACCTCAAAGAAGGAAAGAACGAGATTTCCGTCACCATGTGCAATTCCATGCGGAATGCCATGGGTCCCCACCACCGCCGTGATCCCGAACCCTACGGCGTAGGCCCCGGTACCTTCTCCTTTGAAAAGGAATGGAACGGACGGGAATGCCGCGGATACACGGATCGGTACGCCTTTGTGAAATTCGGTCTGAAAAAGTAAAGGAGCATACTATGATAACCTGTTTCGGTGAAACCATGCTGCGGCTCAGCCCGCCCGGCGCATACCGCATTGCCCAGGCACAATCCTTCGATATCGTATTCGGCGGTGCGGAGTCCAATGTGGGCGCGGCTCTCGCCAATTTCGGGGAAGACGTCCGCTGGGTGTCCAAGATGCCGGAAAACGAAATCGCCGATGCCTGCCTCCGCTGGATGCGCTCCTTCGGGATGGATGTGTCGAAGGTTGTCCGGGGCGGCAGCCGGATGGGCGTGTTCTATCTGGAAAAAGGCGCGTCCCTCCGTCCGTCCAAGGTGATCTACGACCGGAAGGGCTCCGCGATCTCCGAAGCTCAGCCCGGGGACTTCGACTGGGATGCCATCCTCGAGGGTACCGATGCCTTCTTCTTCACCGGGATCACCCCCGCCATCGGGGAAACCCTGCCCGGAATCGTGGAGGATGCCCTCACTGTGTGCCGTGCAAAGAAAATCCCTGTGTTCTGCGACATCAACTACCGCCCCACCCTGTGGACTCCCGATATTGCCGGGGCTGCCATGCGGAAGCTGATCCGGGGACTCTGTACCCTTGTGGCAAACGAGGAACACGCGGATCTTCTGCTGGGTGTGAAATCCGACAAAACCGGCGATGACAAACTGTACGATATTGCCAGAAAGCTGTGCGAAACCTATGAAATCGGACGGGTGGTGCTGACCCTGCGCCAGAGCCATTCCTCGGACGACAATACGGTGTCCGCCGTCATGTACGACAGCGTGACCGGGGAATTTGTCAAGTCAAAGGAATACCGCGTCCACATCGTTGACCGCGTAGGCGGAGGAGATGCACTGTCGGCAGGACTGATTTACTGCACCAGACTGGGCAGAAGCCTGCAGGATACCATCGAGTTTGCATCGGCAGCCAACGCCCTGAAGCACTCCGTTCACGGGGATGTCCTGATGGCATCCGCCGAGGAAGTGCAGAGACTGGCCAGCTCCTCCGACGGAACAGTACGGATGATACGGTAAGCGCCTGCGGCTAAAAGAATAAAGAAAAAAGAATAAATAATAAAGAATAAATCAGCACAAACTCCACGGCGCGCGTGAGCCCGGATCAGAAACAACCCAAGTTACTATATCCTGCAATTGCTCTACTGCTACGGTGAGCAGGGTCTCGGTGGCCCCTGCGAACTCGCGTACGGTTTTCTGATGCATTGGTACGCACCTGATGTCATCGCACCCTAAAGTGCAATCCGCAATTGCATCCGTAGTGAGAATGCAACCAATCACAACCGCACGCCGTCCATAAAAAAATCCCCCTGACACTGACTCAACCATATCCCCTCACTCCCCGTCAGCGCACAACACCTCGTCAGCCGAAAGTTCTTTGCGTCGCTTTCTTTCAAGAAAGCGACCGTTCCTCTCTACCCTAAAAAAACAGGAGAACAAAATCACTATGTACATCTTAGCAACCGATTACGACGGAACCCTGAGCCGGGGCGGTGTATCCCAGCGGAACCGGGAAGCCATCGAACGATTCCGGAAAGCCGGGAATCTGTTCGGGGTAGTAACCGGACGGGATTATTATATGTATAATACCCTCGTTGACCACGGCGTGGAGTTTGACTTCATCATGCCGTTCAACGGCGGGATGACCATCAATACCGAAGGCAGGGTCACCGCCGACTACAGAGCACCCAACGCCGAGAACATCATCTGCGAGATTTCGGAAATGATGCGCGACTACGACAGCTGGCTGGGATGCTCCGTCTTCAAGACCCACTATACCTTCCATCCCCATCATCCGAAGGGCGGACGCTCCTGCCTTCCCATGGATTATACCTTCGCGATCCACGATTTCAGTATGCTCAATACCGGATGCAGCAGCAAGGAAGCCGCCGCAGAATGCGCCGCACGGGTGAAGGAGCGGTTCGGGCATATCGTGACTCCCCTGCAGAACGGCACCGCAGTGGACTTCCCCCCCAGAGGCATCGACAAAGGTGAGGGCGTGGCAAGATACGCCGCTGCCATGGGCGTACCGGAGGACAATGTCTACTGCGCAGGGGACGAAATGAACGATATTGCCATGATCTCCCGGTTCCACGGATGCGCTGTGGCGAATGCACGGAAAGAAATCAGGGAGGCAGCCGAGGGCGTATATGAGGATATCGCGGAGATCATTGAGATGATCCTCGAAAAATCCCAAAATCCTTGACAATAGCACTCGATCGGTGCTATAATATTATCGAAAATTATCATATTGGAGGTACACACCAATGGCAAAAGTATTAGTTGAAACCAGCGCCCGTCACGTACATCTTTCCGAAGAACACATCAAGGTTCTCTTCGGTGAAGGCGCTACCCTGACCCATAAGAAGGATCTGTCCCAGCCCGGTCAGTTCGCTTGCGAAGAAAGAGTTACCGTTGTAGGCCCCAAGAAGTCCATTCCCAATGTAATCATCCTCGGTCCCGCCCGTCCTGCTACTCAGGTTGAAATCTCCCTCACCGACGCACGTACCCTCGGCGTAAACGCTCCCGTTCGTGAATCCGGTGACGTTGCAGGTTCCGGCGCGTGCAAGCTCGTTGGCCCCGCAGGTGAAGTTGAAATCGCTGAAGGCGTTATCGCTGCAAAGCGTCACATCCACTTCACTCCCGCTGATGCTGAAGCTGCAGGCGTTGCTGACAAGGAAATCGTTTCCGTTAAGATCGACTCCAACGGCAGAAGCCTCATCCTCGGCGACGTTGTTGTCCGCGTAAGCCCCAAGTTTGCTGCTGCTATGCACATCGACACCGACGAATCCAACGCTGCATGCGCATTCGGCGAATGCTACGGCGAAATCATCAAGTAATTCTCCCGCACTTACATAAACTGACAGCTCTCCGTTTCCCGGGGGGCTGTTTATTTTTTTGGTCTGCGGGGGAGAATGAGGGCAGTGGGGAAGCATCTGCGGAGCGAACATTTCGGGGAGGTACGCGGCTTTTTTGAAAAAAAGCCTGGCAAAAAACTTCCGGCTGGCGGAGTTTTGGCGCACTGCATGGAGTGCACTGATATGATCAGGTCAGCTTCAGGGGGATTTTTATGGACGGCGTGCGGTTGTGATTGTCAGCATTCTCACTACGGATACAAGTGCGGATTGCAGCTCAGGGTGCATAGCCATCATTCACTTGCAGACCATCAGAATATCGTACGCGAGCTCATAGGGACCTCCGAGACCCTATTCGCCCGCGCCGTGGAGCGATTGCGAGATATAGTAACTTGGGTTGTTTCATATCCGGGCTCACGCGCGCCGTGGAGGATGGGCTGATTTATTCTTTATTGTTTTTTGTTATTGTTTTTTGTTTTTTCATTCAGGCGAAGCCGCTGTATGGAGGTTATGATGCGCAGATTTATGATTGTTATGCTTGCCGTTCTTCTTTTTGCCGTGCCGGTGTCCGGGGCTGATCTGTCCCCAGCAGACCGGGAGTATCTGATCCGTGCGGTATCGTCGTCCTATCCGGATGTGGGCATGGCCGGGCGGGTGGGAATCTGCTCGGTGGTTCTCACGCGCATGGATGACCCACGTTTTCCGGACACGGCTGCGGAAGTGACAGCCTATTTCGGGGACGGCTGTTTTTCCGTCTTCGGGGAACCGGACGAAAAAGCGCGCCGTCTGACGGAAGATGCGCTGGAGATGGCATTATCGGGAGCGGATCCCACGGGCGGTGCTCTGTATTTTACGGTTCTGGATGACGGGAAGCCGGTTTACGATCTGAAATTCGACAACTCCGGTGAGAAGAAGCGTGACCGCGCTCTGTATGATATGTCCCGGAACTGCACCCTTCTCACGGACGGCATCGGATTCCGGAAATAGAAAAATCCCGTGATCTCCATTTTCGGAAATCACGGGATCCGTTATTGTATGAGGGAATTATTCAGCCTTTTCCCAGCCGAGCACGTTTTCACAGAATGCCTTGAGAACGGTTGCAAGTTCCCAGCGGAGTGCGTCGCCCTTGGGGGTGATCTTGCCGCCGGAGGTAACCAGCATATCGTTTGCGGTAGCGAACTTGACGCCGTCTACTGCATAGGAGTCGATTTCGTTCTTATCGGACACAGTGATGGTGGTGCCGTTGGTGCTGAAGCGGATGTTTTCTACAAACACAGCGTAGCGATATACGATGGTGTACATCTGCTGGTGAGTGATTTCATCCATGGGACCGAACTTGCCGTTGCCGTAGCCCTGAATGATACCGTTCTGGTTTGCCCATTCCACGTAGGGAGCGTACCAGGAGGTAGAGGAATTGAGGGGAACGTCAATGAAGCTGGACTTGGTGTATCTGGAGGTATCCACACCTGCCAGACGGCCGAGAACGGTTACGAACATTGCGCGGTTCATGGTCTTGGTGGGAGAGAAGGTAGTGGTGGAGGTACCGTTGAACAGCTCGTTTTCGCATACGAATTCAACTGCATCGTAGTAGGAAGCGGTGCTGCGTACATCGGTGAAGGGGTTGTCCCATTCGGGCTTTTCCACCTTGATTTCCTTGAAGGTTACGCTGATTTCGCCGTCGTCCTTGCCCACGGTATACTTATAGGTGATGGTGCCGGAGGTGGACTTGGTGTAATCGGAAGTTCCGACGGTCTTGCCGTCAGCCTTGAGGGTATCCAGCTGGTAGCCGGTGGTGGGCTTGATGGTGAAGGTGATGATGGTGCCTGCGCCTGCTTCGATGGTGCCGTTCTTGTCCATATTGGGCTTGGAGGTTACGGAACCGTTCTTGCCCCAGGTTACAGAAACTTCGCGGAGACCGGGCAGGGTATCTGCATCGTATTCAAATACCAGTTCTTCGTCTTCTTCCACGGCAACGGTAACAGCCATGTCATCGTAGATCACCTTGCCGGCAGTCTTAGAGGAATTGGTGATGATCAGGTTGCCGTCGTTCTTTCTGGACATATCCACGGTAGTGGAGTGGATGGTCAGGGTATAGCCGTTGAGGTCGATGACAACGGGATAAGCGGGATCGTATTCGTAGTCATCGTCGAGTTCCGCATCTTCGCCCAGCTTGAGGGTGATGGGGCGGGAGGAGGTAACGTCGCTGTCAAGCTCAAAATCTTCTTCGTCAACGTCCTTGTCCTGTTCCAGGGTAGCTTCCAGAGCGTCTTCGAGATCTTCGTAGGTGGTGATTACCTTGCTTCTGTGGATGAACTGAACGGGGTCGGAGCCTACTTCAACGTCGAATTCGTATTCTTCGTCGCCGAAGGTGAGGAGGAGCTGAACGTACTTGTCGCCGTAGCGGTCGGTAAGAACGTCATCTTCTTCGATGGTGTCGCGGTATGTCTTGGACTTGGTGTCGCCGTCCTTGTCCAGAACTTCGATGGTGGGATCTGCTTCGTAGTCGTCCAGATCATCGCCGTCGATGTCGTAAGCGGTGCCGTTCTTGGTCCATTTTACTTCAACGGTCTTGATGTCGTCGAGAGAGATTTCGTAGCCGATGTCGTACTTGTCCTTCTTCATTTCCACGTCGCGGATTTCGTAAGGACCGTCTTCATCGTCGATGTTGGGGTCAACGGTCTTTTCGGTGACCTTGATATCGGTAAGTACGAGAGTGTAAGTAACTGCATTAGATCCAGAACCTACAACGAAAGTAAGGGTTACATCAGTATCATTGCTAACGGTAGTAAATGCAGTTAATTTGTTCTGGAGTTTTTCTCTGATCGTTGCAGTTGTATAATTGTTGTTTGTGGAGCCATTCGCATTGACAAGAATAAACTTGGTAACCTTGGAAAGGTCGAGCTTTTCGCCCACTTCGTAAACCATCGGAATCGCATCGGCGGGTTCGTACTTGATGGTACCGGTAGTGGTATCGCCGGTGGTGCCGCCGGTAGTGCCGCCGGTAGTGGGAGTTTTTGCCGCAACGGTCAGAGCGGCGGTTGCGGTCTTACCTTCGTAAGTAACGGTAAGGGTGGTATCGGTGGTCTTCAGCTTGGTGCCGCCTGCGGGAGACTGAGAAATGCCGGCGGTAGCGGAATCACCGGTGTTGGTGATGGTATAGGAGGGGTTGGTGTTGTCCTTGTAGGTAACCTTGATGTAAACGCCTTCCATGGTATCGTCTTCGGTGTAGGAGGTACGGGTGGGCTTTACGATCTCGATCTTGTCGATCAGGCTGGTAACATCAACTGCGGTAACGGTGATAGCCGCTTCCTTTTCCACGGATTCCGCCTTGATCTTGACTATGGTATCAGTGGTCTTCAGTGCGCCGGTTGGAGACACGATGGTGTAGTCGGTAATTTCGATGGGAGTGGAGGGGGCATCGTTGTAGTATGCAACAACCTTCAGATTATCCTTGGAGATGGTTTCACCTACATAATATGCCTTCTTGACAGCGGTCAGGGTAACATCCTGAATCTGTCTGTGGGTAACACGGACGGTGCATACCTTGGTGATGATGTCAAAGGTTTCGGGGTCTTCATAGCGTGCAATGATGTCTGCAGTCTTTGCGCCTTCGCCGGAGACAGCCTTTGCGGTAACAACGCCGCCGGAAACAGTGGCAACATCGGGACTCTTGGATTCCCACTTAACATCCTTGTATGCTTCGGGAACGGTCAGAGTAACGGTGTTCTTGGTGCCGCCGTCGTACAGGTCGATGGTTTCGCCGGAAACAACATCCTCTCCGCTGTAGATCTCGAACGCATCCAGAGTCTGCTCTTCGATCTGAGTGTCATCCGTCCCACTCGCATAAGCCGCAGCAGGGAAAATCATAACCACTGCCAGCATCAAAGACACGAGGGATAAAAATTTTTTCTTCATTTTATTGTCCTTCCTTCCCCCTGATGAGGGGATATTTCACTAAATAAAGCAGTACAAAATAATCATACCACATTCGCCCGTACTTGTGCGGATAATCCCGGAAAATTCACAATGATTTTACAGAATTTACGCCCGTTCGATATGCGGCTGTCCTATAAGACGCGCGGTAGAGGCGTTTTGTTCCGCTTTTTCCGGAATTTTCTTTCTGGAAATATCTTCCTCTCAGAGATCCACACGGGAAATGACCGTTCTCGTCAGGGTCATCCAGTCTGCGGGATCGATGCCGCCGGCGCAGTAGGCGATGAGGGCGGTCTTTTCATCCAGGAAATGCATGGCGGGGTAGCAGAATCCGGCTTCGGGGTTGTCCTCAAGGATGGTGGGAGCGGAGAAATGAACGCCGTCGTCGGACTGTGCCATCACGAAGGGATTCCGTCCGCCGGTCCAGCGGTTTTTCGTCAGTTCCCGGGTGGGATAGAGGGGCGCGGGATTCCACAGGGCGTAATACTTATTATTGCAGGGATTTTTCTTGATGAGCATGGGGGAGTCGGGGCTGGTGAACCGGGAGGGCTGGGGTGCGAACCAGTTTTCCCCTCCGTCAATGGACACGCTCTCATACTGTCTGCCGAGGTCGGTGCGGAAGTACGCGTACAGGGTACCGCCAGGCAGCTCCAGAATGCCCGGTTCCTGCAGTCCGGTGCCGGTATAGGACATGGAGGGCAGGCTGATGGGCTCCGAGGTCTGATACCAGGTGTATCCGTCGTCATCGGATGCGAAGAAGACCGCACGCCCCCGTCCGCTGAAGTGATCCCCCTGTACATAGCCGAGGGAGGTGGGATGGAGCGCCGCCGCGGTCAGGAGCCGTCCCTTTTCCGTGCGGATCACCCGGTCGTTGTTGACCACATAGTATCCGGGATAGTGGGGAGCAACCACTCTGACGGGATCTCCCAGGGTTTCCAGCTCGTCGGAGCTTCTGCGGAGAACCAGGCAGGCGGCGAGGGGCTTGGTTTTCACAAGATAGAACACGCCGATGTCCCCGTTTGCCATTCTCATCAGGGATACGCTCATATAGTTGTCTTCGTTTTTATCAAAATCGGGCTTTGCGATGATGCGGGGTTCTGACCATGTTTCACCCAGATCGGAGGACGTAATCACGGCAATTTCGCAGTAGGCGTGGTCGTCCGCACTCTCCCCGTTGTAGCGGCTCCAGACAAAGGCGATCCGTCCGTCCTTCAGGGTAATGAAAGCTCCTTCGCTGTTGCGGGGATTGCCTTTTCCGGGAGCGAGCTGATAAAGTCTTGTCAGTGTCATGATGATTCTCCTTATTCTCCGGTTTCATCCGGTACGATTCTCACGGTCACGGTGACGCAGGAGTCCCCTTCTGCGGTGAATCTGCGGTACCGTCCGTTCCGGTTGCCGAAGAGGACTCCGGTATCGGTGAGAACGCCGTCGGTATCGTAAATAACCTGCCATCCCCGGTATGCGGCGGCGACGGAGGTTTCCGATGTTGTGATTTCCGTCTCCCGTTCGCCGTCGGTGACGAAGACGGGCAGCTCGACGGCAGCTCTTCCTTCAGCGGATGCCGTAAGGATCACGCCGTCCGCGCTGACACGGCAGGACAGATCCGCTGTCTCACCGCAGGTCAGGGTGCATCTCATGCGGGTATATGCGTGACTGTCATCCCCGTGCTGTTCCGTGATCGTGTACACGGTGCCGGTACGGGAAGCGAAGTGCTGCTCACCGTCCCGGATCACTCCGCAGCTGATGGCGAAGGGTGCGGGATTGTCCATGCCCACAGTGTAGGAAGGCTCCGTGGGGAAGGGCACGGACAGGCACAGGGGCGCGGGTGCTCCTGCTTTGTGGATCCGTCCGATGCCGCAGGAGTCGTAGTGGGGATCCGCCGCCGTGTCCGCCTGAACGGTATAGCCGCCGGCGCAGAGGAACAGCTTGTGGAAATGCTCACTGCTCTGCCACACATAGCCGCCTTTTTCCGCCGGGCAGGGGACTTCGGGGATTCTGTCATCGGCAAGGCGGTATGCCATGCACGCCCAGGATCCCATGGTGACCATGTATTTGTCGAAGTATCCGTATCCCTCGCACCCGATTTTCGAGTCGGGAGGAAAGCGGTTTTTGATATGATGGATGGGTCTGACACAGAGCCATCGTTCCAGGCTTTCCACTGCCAGACGCGCCGCCGACCGGAACATTCCCGCAAGCTCCTGTCTGCCTGCCCGGAAGTACCGGGACGCATAGAACTCGCACAGGGCGGCGTAGAAGGTTTCGTTGTGGAGGAACTGATTGCTCCGTCCGCCGTAGGGAATCTCGCCGCACACGGACTGCATCAGGAGGGTGGGCACGGCGGATTTTTCGAAAAATTCCTCCAGCTCGGCTTTCCCGGCGCCGTCGTAGCCGCAGTCCAGGCACAGCGCCAGCTGCAAGCGGGTGACGAAATCGTAAACCATGGGCTCGTGGGGATCCCGGTACATGCCGTTTTCATCGAAGGAGAACAGCTGGGAGAGCACCTGATTCTCAATAAAACCGCTTACGTCCCCGATGCCGGCGGATTTCCGTGCCTGTTCGCTGACTGCGCTGAATGCCGCCCAGTTTCCGATCCGTTTCGGCGGCTTTTCGGCGATGCAGGAGTACACGCGGTACGGGTCGATCTCTGACAGAATCTCACGCCAGTGATCGGTGGTGCAGGATTCGTAAATGCCGGATTTTTCGATTTCCTCCAGACAGAAGACCAGCTCCTTGACGGAAAAATCGTTGCCGGCGTTCCGGGTTCTGTCCCGGGAGATCAGCATTTCCCGGCAGCACAGCTCCATCATCCCGGCAAACATTTCTTTCCGCCCGGGACACCGTCCGTGAGCCAGAAGAAATCCGATATTGGCGCAGAGTCTGGGGTATCCGTGCCCGGTGACGCCGTTTTTCCGTACCTCGTCCGTGTACCGTGCAATATGCTCGTCCGAGTACGCGGACACGGCAATCCCGATCAGGTCAAGGTATTTTTCCTTCATTCTCATTGCTGCAGATGTTCCTCGAACCGGCGGATGTCCGCGGTTTTGCCGATGACGGTGATGGTATCCTCCTCAAACAGCTGTGTGGTGGGAAGAATGTCGGTGGTAATTTCCCCGTCATGACGGATGGCGATGATATTCAGCCCGTAGTTGCGGCGCACGTTCAGCTCGATGACGGATCTGCCGTTCACTTTTCCGGTGAGGCGGATTTCCATGATGGCAACGCCGTTCCCGAGAGTGAGATACTCAAGGATGTGGGGGGCCACCAGTTTCCCGGCAAGGCGGATGCCCATATCGTGCTCGGGATACACCACTTCCGCGCCCAGCATGGAGAGAATCTCGCCCTGCTCCTTGCTTTTCGCCTTGGAAATGACCCGTTTCACGCCCATTTTCAGCACAGTCATAGTGGCAAGGATGCTGACATCCAGTTTTTCGCCGATGCAGATGATGGCCACGTCCGCTTCCTCGATGCCGGTTTCCCGGAGATTATCGGCGTTCAGTTCCCCCACCACAAAGGCGTTGTCGGTGAAGCTCAGTGCCGCATCGATTTTTTCACGATCGCGGTCGATGACCATGACCTCCTCGCCTTTCCGGGCCAGCTCTTCCGCCAGTGCGGTGCCGAACCGTCCCAGTCCGATGACGGCAAACAGTCTTGCATTCTTGTTTCTTTTCTTATTTTTAGCCATAGTATCCGCTCCCTGAATCTGTTCCGTTCTGCCGGAGTACAGTATTGAAATTATACTGATAGAATACCAGAAATCCCCTGTAATTGCAACTGTTTCGCGAAAAAAAGAGCTGCCGCAGGGACTTTTTTGTCCTTACGCCAGCTCTGTGGTTTACTTGACCAGATGTCTCTTGATCTTTCTGGTAGTGGTCTTTTCGAATTCGGTCTTGCGGAACTCAAGCTTGTGGATCTGCTTGAAGGAGGGCAGACGCTTGTTCAGTGCCGCAATGGTCTTCTGGATTTCGGTGCGGATTTCGGTTTCACTCATTTCCGCGTACTTTTCATAGTTGGGGAAGATCACGGCAACCAGCTTGCAGCAGTCGTCTTCTTCGCGTCCTACCACAACGGATTCGGCGATGAGGTCGATGTCTTCCAGATATTCCTCGATTTCTTCGGGGAATACATTCTTGCCGTTGTCCAGCACGATCACGGACTTCATACGTCCGGTGATGTAAATGTAGCCCTGATCGTCCAGGTAGCCCACGTCACCGGTGCGGAACCAGCCGTCGTCGGTGAAGGAAGCTTCGTTTGCTTCGTCGTTGTCCCGGTAGCCCAGCATGACGTTGGTGCCTCTGACCTGGATTTCACCGGTCAGGAAGCCCTTGTCGTTGGTTTCGGTGCCTTCGATGCGCACTTCGCAGCAGGGGCATGCGGGGCCTACGGAACCGGGCTTGCGTGCATAGTAAGGAGTTACCGCAACCAGGGGAGAGCATTCGGTGATGCCGTAGCCTTCGTAGATCGCGATGCCGAACGCCTGGAACATGGGGATCATTTCGGGGGAGAGAGCCGCGCCGCCGCAGACTATCTTTTCCACTCTGCCGCCGAATGCGTTCCGCACATCCTTGAATACGGTCTTGCTCAGGTCGATGCCCACGAAGGACAGCTTATGGGCAAGCTTTGCCATTGCCTGAAGCATCTTGTCCTTACCGGAACGCTTTGCTTCCGCCATGATCTTCTTGTACATCGTGGATACGAACAGGGGAACCAGAACCAGCGCGGTGGGCTGGAATCTCTTGAAGTTGTTCACCGCATGGCGCAGGGAGTCGTTGATGCAGATCTTCATACCGAAGTTGGGGCCTGCAAGATGGGTGCAGGTCAGCTCATAGGTATGGTGAATGGGGAGTACGGATACGATTACGTCATCGGGATTGAAGTCCACGGATGCACAGGCAGCCATAGCGGTGGTGAAAATGTTCCGCTGGCACAGCATCACGCACTTGGCGGTGCCGGTGGTGCCGGAGGTGAAGAGATATTCGCAGGGGCGTTCCGTATCGGTGTCGGGTTCATAGGGATGGTCGGATGCTCTGCCCTTTTCCAGCAGTTCGGTGTAGGAAATCTTTTCGGTTTCCGCTTCTGCACTGTCATCCATGGGGAGCAGCAGGAGATTTTCCTTTTCCTTTGCCATGCCGGCGAAAACCTTGTTGAAGGTTGCGGAATAGAAAACTGCGGAAACGTCGGCTACGTCAAAGAACTTGGCGATTTCTTCGTGCGCCAGCTCCTTGTCCATGGGAACCGCTACGTTGCCGGATGCAATGACTGCCAGATAAGCGGCAACCCAGCGTGCGGCGGTTTCACCGATAATGGCGATCTTCTTGCCCGCACCCTGACCGTACAGCTCTGCCAGACCCACGGTCAGTTCCTTGACGGTCTGAGCAAATTCGCCGTAGGTCAGCTCACGCACTTCGTCCTTTTCGGGCCATGCGTAGAGGATTCTGTCGCCGTGGTTGGCAAGGACTTCGATGTGTTCCCCTACATTGGCAACCTGGTGATAGGGATGGTCGAATTTCTTCTTGCTGGGAATTTTGTGCTGTTTCTTTAATTCTTTCATAATTTCATTCACCGTAAATTTCAGATTTTTAAGAATGTTCGCTGCCGGACGGGATTCAGCCTTCAGCGTCTTCCAGAAGACCGTTGATATTTCCGTTCATTTTCTCCAGAACCGAGTAGAATACCTCAAGATGCTCTCTTGGAATGTCCGCTGTGACTTTTTCCACGGCGCTGCTGATTCTGCAGTTGATATCGGGGATGATTTCACGGCCGTGTCCGGTCAGCGTCAGACGTTTCCGGTACTGTCCGTCGTCTTCTTCCGCATAGCTGATATAGCCCATGGTACGGAGATCCGCCGCCATTCGGGAGATGAACGCCTTGTCCACGCCGCAGTTCTTGGAAAGCTCCGTGGCCGTCAGACCGTCAACCGCCTGTCCCAGACAGTACAGAAGCATCAGATGCATACTTTTCAGCCCGAAAGGAGCCAGCTGCTCGTTTTTGTATTTCTGCACGTTTTTGGAGATTGTTTCCATCGCAATGGAAAAACGCATGAACCGGTCGTTTGCATTTCCGGATTCCGTCATCGGATCACCTTCCTTGATGTTGACTTATCAATCGAGAGAAAGTATATCATGGATTTGGTGATTTGTCAACGGGCAATAAGTCCCAAATAATCCTGCAGAAAGGCGTGCGGAACAGTCAGATATGATAAACCTGCGACCATGCACGTCTGCCGCAGTCGTCGGTGATTTCCACACGGGCCATGGTATCCTTTGCCGTGAATTCGTATTCGGAGGAAGTCAGGCAGGTGCCCGTAT
>JAFQWY010000180.1 GCA_017407225.1 Clostridia bacterium | reverse complement strand
GTCCGTGGGCTTCCAGGTCACTGCGCATGACTTCGCAGAGGCGCCGCACGGACTGACGGAAATCGAATTCCTCGATGTTCCACTGGGTTCTCTTGTTGTCCAGACGGGACAGAATCAGAAGATCGGAGACAATGCGGGTCATCCGGTCGCTTTCCGTGAGAACCATATCCAGAAAATAGTCCCGGGTTTCCTGATCCATTTCTTCATCCGTACGGACAGTTTCCGTGGCAAACCGGATGGAAGTCAGGGGTGTTCTCAGCTCATGGGACACATTTGCCACAAATTCCCGGCGGCTTTCGTCAAGTTCGTACCGTGCTGTTACGTCATGGATGATGACAACCGCACCCCGGAGCTGCTTTTTGCCGTCGGTATAGCGGATTCCGGCGAAGCTCACATCGTAAACCCTGCCGCCGAAAATCCGGTCGTGAAAGATGTATCCGTCTCCGGAAGCTTCCGCAGAGGCATCCGACGTGGACAGCCGGTATTTTCCGCCCTCCGATTCCAGCGGAATGTCCATCAGCTCCAGACAGGTTTCCAGATCAAGTTTATCCCCGGATTGCCCGGTTCCGAACAGTTCCGCCGCACTTGCATTCTGATGAAGCACCTTTCCGTCATGGGTAAAGGCAAGGACCGCATCGCGCATACAGGACAGCATGGTGTCCAGCTTTTCTCTTTCTCCGTCCACTTCCTCAAGGGTATCCCGCAGACGCTCTCTCATGTAGTTGAAGTTTTCCGCCAGCACACCGATTTCGTCCGCAGACCGCACTTCGATTTCATGGGAAAATTCCCCCGATGCCACCAGCTGGGTACCGTAGGTCATGGTCTGCAGGGGAGCGGAAATGGATTTCGCCAGGAAGAAGGACAGCAGCACCGCGATCAGCACCCCGATCAGCATGGCCTGCAGAATGATGGTGAACAGCATGGTATTCAGCTGCCGCATTTCCTCCAGGGAGTCTTTGATGTAAATAATGCAGTCCTCCTGCTCCGTGCCGCCCACGGTGATGGGAAGACGCACGGCCCAGTCGGAGTATTCCATGCTGACGGAGCCGGTATTTTTTCCGGTTCCGCTGATGGCGGAAAGCATATTGGGCGTGACAATCAGGGAATTCCCCAGCGCCACATCGGATCCTGCCAGCATTTCCCCGTCCAGATTGAGGACATAGTAGTTGCGGTATTCGTCAATTCCCAGAATACTGCCGTAGGAGGCGAGAATCTGCTTCATTTCCAGCGGAGGATTCTCGCTGTCCGCCGCCTGCCTCAGCTCCATCATCAGCAGACCCCGTTCTTCAAAGCACTCCGCCATCTGTCCGTAGAAATCCTCCACATAGAAGGAAGTTACCCCATTCATGAGGATAGCGCCTACCGCACACATGACGGCCATGATGAAGATCAGCAGTATGAGAACGATTTTAAAGTACAGACTTTTCAGCATGAAAAATCATCATCTCCTGCAAAGATAGTAGCCCACGCCCCGTTTGGTCATCAGATACTCCGGTTTTGCCGGATCCTTTTCGATTTTCTTGCGGATGCGGCTGACGGTCACATCCACGGTGCGGATATCGCCGTAGTAGTCGTCGTAGCCCCAGATCTTCTCCAGCAGTTCTTCCCGGGAGTATGCATTTCCCAGATTCTCGGCGAGGAACAGAATGAAGTCATAGTCCTTCTTGGACAGTTCCAGCTCCTCTCCGCCCTTCCGGATGGAGTAGTGTTCGGTGTCAATTTCCAGTTCTCCCACTTTGATGGTACGGGAAGCGTTGTCTTCCCCCTTCCGCGCACGGACCACCTCACCGGATGCCCGGCGGATATTGGCCTCGATCCGCAGAAGAAGCTCCGGGAAGGAGAAGGGTTTGGTCACATAGTCGTCAGCACCCGTTTCCAGCCCCAGAATCTTGTCCTTCTGCTCTTCACGGGCGGTGAGGAAAATCACGGGCACCTGACTCTTGTACCGGATATTCTCGCAGACCTCAAAGCCGTTCATTTTCGGCAGCATGATATCCAGAAGAACCAGATCCACCTGCTCTTCCAGCGCCATCTTCAGCCCGGCTTCCCCGTCATAGGCGATAAGGCAGTCGTAGCCCTTTTTCTTAATGTTGTACGCAAGAACCTGCGCGATATTCTTTTCGTCCTCCACTATGAGGATTGTTTTTTTCTGTTCCATGATTCCAACCTCATTCATCGGCAGTATGTTCCGGTGCCGTCTGCCCGAAATTTGCCATAATATATTCTGTTTCGTCCAGTGTGCTGAGATACCGGACGATCTCCGTAGTGCTCCAGCAGTCATCCAGCCAAACCGTACACCAGCCCCGTGCATCTGCCAGCGCAAGAATCCGTCCCGCAATGCTGTCGGGATCGGAGCCGCCGTTGATTTCAAAATCCGGATTCACGGGACAGTATCCGGCTTTCCGAAGTTTTTCGTCCGTGCCGTCATCCCCGGAGGATACCGTCAGACAGATACGTTTTCGGGTAACGGCGGAAAACTTCCGGTTGATCTCATCCAGCTCCGCAGCCGGATCCGCCGTGTTTTCCGGCAGGCTCAGGCCGCAGATGCCGCCCACGCTGTGACGGATCAGCTCCGAAACCTCCGAGTCTCCATTCAAAAACATGGTGTATTCCAGTTTATTTTCATCCAGGATTTTCTGTGCGGCGAACTCGCTGCCGGAATACGGTTCCGCGCAGAACAGGTAAATTACAGAGGCCTGTGACGGATTCTGCCCCGGTTCCGGCGGTTCTTCTTCGTAGCCGGGATTGTTCTCCCCTGCCGGCAGATAGGACTGTACCAGCTGGGTCAGGGATGTGCTGATGACATCGCCGTCGCAGATCTGCATGGAAATGCCGCCGTCGTCCCGGATGTACAGCCGCGTGGTGAATCCCAGTCCTTCACAGACCGTATCCGACTCCACGTAATACACGCCGCCGTCCCGGAACACGCCGATATTCTCGTGTACCGTCCCGTTGATCAGTGCGCTCCGCTCCAGAAACAGAATGGACACATAGGAGCCGGTATCCGTATTGTGGATCAGCAGATTATTCCCCGTGGGAGTGGTAACACTCATGTAGTCAAACATGGTGAAAATATCCGCCGGGATATACCGTCTGCCGTCCCTCTCGATCATGGGAGACACGCCGTCCTTGTACCACGCATCATCGTTGTGAAAAAGGGACGGAATTTCCGCCGCGGATACCATGGAAGCGCACAGCGCCGCCGTCAGAATCAGCAAAATCAGTTTTTTCACGTTCTCCCTCCTTTCGGAATCCGGTTACTCTCCGCCGTTCAGATGGTATGCCACCGCCAGATCCACCACCATGCCGTAGCTCTTGGCTCCTTCTGCCGTTCCCTGCAGCACCAGATAGGTGTTGTTCACCGCATCGCTGACCTCCGCCGCCGCATTGTCGCGGTACCGGTCGAAGAATTCACTGTAGCACTGACGGTCGTAACGCACTCTGGGGTTCAGTTCCGTCAGCACATCGATGTAGTAGTCCCGGTTCGCGGAATACAGGGGACCTGCCAGATAATCATACATATTCAGGTATCCGGCATACTGCATGTACGGGTCATCGGAAGTGATGCAGACCAGATAGGCAATGAAATTCGCTTCGTTTTCCCGGGCAATTCCCCTCTGGTGCGCCATTTCGTGGGCGGTTGTATATACATTTACATAGTAGGGGTAGTTGGTATTCAGATTCGCTTCCCCGGTGAAATAGGTATAAACACCGGAAATATGGGTATATGTCATGTACTCGGACAGCACGATCTGCTTTACGGGCACATCCAGCTTCGGGATAAAGTCGTACCGGTCCGCCAGTCCGCCGTAGGATTCCACGCACAGATCCACCGTTTCACTGTGGGAATAGGGGCGCACGGATCCGGTTCCTTCGATGAGCATGATCTCATCCGCCAGCTCGTTCAGCCTGTCCACCACGATCTGCGCGGTTTCGTACAGTTCCTCCGCCGTCACCTTCTTCCGGTCAAGCTCCAGCTTCCGGTCAAGGGAGGTGGTACGGTAGCCCACGCCGAAATGGAACACGAACATCGCGTACAGTCCCGCACACACGGACAGCATCCCGATCACGCACCGCCATGCAAATCTGGTTCCCCGGGACGCTTTTTTCAGGCATACCGCGATCAGCACCGCCAGAATCACAGGGGACGCCAGTATGATGAATTCCGCCAGTGAAAACGGCAGAACGGAGGTGAGATGCGCCATGACCGTCCTGAGAAACTGGGAAACGGTGCCGTTGAACCAGTCCGCGAAACCGGGATTGAAGATGGCGGTCAGATGCACACCAAGGGCTATCAGCGCAGAGGTCATAAAAAACAGCGCCGCCCCGGGAATGTACCGGGTGATTTTTCGATAAATTCTTACCATTTTATTTATATATCCTTTTGATTCCAGAAATTCGACAGATCGGACGGCGCATCCTCCGGCAGCTGCAGTCCCAGCATCTCTGTCAGGTATTCGATATCCTCCGGCATGGACGCTTCCGCCGTGACGGTTTCTCCGGTCATGGGATGGGGAAACACCGTTTTCCACGAATGAAGAGCGTGCCTCTGTATATGGGGAGATCCGCTTCCGTAAAGAGTATCCCCCGTTACCGGGCAGCCGATTCCTGCGAAATGCACTCTGAGCTGGTGGGTCCGTCCGGTGATGGGAGATGCCGCCGCAATGCACTGCACGCCGTTGTCGCAGAGCACCCGGTAAGCACTCAGCGCTCTCTTGGCGTCAGGCGCATCGGGGGCACATTCTTCCCTTTCAATGATGCTGTCCGCGCGCCGGTGCATGAAGGAATCGATGAACCCTTCCCGCTTTTCCGGAATTCCGTCCAGCACCGCAAGATAGGTCTTGTGGATCCTACCCTCCACCATGGCCGTATACATCTTGAAAGAGGCATCCCGGGTATTGGAGGTAAGCATGCATCCGCTGGTATCCCGGTCAAGACGGTTCACCGGCCGGAACACATAGGTTTTGTACGAATACCGGTATGCCAGAGCATTGGCCACCGTATCAAGCTGATGCCCCAGAGACGGATGGGACGGCATATTGCAGGGCTTGTTCACCGCCGTCACCCATTCATCCTCGTAAATCACCGGCAGATCCAGCGGGACGGGAATGATATAGGGACTGACATCCTCCGGCTTGTCCTCCACGGCGAGGGACAGCACATCCCCGTGCTTCAGCTCATACCGCACCGTCACCCACTGTCCGTTGACAAGGATGCCGTTTTCCGCGAATTTCAGCTTCTTGATCAGGTTCACCGAGTATCCGAGATCCTTCTTCAGAACTTCCCGGATCAGCTTTCCTTCGTAATTGTTGTCGATCAGAATGTCCATCAGTCTTCCAGCTGTCTCCAGTAACTGTAGAATGCGATGACGGTGCGTTCTTCCCCGCCGTGCTCCAGATCATGTGCGGTAATCACAACGCCCTCCAGGGACAGAAGCTCCCATGCGTAAAGATCCTCGATCTTTGTCCGCAGAAGCACATCCTGGCTGGAATAGATAATCAGCTCGTCTTCTTTTTTGATGATGGCACCGCTTTTGCCCACCACTTCCTCGATTCCGTCAATCCGTTCCGTCACACACTTGATGGCGCGGCCGTCCAGATAGTTGGCGAGATCGTTTTTATACCGCTTGCTGTTTGGATTCTTACTTTTTGTCCATGCGTTCTTCTTTTTGAACATATTGCCCTCACACACCCCAATTTCAAACTGTTGAATGTGCTGAAATTGGTCTTTTTTTCAAAAACTATTGCAAAACCATTCGTAAAAGGTTATCATTAAGTATCTATATGGATTCGTATGCTCCCCCGAAAACGGAAGGAGGATACAAAGTCCGTATGATGCACAAACGCTCATCATGAATTATAGCACAAAAGCGTGTCTGTGTGTATAGGGTAATCGTAAATTTTTACATTATTATTTATATTGTACCCCTGTATGCGCCGACCCCGACCGTTCCGTTCTCTCCGCGCAGAAACGGAAAAATTCAGAGAAAGGCATGTGACTATTATGCTTCCCCTTGATCATTTAACAGAAGCAGCCTCCGCGGCTCTTACTGCACAGGGATTGTCGCTTGACAAGATGACAGCTGCGGTACGCATGGACCTGGGCTTTGACAACAACTACGGTGAAAGCTGGCTGATCTACGAAAAAGACACCCGCACCGTTCACCGTGTGGCCGGAGACCCGAAAACCATCCCGCACAAAAAGAAATCAAAAAACCTTGAAGACTACGGAAAACTCCCCGACGCCGCTGTCTGCTATTACGTTGACAGCTTCTGCCTGGACTATTATTCCGATTTGACTGTTGACACCTGTATGTCCTCCAACCGTCTTCTGGTGCTCAAACATGAAACGCTCCGTCCCGAAGTGGACAAAAATCTGGACAAGGAAGCCCGCGACGAGATTTTCAAAAACTGGAATCTTGAAGCCATCACCGAAATCAAAGCCTTCTGCACCAACGCAAAGCGTCAGCGTCTGTTCGCATTCTGCGAGATCGTTGACCGCTTCCTCAAAGGCAATGAAGTGACCGATGACGACCAGATTTTCGATCAGTTCCACGCAAAATGTCCCAAGTGCGGCAAAGTTTACGAAAACCAGTTCCGCAGAATCTGTCCCGACTGCCAGAACCGTGGCGCCATTGTCAAGAGACTGCTCCAGTTTCTCAAGCCCCACAAGATCCACGCCATCGTGGTCATCCTGTGTATGCTGGCAACCTCCGGCATCTCCCTGATCAACCCGATTATCAGCGGTAAGATCCTCCTGGACGACGTCATCAACGAAAGCGGTAAGTGGCACACCGTCGGCGCACTGTTCGCGGTCCTGTTCGTGATCGTGGGTCTGGCGCTCCTGTCCCTGGCCGTCAACATTCTCCAGAACTGCTCCAACGCAAAGCTGTCCACCCGTATGGCAAACTCCATGCGTCAGAAAGTATTTGATGCTCTTATGGCGCTGGATCTGGGCTACTTCAACAAGCACTCCACCGGTCAGCTGGTCAACCGCGTCAATTACGACGCCGAACGTATCCGGGCCTTCTACATCGACGGTATCCCGAACTTCGTCATCAACGTACTGAACTTCATCGGTCTGACCATCTTCCTCTTCTCCCTGAACTGGAAGCTGACCTGCATCGTCTTCATCCCCGTTCCGATCATCGTCATCATTTTCCGCGTCATGCTGCCCAAGATGGGACGTATGTACACCAGACAGTGGAGAGCATCCCACTCCCTCAACTCCATGCTGGGCGACTCTCTCAACGGTATCCGCGTAGTCAAGGCGTTCTCCAAGGAAGCGGAAGAAACCAACCGCTTCTACGGCTACTCCGAAAGACTCTATGACGCAAACCTGAAGGTAAATATCACCTCTCTTACCATCTTCCCCGTTGTAAGCCTTCTCATCGGTCTCTCCTCCCAGGCAATCTGGGGCGTTGGCGGTCTGTCCGTCATGGGTATGGATATGACCTACGGTGAATTTACCACCTACCTCGGCTACATCGGCATGATCTTCGGTCCCCTTCAGTTCTTCTCCACCTTCACCAACCTGCTCACCGATACCATCAACTCCGCTCAGCGTATGTTTGAAATCCTTGACATGGTTCCCGAAGTGATGGAAGCTCCCGATGCGGTTTCCGTTCCCGAATTCAAGGGCGACATCGATTTCAACAACGTATCCTTCCACTACAACCCCAACCGTCCCATCCTCAAGGATGTTACCATCAGGATCAAGGCGGGCGACAACATCGGTCTGGTCGGTCACACCGGTTCCGGCAAGACCACCATCGTAAACCTGATCACCCGTATGTATGACCCCATCTCCGGTCAGATCAAGGTGGACGGCATCGACCTGAAGAACATTAAAACCGCAGATATCCGCCGCAACATGGCTATCGTTTCCCAGGAAATCTACCTGTTCCGCGGCACCATCGCAGACAATATCCGCTACGCAAAGCCCGATGCCACCATGGATGAGGTTATCGCAGCCGCCAAGGCAGCAAATGCCCACGACTTCATCGTACGTCTTCCCGAAGGCTACGAAACCGAAGTCGGCGCCGGCTCCAGATCCCTCTCCGGCGGTGAACGTCAGAGAGTTTCCATCGCACGCGCGCTTCTCATGTCTCCTTCCATCCTGATTCTGGACGAAGCAACCGCAGCAATGGATACCCAGACCGAACGTCTCATCGGCGACGCACTTTCCAAGCTGGTCAAGGGACGTACCTGCATCACCATCGCACACCGTCTCTCCACCCTCAAGGACTGCAACTACCTCTTCGTTATCGAAAACGGTGAGATTGCGGAAGAAGGTCCGCCGGATGAGCTTCTTGCCAAGGGCGGCGTTTACTACAAGCTGTATACACTTCAGAGCGAGGCCATGAAGAAGGTTCTCGCCGGTATGTGAGCGAACAGGAGGATTATCATGGCATCCAACGAAAAGACTACTGTCAAAACCGAAAATAAAAAAGAAGAACTCAAGAAAACCAACGAGGTGAACCAGAAGACCAGCGCGGAAGCTCTGGAAGACGCCATCGACGAGGACGGCAACGTTGATACCGATAAGCTGTTCAAGCATCGTGAATCCATTGACCTGACTCCCGAAAACGCGTGGTTCTCTCCCTCCGAGGGCGGTCTGATTTCCCTCCGCATCATCAACGCGGAAGGCGTGGAAGAAACCTTTGAACGTGTGGTTCTCCGCCGTTCCTTCCCCATCTCCGCTCCCGATGAATTCCTCTCCGTCCGTGAACCCGACACCAAGCTCAAGGGCCGCGGCTCCGAAATCGGCATGATCCGCAACATCCACATCTTCGACAAGGATACCGTCGCTCTTCTCAACGCGGAACTTGATCTGAGATACTTCACTCCCACCATCACCCGCATCATTTCCGCAAAGGAAAAGTTCGGCTACAACTACTGGGATGTGGAAACCACTGCCGGCACCGTATCCATGGTTCTCAACAATCCCTTCAGCAACATCCGTTCCCTGGAAGACGGCAGAATCTTCATCGCCGATATGGACGGCAACTGCTTCATCATTCCCGATCCCAAGAAGCTTGACCGTCAGAGCTACAAGTACATAGAAATCTACATCTGATCCCCGGTCAGTTTCCGTTTCAAGACAACATCTGAAAGTATACCGGAATCCCCGGTTATGGTGATAATATGAGATTAATCTATGATTTACCCCAGATCGATCAGGCTGCCTATGACGCCCGGATCGAAGACGGGGAGAAATTGATGTATTGTATCCCGTTCAACGTTCAGGATGACGTATTCGTGAACGGCTGGACTGTGGTAACCGACCGGCGCATCTACTGTATTCTGGACGGCAAGATCCTCCGTGAATTCGAGCTGGAACGCTGCACCGTGTTCTCCACCGAAGTCCTCTACGGCAACTGCGGCTTCTATGCCGTAATCGACGGCACCACTACCCTCATCTGCCGCTTCCTCAGCGGACGCAACCTTCCCAGATACTCCGTCATGATCCATGCATGCGAAGATCTGGCGGAAAAGCTCCGCGAAAAGAAGGAACCCGGCGATCCCGTGGTCAACACCGAAGAAGAACGCTTCTGCCCCAAGTGCGGACGTCCCTTCATCCGCGGCACCAAGCTCTGTCCCTTCTGCCGTGACACCAAGGAAGTTTACAAAAAGCTGTGGGGTCTTACCAAGGGTCTCCGCTTCATGCTGTTCTTCCCTCTGATCGTGTCCGCAATCTCCCTGGTCATCCAGTTCGTACTGCCCGCCATCCAGAAGACCGCGGTCAACGACTACCTGACCAACGAATCCGTTTACAACCCGGACGGTATTTCCTTCTCCGACCCCAATATGCAGGCGTTTGTGCTGATCTTTATCTCCATCATCGCAATCGACCTGGTACAGCGTATCCTCGGCGTTATGCAGAGCCGTCTGTCGGCCATCTCCGGCAACAAGTTCACGCTGATGATGCGTACCCTC
>JAFQWY010000024.1 GCA_017407225.1 Clostridia bacterium | reverse complement strand
TTTTGGGATGGGGGAAGGTGGATTCGAACCACCGAAGGCGGTGCCAGCAGATTTACAGTCTGTCCCCTTTGGCCACTCGGGAATTCCCCCTTATTCAGTTACGTTGTTTTGTCCTTGCCACAACGTCAAGCTGGTGATCGGAGTCGAACCAACAACCTGCTGATTACAAATCAGCTGCTCTGCCATTGAGCCACACCAGCAAATTGTACAATCTTGGGTGCCTCTTTTTGTGGATTTTGACCCGCTCTCTCGAGGACGTTGTTATTATACCACACCCGAAAGGCTTTGTCAATAGCTTTTTGAAAGTTTTTTGAGATTTTTTCGGATTTTTTTGAAAGAGCTTAACTTTGCGTTCAGTCTGGATGAAAGAGCGAAAAACTCCCCTGCGGCGGATGTCACAGGGGAGGGCGGATTATTCGGCGGTGAAATCGTAGAAACGGCAGATTCCTTCGCAGGCATTGATTCCGGCATGGAAGGCGCTGTAGAAATCCGGGATGTACAGATGCAGCTTCTGGCCGCAGGCTTCCACGGTGATGCCGTCGCTGCGTGTCCGGACGGTTACGGTGTGAATTTCTCCTTCAGCGGCGGAAAATTCGGCGCCGAGCAGCTTCTTCCAGGTCACAACTCTGTCGGCGGTGTGCATCTGCCAGACATTGATGCCGTTTTTCCACAGCACCACCTCCAGATACTCGCCGTAGCGGATGACGCCGCGCTGATCGGTTTCCGTATCGCAGGCAAGAACCAGCAGGGGAGCGGCATCCCCTTCAAAAGAACAGGAGGCGGACACCGTGGTACCGGCGGGATATTTCTCACAGGTCAGGAGGGTGATCCACTCATATCCTGCAGGCCCGGACGGATCGGCTTTGTTTTCGATGCAGCACTCACCCCGGGTGAATTCGGGTGTTTCCTCAAACCGCCAGGAATAGGCATAAGTGAGCGAGGAGGGAATGGGATCGGCAAAACTGATTTTCATAGTGACTCCTTAAGTGCCTGCACGGGCAATAATTTCATCCTGCATATCCGGGGAAAGCTGACCGAATACGGCGCTGTAGCCGCAGACGCGAACTATCAGATCGGGATGTGTGCCCTTGCTGCGGCGTTCTTCCTCCATGGTTTTTCTGTCGGCGGTGTTGGTCTGCAGAACGGGCAGTTTCAGCAGGATGCAGGTGCGGATGTAGTCGGTGAGGGCGCGGTGGGCTTCCTCATTGTCGGTAACGGTGACGGGCAGTGCAATGTCGAACATTCCCACATCGTTGAAATCCGCATCGGTCAGACACGCCATGGCCTGAGCCGCCGTGGTCAGATCCGGGAGGGAAGCCATGTTCATCTGACGGGAGAAGGTTTCTCCTGCACGCCGTCCGTCGGGGGTGGCACCGGTGGCACTTCCCTGATTCCGGAACATATAATAGGTGAACAGGGATGTGCGCCACTCGATTCCGCAGCCGTTTCTGATACCGCGGGAAACTTCCGCCAGATCATGTGCAAGAGTACGGGCAAATTCGTTTCCGCTTTCACTGTGACCGAAGCGGTCCGGGGCATTCTGCAGGGACAGACGGTACGGTTCACAGCCTTCAAAATTATTCTGTACGGCGCGGATCAGCTGATCGGTTCCGCCGCATTCATAGGCATCCTTCAGACGCAGCAGACTGTCGCAGAGTGTACCGAATCCCACCAGGGACAGGGTTTTGTGGTTGTATCGTGCACCGCCCTCGGATATATCCCGGCCGTTTCCGATGCAGTCGGCGGTGAAGGCGGAGTGCATCGGCTCAAGGTAAATTTCGTGATCGATTTTTTCATACGGTGCAAATTCTTCGGCAATCGTGCGGATATACGAGCGGAGATTGGCAAGGTACGAGCGGTACAGGGAATCGAAGGTGGAGGTTTCAAACTGACCCCAGCGGTAGAACCAGCGTTTGTCGTCGCTGAGGGAATCGCCTGTGAGAGTATCCAGAAGCACCTCTGGTGTATTCAGATATACAAACGCACGGCTGTGAACCTGATTCCGGCAGATGACTTCCTGACACCCGTTGCCGACATATGTGCGGGCATCTTCGGGGGACAGACCCATCCGCTGAAACATGGGAACAATGTAGTCGTCGTTTTCCACGATCAGGTTGTTGTTGCCCGTACGCATCAGGGCGGCCAGCCGTTCGATGTATGCTTTCGGACTGGCGGAGGATGCGCGTGCGTTGAGCTTGGGGTTGATGAACCTGTTTTCCGTGTAGGCATCGATGATCATGTCGGTGATGTCGTTGTATACAGGATTGCCTGCGGTGTCGCATCCGCCGATCATGACGGATACGCCGTTGTCGTAGTTCTTTCTTTCGTGGTTGAAGTGGCAGTGCAGGTCGGTTTTATACAGGAAGCACTGGAGCAGGAAATACGCTTCTTCCTTTGTGATTCTTCCGGCTTCCAGATCGCGCCGATAGAACGGTTCAATGTCCCGGTCAATCTGGCCGTAGGCGTTCACTTCGATTCCGTCAAGACCGGAGATGAACAGCGTGGTGCAGAGGATGGTGTTCAGGGCATCGAACATGGTCACGGGGGCATCCCAGGGGGTATTGGCGGATTCAATGATCCGGGTGAGGTTGTATCTGACATCCTCGTCTTCGGCGGTGCGGAGCATTTCCACGGCTTTTTCGCGCAGTCTCAGTCCGATTTTCCGGACAGCGAGACAGCAGTCCATGACCAGCTCCCGGTAGGCGCGTCTGGAGGGATCGGTTTCCGTCTCATTCAGGCGGACACAGTCATCGTACACGCCGGAAAAGCCTTTTGCCAGCAGCTTCTCATGGTCGAGCGTGCGGTGGAGAGGGTCGGTATAGTTGCCCATATTGCCTAGATTGCAGGAAGATACCCGATGAACCAGCCGGTGCAGGGGCGCGAAATCCACACCGCTCCGGTCGCGGAACAGATTCCCCAGACCTACGTAGCAAACCTGCCGGTTCTCGCCCATATCCATCTCAAAGGCGAAGGGATAATGGGGGAAAATATGCACGGGGCACAGTTCCGATGCGGTTTCAAGAATCGCACGTTTTCTTGCGTATCCGTCACCGCCGTGGGGGATTTTCTCACGGACATGATTCAGATCGGTGGGATAGGAGTCCAGAATGTCGTCAAATTCCCGCTGGATGACGGGCTTCATCTGCTGAAAATCAAAATTCACGGGGATTCTCCTTTCCGGAATTATTTCATGTGTCTGTCAATGAAGTCAAGGATGATGCCGTGCAGCTCGTCGCTCCAGAAGGTGCCTTCATGCTCCGCGCCTTCCACGCAGACCAGGGACACATCCGCACCGGCACTGTCAAGCCGCTCTGACATGGGGACGGCCTGGGTTTCGTAGGGCACAACCGGGTCGGCGTTTCCGTGGAGCAGCAGGAAGGGCGGATAGTTCACACCGTCCTGTACCCGGAAAATGGGGCTCATCTCCCGTGCGGTCTTTTCAGCAGCTTCGGGAGTATCGCCGAGCAGGGAGGTCAGGAACATCTTCGACCGGTCGCCGCCGGAGTAGTAGTCCCACAGCGCAATCATATCCGCAGGTCCGAAGCATTCCACTACGGCGGATACCGCATCGGACTGATCTGCGTATTCCTCGGTCTTGTATGCAGGATCATCCCCGGTCAGACCGAGCAGAAGCGCCGTGTTTCCTCCGGAAGAGGTACCGAATGCGGTGACTCTCTCGGGATCGATGCGGAAGTCCTTGGCATGGGCGCGGAGGTATCTGAGGGCACATTTCACATCCTGCAGGAACGCCGGGAAGGGGAATCCGTCATTGGAATTGCGGTGGGTGACGGTGGCAGCCACATATCCGTGACGGGCATACCAGCCAAGCTGAGGGATTTCGTAGTTGATGTTGGGGAATGTCCAGCCGGATCCCTGAATGAACAGGATCAGGGGATAACGGCAGTCCTTATTGGCATCGTTTCTCCACGGGGTGATGACCCGCATGGTAATGGGCTTGCCGCCTGCCTCGGAATATACGATATCTCCGGAAATCTCCGCCAGATGGTCGAGATTCGGATTGTTTTTGATGGATTTGAACTTGTACATACCATTCCTCCCTGTTATTTGATTCTGCTTGCTTCTTCCATCTCCAGACCGGTGTTGTAGTCCAGCTGACGGGGTTCGTATTCTTCGTTTTCACGCTGACGGGTGTACCGGTGATTTTCCCATGTGGGTGCGGGGGCATCGTCCCGCCAGTACCGGGATTCCCACTGGTATCCCCGGAAGGGATCGCGGGTCACGTCCATGTGGTCAAGCAGCGCATCGTGGAGCTTGTTCCGCACTTCGCGGTAAGCGGGATCCTCGATGGCATTCTTCATTTCATAGGGATCCGTTTCCAGATCATAGAATTCGTCCACGGGATCGAGCAGGTGTACCACCAGCTTGTATCGTCCGTCGGTGACGCCGCGCATCATCTGGATACCGCCGAAGCCGTCGTGGTCAACCTCATACCTTGTGAATTCGGTGTAAACATACTCGCCCACCTTCACGGAGGTATCCTTCAGCATGGGCAGGATGCTCTCGCCTTCCATGAGACGGGGCACCGGGATTCCCATGTATTCAAGCACCGTGGGAACCACACTGATGTGGGAAACGGGATGGGAGCAGACCTCGCCTTTGCCGAAGCCGTAAACAATGAAGGGGATCTTCGCAATTTCGTCGTACATGGCGGGACCCTTGTTGTTCAGGCAGTGGGAGTTCAGTCCGTCGCCGTGGTCGGAGGTGTACATGATCACCGCATCGGGCGCCAGTTCCTTTACTTTGTCGATGACCCGTCCGATTTCGTAGTCCGCGAAGGAGTTGCAGCCGAAGAAGCGCCAGGGTCTGATCTTCACATTGTCACGGTCACGCTTCAGAGCACCGCCTGCCCACAGCTTCTGATAGAAGGGCTTTCCCTCAAGGGTATCCCAGACATTGGGACGCTTGGGGAATTCGTAGTCCCTGAACATGGATGCATAAGGCTCGGGGCACAGGAAGGGACCGTGAGGTTCGTCCAGGGACAGGGCAAGGAAGAAGTCTTCGTCATTGAACTTTTCCACAAAGTCAATGGCGCGGTTTGCGCAGCGGTGACCGAAGGTAAAGTCCTCGTCAATGCCCTCGTCGCACACGGCGGGATTGCGGGATCTCACTCTGTCCTCGGGTGTCAGCTCCTCCAGATAGCACTTCATGTCGTACCAGTAGTCGGGATCCCATCCGTCGGGGCACCGTCCCAGTCCGAAGTAGTCGCCGCCGTCCAGGTGCCACTTGCCGATGTACGCGGAGTGGATGCCGTTGTCGGTGAGCCGCTGGCCGATGGTCTTCACGTTGTCGCCGAGGGGGTAGGAATTGGTGAAGCTGCCATTGGAGTGGGGAAACAGCCCGGTGAAGATGGCGGATCTTGCAGGGCCGCATACCGGCTGGCAGGTGTACGCCTTATCGAACCGGATGCCGTCGGCGGCAAGCTGATCCAGATTGGGCGTGTGCATTTCGGGAATTCCGTAGCATCCCACCATATCGAACCGGGTGGTGTCGGTCATGATGAATACAATCTGTCGTTTTTTCATGGTATATGGCTCCTTTTATCCTTGACATACAAACTTATTCTTCTTCAATCTCCCCCAGCCGATCCGCATTGGCTTCCCGGATTTCTTCCTCGTGCTCCTTGAAGAATTTGTAGTATTCCCATACATGATCCAGCTCTGCCCAGGGACGTACATCGGAGGAGTATTCGTCAAGCTCATAGATCTTCGCGCCGGGGATGGACAGGATGAAGGGGGAGTGGGTGGCGATAACGAACTGGCATCCGTAATACCGTGCGGATGTGGTGAGAAATTCCCGCAGTTCCAGCTGACGGGCGGGTGAGAGACTGTTTTCCGGCTCGTCGATGAGGTACAGGGCGTTCTCCGTGATCCGCTCCACGTAGTATTTCATGGCGGTCTCGCCGTTTGAGAACATATCAATGTTACCGTTCATGCGCTCTCGGGTGTATTGTGACTGTGTTTTCCGGCGTGCATTGTAGGTTTCCAGCCATTCGTCGTAGTCATCGAGGGATTTCAGCAGATTCGGCGGAGAACCGGGACCGCCTTTCCGGGCATTCCAATCCGCAAAAATCTCCTCACGGCGAAGATCCACGCCTTCGTTGAGGGTGCGGATGTTCAGGCAGTAGTCGGATACGTCGTCGCTGGTGAGAATCTGGCTGCCGCGGGGAATCACGGACACAGCCGCGTGACACATATCCACATAGGTGCCGAAGAATGCACTGCCGTTGAAGGCGGAGTGGCGTGTCAGATGCAGTTTCTCCCCGATGATGTTCAGAAGGGTGGTTTTGCCGCATCCGTTGCCGCCGTAGAAGATCGTGACCGGCTCAAACTCCACGGTCCGCAGCTCCTTGTCGGGAAAAATCTTGAAGGGATAGATGGTGTTGTACACGGTGCGCTTCTGGTTTTGGATGAAGTTGATCTCGGCCGCATCGGACACAAGGTCAAAGGAGCGAAGATACAGACGGTTTGCCATGGCGGTTTCCTTTCGCGGTGGTTATAGACTTATCATAGCATATTTTATTGGATTTTGCAATAACACTTGTTGTGAATGCACAAAAAAAGCCCGATTTCTCAGGCTTCTGTGACAGTATCGGGATCCGGAAAATCGGGTCTGTCCCGGATGGGATCGAATGCGGGATCGGAAAGACGGGAACGGAACTCGTCCATGGCGTGTCCTGCCCAGGCGATGGGGGACGTTTCCCGTACACCGTGGAGAAGGGGAGCTTCATAGGTGATGCAGAGTCCTTTGGGATCGTTTCGCCGGACTCTGTCGGATTCGGCCGCCAGCTTCATGACCCGGTGCAGGCACTCTGCGGCTTCCTCATGCCGTCCGGCTTCGGTTAGCTTTTTTGCGGCAGTGGAGCCGTACTCAAGCAGATGCCGTCTCAGCCACATGGGGAGGATATCCGGGAAAACAGTTTCCGCCAGCCGGTATCCGGCTTCCAGAGTATCCGGATCTTCGGAACTGAGGATTTCCCGGAACAGGTCGTGTAGGTGATCGAGGATGAGGGATTTGACGTGCATCTCCCGCTCCTCCCCGGTCAGGCAGAGTTTCAGAAGCTCATTCCTGCGTGGGGAGTTTTCCGCGATCTTCCGTGCTTTCTCCCGGCGGTTCAGCTTCGTGAGGGCCTGTACCAGAAAACTGTCCACGCATCCATGGGGATCCTCGGCTTTTCCGTCTGCGATCTGCTTCTGCAGCTTACGGAGATATAGGAGCGCACTGTCCAGACGCCGTTCACGCTGATCGGGATCCGGCAGGCTGTCGGAACTGTGGATCAGATCCACGGCAAGACGGTAGTTCCATGTGAAGTCGTCGGGGAATTCAAGTAGTGCGCGCCGTTCGTGCTCGATACATTCTTCGGAGCATTCCCCGTACTGCCGCATCAGGGAATGCCACTGATTTTCCAGTTCCCGCCGGCGGATATCGTCGGTGCCCAGCAGGCGGTCTGTGGTGACTCCCAGCAGAGTCGAGAGGGGAACGAGCATGGTCAGATCGGGCATGGCGGCGCAGGTTTCCCATTTGGATACGGCCTGAGAGGATACCCCAAGCTGTTCCGCCAGCTTTTCCTGGGAGATCCCGGCGGCTTTCCTGAACTCCCGGATTCTTTCTCCGATGTGATTCATAACGCCCTCCTTTGATTTGATGGATCCATTATACCATATCCTGTACCTGTGCGCCATACCCCGGCGGTTGAATTTTTCCCGAAAGGTGTTCGGACGGAGAAACGGGAAATCCCGCCCCATCAGGTGACGGAACGGGATTTGCGGATCAGGATTACGGCGTGGATGAGGCAGAGCAGGGTCAGGACAGCAGAGAGAATCAGTCCTGTGCTCAGCGTGCCGCTCACCGCGCTCTCGGGAGTCTTGCACACCACTTCCATGAGGACAGCGGGACAGGCAAGGGATCCGAGAAACGCCAGCAGAAACGCACTCCACCGGACGTATTTCTTCGATGCGAACGCCACGGTCAGGCAGGTGACGGTGAACAGCGCCCACAGGGTGAGAATCACCGTGAACATCCCGCCCTGCGCACTCTCGTACACGGGATCCGCCTCTCCTTTGTCCGCCATCAGCACATGAATCATGGGGATCAGCTCATGGCGGGAGCGGATCTCCCACACGCCCGGCTGGGTCTGTTCAGCACTCAGCGGCAGTCCCGTGGAGTCAAGGGCGGACTGAATGTCCTCGGAGGTCCGGAGAATCAGCAGGTTTCCGTATTCATTGTAGGCCTGTACGGCGGTGGTTACGGTAAAGATCAGGCTCACGATCAGCAGAACGCCGCAGATTCCGCCTGTGAGATACAGAAGTTTCTTTTTCATCATTGCAGTACAATCACATCCCCGCGGTCGGTCAGCTCGCCGTCATGGGCAATGACGATCAGGTTTTCGCCCATGTAGCTGAGATCCACGGCACAGCGGGTTTCGTCTTCGGCTTCTATCATAACGGATCGGGAGTACGCGATGTAGGTGGTTCCCAGTACAGTCACCTGCGGGGATACGCACCAGACCACACCGTCCTGCACGGCGGATTTCGGGATCACACAGTCATAGATTTCGGTAGATCCGGTGATTCTTCCCTTGGATGCCGCGATGGCGCATACCTTCGGGAGGGTGTAGTACCGGATGGTGGGGCAGGCGAAGGTGACAATCAAAACGATGGCAAGGAACCAGATGAGAAGTTTTTTACTCTTTGACATGACCCACCTCCGGTTTAAGAATCGGTTTTTCCATGAACTGATCCATCAGCACGTCCTCGAAGGCGAACAGGAGAAGTACCGACGGGAGAATGTACAGCATACCGCCCGCGTAGTTTGACGCGTCTCCGGTGAAGATACTGCTCAGCGTGGACGACAGCGGATGCAGCAGCTTGTTTTCCATCATCGCCTGGGGCTGCTCCACCATGTTCCAGGCTTCGGTGAAGGTAATCACCAGAGTCAGCGCCAGTGCCGGACCGATCTGGGGGATCACGATGTGGCGGAGGAACGCGAACAGGCTTTTGGTTTCCAGCAGTGCCGCGTCCATGGTTTCCTGGGGGATGTTGGAGATGAAGATGGTCATGATGACCGTGCCCAGCGGATTGAAAATCGCCGGGAGAATCAGCGCGGACTGGGTGTCGAGGAGATTCATTGTGCGGAGCATCATGTAGTTCGGGAGAAGCGTCGCCGAATACGGCAGGAACAGCACAATGACGTACGCGGTCAGAAGTGCCACTCTGCCTTTGAAGGAGAATTTCCCGAACAGGAAGCCGACGATCACGGAGACTGCGAGATGCCCCGCCGTTGCCGCGATTGCCACGAATAACGACCGTGTGTACAGGTAGAAATATCCCTCACTGCCGACGACGAGCTTCCAGTATTGCCTGAGAGAAAACGCATTCGGGAAGAGAATCTGGGATTCGGGCAAGCTGTCCGGCGGGAGAATCGAGTTGATGAGGAGGAAATACACCGGAGCAAGCACGGCGATGCACAGGAGAACGAGGACGGTTATAATAATGAAGGATTTTGCTTTAGCCATTCTTCCGTCCTCCTTTTCTGATAAAGCTGTAATATCCAATGACCGCAAGCACCGCCAGCAGAAGAATGATCGCCAGCGTGAAGATCAGGGTGCCGGCGGACAGCTCCGCGTAGTCCAGCTTGTTGAATTTGTTGAAAATGTAGTGGGGGATCATGTACAAGTCGTCCGGCGGGTATGCCTGATAGATCAGGTAAATCTCCCGGAAGATCTTGAAGCTCTGGATCAGTCCCACCAGTGCGGAGAAGAACAGCACCGGGGACAGGAGCGGCAGAATGATGTGGATATGTACGTTAAACGTGGTTGCACCGTCAATCCGCGCCGCATCCAGCACATCCTTCGGGATTTTCGTCAGACCCGCGGTGATGATGAGGCAGGTCAGACCCATGTTTTTCCACAGGAACAGCAGAATCATCGGCCATGCAGTCTCCGACGGGAACAGATCCGCCCACAGATTGGCAATGGATGCCGACGGGATCAGCACCGGGATGAACAGCAGGACTTTGAAAATCCGGTGCTGGCGGTAGAGCATGGACGAAATGAAGTATGCCAGCACGATCATGGACGGAATGGAGATTGCCGTGAACACACCCGTGTTGATCAGCGCCATGCGGTAGTATTCGTTGGTCAGCACGGATGCGAAGTTCTCAAATCCCGCGAACTGCACCGGCTTGGTCTGTGTTGCGAAGGAGTAGTAGAACACCGACCCGTAGGGGATGATGTAGAACACCGCGAACGCGAGGATGAACGGGAGTGCGAGGAGGAGTGCTTTGATGCGTAGTTGTTTCATGGGGCCTCCTTTGGGGGGATAGTATCAGAAAAGCCTTAATATTTATTCAAACTTCACCATACGCAGATACCGCATCAGCTCGGCTGCGGCTTCGGCGGCAGTGATTTCGTTGTTCTTAATCTGCTTGAAGTGCATATCCACGTACGCGAACACGTCCGGTGCTTCGTAGCTGCGGATACCTTCGGTCAGCTGCTGACGGAACAGCTCCCGGATTGCCATGACCTCGGGCGTGGATTCGGGAAGCTCGTCGTTCATGTAGTACACGCCGGTTCCCATGAAGGTGTTGATACGGTTCTGACCGAGGAGACACAGCAGGAACGCGCCTGCCAATTCTTTGTTTTCAGAGTTGGGATTGATCGCCCAGAATTCACCGCTGACGGGGGTTTTGTAGTTCTCGTTGATCTTCGGCAGACTGCCGGACTGGATATCACCGCGGAAGGTCACGTCCATGCCGTTGTTCATGCCGAAAGTAATCAGCCGTTTCTGCGCGGTGTAACCCCGGCTCAGGATCATTTTGTCGTTTTCGCCCAGCAGAGTACACATTTCGTACAGATTCGTCAGATCAGCGAGCGCGGTTTCGTCGTCAAGGTCGGAGAGAATGTAGTTGGCGGCAAATTCTTCGAACAGCTTGCGGAGTACGGTTGCCGCGCGGGTTCCGCCCATGAAATAACTTCCGTCGGTGAGAGTCACGGTATCGGCGAGGGTCAGCAGATCATCCACGGTGCGTGGGAACGTGACACTTCCTTCAGCAAGGCTGTTGTCGATGACCATGATCTGTGCGTTCAGACTCAGAGGAACAAGGGAGAGACGTCCGTCAATGGTGCAGATATCCTTGAGGCCCGGCACCATTTCATCGAAATAGTCGCGGCTCAGGCGGGAATAGCGGGTCAGATCTTCGTAATACTGGGAGTCAAACAGCTGTGCCATTTCGGTAGAGACATAGAAGATGTCAAAATCTGAATCTCCTGCCATCAGCTTTTTAGCCATGGCGTGGGCGTATTCTTCTTTGTTGGTGATAGCAGACATTTCCGAATAGCTGCCGTACCCGTTGGTTTTCATCAGATCAAACACACTGGTGTAGGTGTAGGGATTATTTCCTGTTTTGGAATAATACTGCGCATCACTTGCGGTATTGGCGAAATATGCCATAAATTTAAGCGGAGTCAGACCGTCCGTATACGGCACGGGAGTTTCCGGCAGATCGTAGAGAATATAGCCTGCCGATCCGGTTTCGCTGTACAGGACGGAGTCACGGACTTCAATCAACCGCACCATGGCGCCGCCGGAGTGAATGATATGTACTGTTTCCTGCGTCTCGGGATCGAAGGAATAGGCATCGAAAGAGGTGGAGTAGTACGCCATATTGTTTTCTTCATCCATAACAAGTGCATCCACAGGCGAAACATGCTTCCGGATGACATCCATTTCCGCCAGGATTTCCGTTTCCAGAGTAGTCAGATCCATGCGGCACAACATACCGTCTCCGTCGAGAAAATTATCGCTCATGCGTTTGAGGTAGTAAACAGAGTTCCCCTCAAAATCAGCCGCAGCGATGTTTTCTTCGATCTGTTCTTTGGTACCGTCAGAAAAATCTCTGTAGTACAGGTCATAGATCGGTTCAAACTCAAAAGTTCCCGGCAGGGGCTTCACAAAATAGAAGACATCCCCGTACAGACAGCCCTGATTCACCAGATGGAAATGCCACAGATCCATTTCAGGAAAGTCAATTTTCTGCAGCAGTTCACCTGTTTCCGAGAATTCGTAGAAAAAGCCGTTGGTCTTGTCCCCTTCGTTGCCGATACAGGTGAAATGCCCGGTTTCCTCATCGGCATACAGCCAGTGGAACAGGACTTTATTTTCCAGACCGGTCAGATCAATGACCTTTTCCGGTTCTCCCGTACATTCGGGCGTGGAGTAAACTTCGATTCTGTTGAGAGATTCCTGACCGGAACGGTATTCTGTTACCGCCTCATTTCCGGTGAGGAGAACCTCCTTCGAAAAATTGGGCAGAAGATAGCCCTTCGTCTCCGTCTGGTACATGATCGGCGAATAGGCGGAAGAAAAGATCCTTCGTGTCTCCCGTACCCATATAACATCCCGTTCCGTCATGGCAGTGTACAGGGCTTCCGGTTCCAGGGTAACGTCGATGTGCTCCTGATCGTAGGTCAGAGCTTCTTCCGCGGTGCAGGACGTAAACGTCAGCAGCATCAGCAAAGCGAGTAAAATTTTCATGGCGTGTCTCCGATCATAGAATTTGGATCTTACCCTATAAAACAATCGGAGCACATTTTTGTGACAGGATTTTTGAAAAAATTTCAGAAAAATTTTTCGTGCGCGGGATCACTCAAACTTCACCATGCGCAGATACCGCATCAGCTCGGCTGCAGCTTCGGCGGCGGTGATTTCACCGTTCCTGATCTGCTTGAAGTGCATATCCACATACGCGAACACGTCCGGTGCCTCGTAGCTGCGGATGCCGACCTTTAACTGTTGGCGGAACAGCTCGCGGATTGCTGTAATCTTGGGGGTGGTTTCGGGAAGCTCGTCGTTTTTGTAGTAGACACCGGCACCGGTGTAGGTGTTGATCCGGTTCTGACCAAGGAGACACAGCAGGAACGCGCCTGCCAATTCTTTGTTTTCAGAGTTGGGATTGATCGCCCAGAATTCACCGCTGACGGGCGTTTTGTATTTTTTGCTGATCTTCGGCAGGCTTCCCAACTGGATATCGTCGTGGTGGAACATAATATCCATACCGTTGTTCGTACTGAAGCTGACCAGACATCTGTGCCCTGTATAGCCGCGGCTGGTCAGAATATTCTTGCCTGATGTCAACTGCAGACAGGATTCGTAAAGTTTTGTCAGATCTTTGAGTGCGGTTTCAGTATCAATGTCGGAAACCATATAGTTGGCAGCAAATTCTTCAAACAGATCACGGACAATTGTTGCCGCACGGTTTCCGCCTATGAAATAGCTGCTTCCCTTGAGAGTCACAGTATCTGCAAGCTTCAGCAGTTTATCCACAGTACCGGGCAATTTGATGTTATCTTCAGCCAAATCGTTATTGATGATCATGGTATTGACAGTCAGGCTGATCGGGACAAGTGAAATCCGGCCGTCGAGAGAGCAGATTTCTTTCAGCCCCGGTACCATTTCATCGAAATAGTCGCGGCTCAGACGGGAATATTGTGCCAGATCCTCGTAATACCGTGCTTCAAACAGCTGCGCCATTTCCGTGGAGACATAGAAGAGATCGAAGTCGGAGTCGCCCGCCATCAGCTTTTTCGCCATGGCATGGGCGTATTCTTCCTTGTTGGATATGACCCCCATCTCCAGATAACTGCCGTATCCGTTTGTTTTCATCAGATCGAAGACGGATGTATATGTGGGTGTGTTCACAATATTGTTCAAATCCGGACGATCCGTATTGATTGAACCGGGAGCATACATCATAAAACGCAGCGGTGTCAGAGTATCGGTATAGGGAACAGGTTTCTCAGGCAGATCATAGAGAAAATATCCTGCCATTCCTATTGTGCAGTACAGCGTGGAATCCATGATCTCAACCGGTTCCACACCGGCTCCGCTGGAATGAATTACGTGAATCCGTTCCTCTGTATCGGGATCGAATGAGAACATATCAAAATCCGTAGCATAATAGACGAGATTGTTTTCCGTATCCATCACAAGACTTCTGATCGGTACAGCATGCTTCCCGATGACATTCATTTGAGCAAGCGCTTCCGTTTCTCCGGTTGTCAGATCCATGCGGTACAGATCCCCTTCATCTTCCAGAAAGTTATTGCCGGCACGCTTGAGGTAGTAGACAGTATCTCCTTCAAAATCCGCCGCAGCCACGTTTTCTTCGATTTTGACATTGGTTCCGTCCGAAAAATCCCTGCGGTAAAGGCTGTAAATCGGCTCTAATTCAAATGTTCCTGACAAAGGTACCATGTAATAATATACATCCCCGTACAGACAGCATTTGTTTACAAGGCGATGGTGCCACAGCTCCATATTTGGTACAGAAATCCGCTGAAGCAATTCACCTGTTTCAGAAAACTCATAGAAGTAGCCTTCTTTGACGGTATTCTCATTTCCGATGCAGGTGAAATGCCCGGTTTCCTCATCCGCATACAGCCAGTGGAACAGGACTTTATTCTCCAGCCCGGTCAGCTCGATGACTTTTTCCGGCTCTCCCGTACAATCCGGTGCGGCATAAATCTCAATCCGATTTGGGGCTTCGGAACTGTTTATGTACTTTTTGGCCGCATCCTCTCCGGCAAAAATGACTTCTTCCGGTACATTGGGCAGAAGATACCCCTTCTCCTCCGACTGATACATAATCGGTGCAACGAAAGAGGAATAAACCGCTTTGCCGGTTTCACGGATTCCTACAACATCCCGTTCGTTCATGGCAGTGTACAGTGCATCCGGTTCCAGGGTAACGTCGATGTGCTCCTGATCGTAGGTCAGAGCTTCTTCTGCGGTGCAGGACGTAAACGTCAGCAGCATCAGCAAAGCGAGTAAGAATTTCATGGCGTGTCTCCAATCATAGAATTAGGATGATACCATATAAAACAATCGGAGCACGTTTTTGTGACAGGATTTTTTGAAAAATTTCAGAAAAATTTTCGTGCGCGGGATCACTCAAACTTCACCATACGCAGATACCGCATCAGCTCGGCTGCAGCTTCGGCAGCAGTGATTTCGCCTTTTTTGATCTGCTTGAAGTGCAT
>JAFQWY010000179.1 GCA_017407225.1 Clostridia bacterium | reverse complement strand
TTATATCTGTGATATAGTTCTTCTTTTTTCCTTTAGCGAGGAAAAAAGAAGCAAAAAAGGAACTTTTTCATGTGTCCTGAGTGTTTCGACCTCTGCGGAGGTCGATGAGGGACTCTGTCCCCTCAACCCCTGCGAGCTTTTGAAAAAGCTCGAACAAAACTTTTATACTTGCGACAGCCCCTTCTTTATGCTTTCCGGAGGGGATTCCGTCAGCCGTTGAGAATTCTGTAGTATTCCTCCAGATCCGCATCCCCGTACAGCTCGGCATAGTTTTCACCGAGGAAGCACCCGAAGGAAGTGATGACGTCAAAGCCCAGCTTCCGGTACGCATCCACGTCGGCACGCATGGTGTCTGCGTTCAGCGTGAACTGCTTCGGCGGCAGCCTCCAGACGGAGAACAGGGAATTGTCCACCCAGTAATCCAGCACCTTGGCATCGTTTCTGCCGAAGAAATCCAGCAGGGCGGGCAGATTCTTCACCTGCTCGTAATTGCGGGGACGGCCGGGATCAAAGAGGGAAGTGTCGAAATCCCGGGAGATGGGCGCGAATTCCAGGAACAGATTGTCGCGGGGCTTTGTCTGTGTGGGAAGCTCAAGCGTCGCACAGTAGGCAAGGAAGCTCTCCTTTGCCAGCGGATCCACAGACTGCAGTCCCTCCGCGATGGCGTTGTAAATCCGCAGAGCCTGATCCGACGGGGACAGCGCGCGGCATTTTTCGCACATACACCCGGCGGACGCCACATCGTCGATCCAGAAATAATACTTGTGGGTGTCGGGTCTGAAAATTTTTGCCAGCTGAGCCGAACGCTCGCGGATGTAATCCAGGGCATCATCGTTTGAGGCACAGCAGTTGAACTTAGCGGTGCGCTGACCGTTTTCGTCCATGCGGAACCACTCCGGCTGCCTGTCAAACCGCTCACGTTCCAGAATCCAGGACAGCGAGTGCATTTCGTATTCGACGGCAATGCCCGCCTTTTCCATCCGGGAGGCGAATTTCGCCCATTCCGGTGTCTGCATGAGGCGGATGCAGTCCTCCATGGTCCGGTGTGCGTCGTGACCGCCGACGGGATGGATTCCCACCACGTTCAGACCGCTTTTTTCCAGCCGGTCAGCCCAGTAATCTCCGGCTTCCTGCGAATGAATGATGATTCCTCGTTCCTTCAGCATAAATTCCTCCAGATGAAAGTATTGACTGCCGACATCATAACACAGATCGGGAGATTTGTCAAGTGGGGATTGTGAATTTTCATGGAGGAAAAACGGATGAACGGAAACGGAAAACCGTCAAGTTCCTTGAAGAATTTGATGGAAAACCGGATTCAACTTATGCATATTCCATTAAGATTTTGATTTTGAACGGAATAATACGGATGACAGCAGACCGAAAAACAATGCGGCGGTTATTCCTCCCGCGGCCGCTGTGACTCCTCCGGTCAATGCACCGAGAAGCCCGTCGGATCGGACAGCTTCCCTCACTCCCTCGGAAATCAGGTACCCGAAGCCGGTCAGGGGAACCGTGGCGCCTGCTCCGGCAAATTCCACAATCGGCTTGTAAATCCCCAGCGCACCGAGAATCACACCGGCCACCACATAGCAGACGAGAATCCGGGCAGGCGTCAGCTTCGTCCGGTCAATCAGAAGCTGTGCTGCCATGCAGAACAAGCCTCCGACGACAAATGCCTTGATATAGTCCGCGATCACAACAAATCACCTCCGAAATGCTTCTTTGCCGAGGCCCGGATCCGCACCAGATGGGCAATTCCGGGGATGGAACGCCCCTGATTGATGGCCAGAGTATTCATCAGGGCACCGGTTCCCACGAAGAGAATGTCTCCGAGACTTCCTTTTTTCATGCTTTCCAGCAGATCCGCCGCCAGCACCACCGCACTGCATCCGCATCCCGAGCCGCCTGCATGGGTGTCGGAGGAAGCGGGATCGAAAATCATTTTTCCGCAGTCGGCGTGGCGGGAGGAAATGTCGTACCCCTTCGACAGAAGAAGATCCGTCAGGATTTCCGATCCCTCGATGCCCAGATCCCCAGTGACGATCAGATCCGATTCCTCCGGTGCGTGACCGGCCTGAAAATACCGCTCCAGCGTATCGGCAGCGGCAGGAGCCATGGCGGCCCCCATGTTGCCCGCGTCGGAAATTCCACGATCCACGATGCATCCCGGGAGAACTTCCGTGATTTCCGGCGCGAAATCCCCGCGGATTCCGGATAGATCCCGCTCCAGCGCGGAAAGAATAAAGGCGCCCGATCCCGTCACCGTCCATTGGGAAGTGGGCGGACGCTGGCCGCCGTACTCCAGCGGAAACCGGAACTGGCGCTCGGCGGAGCAGAAATGGGAGGAAGTCACGGCGGCGCACCGGTCAAATCCGGAAAGGGAAGCCAGCAGAAGTCCCTCCGCGCAGGTGGAGCAGGCACCGAACAGTCCGAGAAAAGGAATCCGGTAGGCCGACAGCCCGTAGGAGGACGAGATGCACTGGTTGATCAGATCCCCGGCAAACATGGCCTCAAGCTCGTCTTCCTTCAGTCCGGATTTGGACAGAGCCAGACCCAGTGCCAGCCGCTGCATTTCCGCTTCCGATTTTTCCCATGTGTCCTTGCCGAACCGGTCGTCCCCGGCGATATCGAACAGATTTCCCAGAGGCCCCTGCTTTTCTTTCTGCCCCGCAACGGATCCGGCTGAGAGAATGAACGTCCGTCTGGGCGGCGTAATGGTTGAGTTTTTCAAAATTTTCTGCTCCTTGTCAGCGTTCTGACGATAGTATGCCGCGGATCCGTGCGAGCGATACCTGCCGGATTCTGACAAAATCGTTGTGGAAGAATCACAAAATAATGATATAATAATTGGCAAACCAAACAAAAAGACTCCGTATCCCAAGGGAAACAGAGTCATTTTTTCATATTCGGATTATTCTGCGATCAGGTCAGTCACGGGCTTGCCGTCGGTACCGGGCATGGTCAGTCCGAGAGCCGCCGCGATGGTGGGAGCTTCGTCAACCAGCACGCCGTTCTCGATTTCCACACCGGATTTGAACGCGGGACCGTTGACATAGAACACGGGAGTAGGACCTTTCACGGGCAGATAGCCGTGAGTCGCCTTGCCTTTGCGGTAGTCTTCATTGTTTGCGGCTGTGACAGCCGGTCGGATGAACCTGTCGCCGAAGCCGGTGTAATTGTCGGTTTCCACTACGAAGGAGAAGTCGCCGCCGTACCGTTCTTCCGCGATGGATTCTTCCACGGTGTACACCTTGCTGATGCCGTAGATACCTTCATCCCGCATATGGCACAACAGATCGTAGGTTTTCTGCCAGATTTCACGATTAGTTTTGTCCTTCAGATAAACACAGGCAGACATACCGCCGGACTGGCACCACGCATCCCACTGAGGTTCGCCGCTTTCGTCAGGACGGATCAGACCGGCGTCGGCCAGGTATACATTGAGATTGATGACGCGTTTGATGTCCATCTGACCGTGATCGGAGGTGAGGACAAAGCTGGTGCAGCCGCCGCTGCCGGATTCGATTGCCGCTTCCATCAGATCGCCGATCCACTTGTCGGTGTCCTCCAGCGTCTTCTGAATGTGATCGCCGAACAGGCCGTTTCCGTGGCGTGCGCCGTCGATGTTGGCGGGATGGATCATGAACAGATCGGGCTGGAACTGACGGATCATATCGCAGGCGCAGGCCAGCATGAAGTAGTCGCACTGGGGATGCTTCCGTTCCACCATCAGATGCTGATGCTTCTCGATGATGGGGATGATTTCCTCGGACGTGCCCATTTCGCGGAATGCATCCGCCAGCGTCTGATCGGGGGACTGAGTCCAGTATTCGGCGATGTTCCAGTCGATGGAAGGATGATTGCCGGTGCAGGGCCAGAAAACGCCCGCCGTGGTCAGACCTGCCGCCTTTGCCGCGTCGAAAATGTCGGGAACCTTTACGTTGTCATGCTCCCACAGCCACGGAATGGGGCTTTTGATATACTTGTAGGGGGATTTCAGGTTGCCGGGGATACCGTGGCGGTCGGGATAGCACCCGGTTGCCATGGTGGTGTGGCAGGGATAGGTGATGGTGGGGTAGATGGACTTGACGTGCCTGATGCAGGAGCCGCCGGCAAGATACTTCTTGAAATTGGGCATCTCCTTCAGTTTTTCCATATCGTCGGCAACCAGAGCGTCGGCGGACATGACAATGATCTTGTGTTTCTTGCTCATGATAATTCCTTTCCGAATGGTGTAAAATTGTGCAGTCTGTTATAAGAATCTGTTACCGGATGCGGATGGCGCAGATATAGGTGCTGTTCATGTTCAGGGGCATCACGGTGACGGTCTCGCCTCCCTGAGGAGCGTGAATGACGTAGTGGGAGCCGTTTTTCTCGCCCAGATACAGCATGACGTGCCCGGACCAGTGAACGGAAGCCGGTGAATCCAGATCCGCGAATGCCCGGTACTTCTGATCGGCGCCGATCCCGGCAAGGTTTATGATTTCGCCGTTGTACCTGCTCTGCTCGCCGGTATTCCGGGGCAGATACATCCCGAAGCAGCGGAATACGGCGCACACGAACCCGGAGCAGTCCACGTTCCCGTCGGCACCGCCCCATCCGTAGGGAGTCCCGAGGAACGCGAATGCCTGATTATAGTAATTCTCCATGGTGTAGGGCAGGGAACCCAGCACGGCGTCGGATTTTGCGATGGTTTCCCGGCGGAAGAACAGGTTTCCGGTTTCATCCCGTCCGGGGATTTCCGCCGTGAAGGAGGATTCGTCCTCGCTGAGGTAGGGGAAGACCGCGCCCATATCCAGCCGGGTACCGTTCACATCCAGCCGGGGAGCGGTGACGGTGACGTACAGGTTTCCGGATTCTGTCAGCTTTGCGTACCGTTCAAAGTCCGTATCGGAGCAGAGCGCGGCGCAGTCGGAAGGAATCCATCCGGCGTAGTAGTAGGACTGGACGAAATAGAAGGCGCCGTCGGGACTTTCGTGGAGGATCCACACGGGGAATCCGGTGATCAGCTCGGTTTCCTGAATGCCGCTGTAGTGCCGGTCGCCGTAGTTGTGGAATCCGACGGAGGTGGGCAGGGATTTCAGGTCGCAGCGGTTTGTGATGAGGGCGCGCCGCACGGTGACGGTTTCGGGAACCTGATCCGCCGCACGACGGGCTTCGATTTTCTGGCGTTTTCCGCTGTCGATGTAGTCGCCGGAACGGGTGAAATGATCCCCGGCGGGCATGGAGTAGCGGGAAATCATATCGCGCACGGTCTGACCGCTCATGGTTTCGGGGGGATCTGCGATATCGACTACTGTCGGGCAGTTATCGATGATTCTGCGGTTATATCCGGCGATTTCCGCTTCCGTGAGGAGGATTTCGCCGGATTTTTCGCCGGAGAGTCCGATCCATTCGGCGGCATCGCTGTGAATGATCCGCTCCGGCAATGCGAAAACTTCCGAAAGATCCGGTTTTTCGATGGAAATCTGGGGTTTGTCGGCGGACAGGGCAGGCAGCGTGGGATTCTCCGTGGAAAACTGTGCGACGATCTGCTCGGCTGAGAGCGCGGATTCCGTCCGGACGGGCTGTGTGATTGTCGGATCAACGCTTTCGCGCAGGGTGCATCCCGGCAGAAAAGAGAGAAATCCCGCCGACAAAGCCATTGCGAGTGCTCTCTGGAATCTGGTCGGGCAGGATTTCTTGAAATTCATAAAATAAGTCTCCGTGAGGTAATATTGCGGACGGGGTTACGCCTTCGCCATGAGCTTGACCATAACGGCCTTCTGTGCGTGGAGGCGGTTTTCAGCTTCCTCGAAGATTTCGTCAGCGTGAGCTTCGAACACCTCTTCGGTGATTTCCTCGCCTCTGTGAGCGGGCAGGCAGTGCTGAACCATCGCGCCCTTATTGGCAGCGTCCATAACTTCCGCGTTGATCTGATAGCCGGTGAAGATTCTGCGGCGTTCGGCTGCTTCGTCTTCCTGACCCATGGAAGCCCACACGTCGGTAAACAGAACGTCGGATTTCTGAGCGGCTTCCAGGATATTCTCGGTCATCATAAACATATTACCATAATTTTTGGTAAAGTCAAGTACTTTTTCGTCGGGCTGGTGAGTTTTCGGGCAGGCGATGGAAACTTTCATGCCGGCAAGCAGACCGCCGACGATGAGGGAGTTCGCCATATTATTGCCGTCGCCGATATAGGTCATCTTCAGACCGTCGAAACCGCCCTTGAATTCGCGGATGGTGAGCAGGTCGGCGAGAACCTGGCAGGGATGGCAGTAGTCGGTGAGGCCGTTGATGATCGGGATAGAGGCGTACTTGGCGAGATCTTCCACTTCCTGCTGTGCGAAGGTACGGATCATGATGCCGTCCAGGTACCGGGACAGAACTCTCGCGGTATCTTTGAGGGGTTCGCCGCGTCCGATCTGCAGGTCTCTGGGAGACAGGAACAGCGCCTGACCGCCCAGCTGATAGATACCGGTTTCAAAGGAAACTCTGGTTCTGGTGGAGGACTTCTGGAAAATCATACCGAGGGACTGACCCTTGAGAATATGATGCTCAATTCCGTTCTTCTTTTCATACTTGAGTTTTGCCGCCAGATCCAGGATCTCAAACAGTTCCGCCTGAGACAGATCGGCCATTTTCAGTAAATCTTTTTTCATGGTGGTGATTCCTTTTAGTTGGTTTGGATTGTTGGTGAGGGGGAGACGCGGCTTTTTGAAAAAAGCCTGGCAAAAACTTTTATACTGACAAAGTACAGTGTGCTGACGGGGAGTGAGTGGGTATGATGAGGTCAGCTTCGGGGGATTTTTATGGGTGACGTGCGGTTTGGGGTGTATGATTTCCGCCTACGGATGCGAGTGCGGATTGTAACTGAGGGTGCGGTGCCGACTGATTCCGTACGATTTATCAGAAAACCGTACGCGAGTTCGCAGGGGCCGCCGAGACCCTGCTCACCGAAGCCGTGGAGCGATCGAATGATACAGTAAACTAAGGGTATACTTATCCTGGCTCACGCGCATGGTGGAGTTCAGCCTTATTATCTATTCTCTATTCAATATTATCTCTTATCTTAGCCGCAGGCGCTTCTTGGGCTCACGCGCGCCGTGGAGTTCAGCCTTATTATCTATTCTCTATTCAATATTATCTCTTATCTTAGCCGCAGGCGCTTCAGGCGATAGCCGCTTTCAGGATCTCGATTCCCGCGTCGATTTCCTCGTAGGTGATGGTCAGCGGGGGGAGGAGGCGCACCACATCTTTTCCTGCGGTGAGGACGAGGAGCCCGTTCTCGAATGCCTTTTTCAGCACATCCTTGGGGTTCACGGTCACAGCCACGCCGATCATCATGCCCGCTCCGCGGACTTCCTTCACGTTGGGAGAGTTGATTCCGCGGATCTTCTCCATGATATACGCGCCTTTTTTGTTGACTTCATTGAGGAAATCGTCGGTGAGGCGGGAGAGTACGTTGCACGCGGCTGCGCAGGACACGGGATTTGCGCCGAAGGTGGAGCCGTGCATGCCGGCGGTGAGGGTATTTCTGCATTTTTCGCCGGCGATGAAGCATCCGATGGGGAGACCGCCTGCCAGACCTTTGGCGGAGGTTACGATATCGGGGGTGATGCCCGCGTTCATGAAGCCGAACAGCTTGCCGCAGCGGCCGATGCCGGTCTGCACTTCGTCGGTGATGAGGAGGATATCCCGTTCATCGCAGAGGGCGCGCACCTGTTTCAGGTAATCGTGATCGAGGATATTGACGCCGCCCTCGCCCTGCACCACTTCCAGCATAACCGCGCAGACGTCATCGGTGCATGCTTCGCGGAGAGCATCGATGGAACCGGGTTCGCAGTACCGGAAGCCCTCGGTGAAGGGGAAGAAGAACTGATGGAACACATCCTGACCGGTAGCGGCGAGGGTAGTGACGGTACGTCCGTGGAAGGACTGGTTGAGGGTGACGATGGTATTTCTGCCGTCGCCGTACTTGTCGAAGCTGTATTTTCTTGCCAGCTTGATGGCGCCTTCGTTGGCTTCAGCCCCGGAGTTTCCGAAGAACACATTGCACAGCCCGGAGCGGCTTGTGAGCATTTCAGCAAGCTCGGCCGCCTTATCGCAGTAGTAGTAGTTGCACACATGCTGGAACCGGTCAAGCTGATCCTTCACGGCGTTCTTCCATTCTTCATCGTTCCATCCGAAGATATTGACGCCGATTCCGCTGGTGAAATCCACGTAAGTCTTACCGTTCTGATCGGTAATCCGTGCGCCGTGTCCGGACTCCGGCACCAGCTCCAGCCGTCCGTATGTATTCATAATATGGGCGTGATCCGCCGCAAGTATTTCGTTACGATTCATGTTTGTGTACCTTGGTTTGTAGTGTAAGGGTTACGCGGCTTTTTTGGAAAAAAGCCTGGCAAAAAACTTTCCGATGACGGAGTTTTGGTGCGCTGACGGGGAGTGTACTGATATGATTCCGTCAGCTTCGGGGGATTCTTTTTGGTGACGTGCGGTTTGGGGTGTAAGACAGCTTTCTACGGGTACAATTGCGGATTGGAGGTAAGGGTGTACAGCCGACTCATGCATCCGATTTATCAGAAAACCGTACGCGAGCTCACAGGGGCCTCCGAGACCCTGTTCGCCACAGCCGGTTTGCGATTGCGGGATATAGTAACCGAAATCGTTCCTTATCCTGGCTCACGCGCATGGTGGAGTTCAGCTTTATTATCTATTCTCTATTCAATATTATCTCTTATCTTAGCCGCAGGCGCTCCATGGAACATGGTACCGATACCTTCTTCGGACAGCATTTCGATGAGGATGGAGTGCTTGATTCTGCCGTCGATGATGAAGGTTTTCACGCCGCCGTTGACTGCGGTGACGCAGCAGTCAACCTTGGGGATCATGCCGCCGGAGATGATGCCGTCCGCCTTGAGGGAGTCCACTTCGTCCAGCGCGATGGAGGAGATGAGGGTATCGGGATCCTTGGGGGCACGGAGCACGCCCCGGGTATCGGTAAGGAGGATCAGGTTTTCCGCATGGAGAGCCGCCGCGATTTCAGCCGCCGCCGTATCCGCGTTGATGTTGTACACGCCGGTGCAGTCGTCCGCATGAGCCACGGTGGAGATGACGGGAATATAGCCGTCCTCGATGACATGATTGATGATATCGGTATCGATGGAGTCGATTTCACCCACCAGACCGTAGTCGGTGCCCTCGGCATCGGTATACCGCTTTGCCTTGATGAGACCGCCGTCCAGACCGCAGAGGCCCACGGCACGTCCGCCGGTTCTGGTGATCAGGTCAACCAGCTGCTTGTTGGTCTTGCCGGCCAGAACCATGAGAGCCACTTCCGCGGTTTCCTCATCGGTGTAGCGCAGACCGTTGATGAATTCGGATTTCTTGCCGATTTTCTTCAGCATTTCGTTCATGTCGGGACCGCCGCCGTGGACGAGAACCACGTGGATCCCGGTGAGGGAGAGCAGGACAAGGTCGCTGATGACGGCATTTCTCAGCTCATCGGACAGCATGGCATTGCCGCCGTACTTGACGACGATGGTCTTGCCCGTATATTTCTGGATATAAGGCAGTGCCTCTATCAGGACACCGGCTTTTTCTTCGTTTGTAATGGACATGGGAAGTCTCCAGTCTGTATGAATTTGGCAGCTCAGCTTCTGTAGTCGCCGTTGATTCTTACGTATTCGTAGGTCAGGTCGCAGCCGTATGCTTCGGCGCCGCAGTCACCGTCGTTCATGTCGCAGAGGATTTCGATCTTATTTTCACTCAGCACTTCCTTGGCGTAATCTTCGTCGAAGGGATAGCTGCCGCCGTTTTTGCAGACGGGAAGATCGCCCTTTGCGGAGCGGAATGCGATGTCGATCTTTGCGGTGTCGATATCACAGCCGGTGTAGCCCAGAGCGCAGATGATTCTGCCCCAGTTGGCATCGGCGCCGTACATGGCGGTCTTCACCAGGGAGGAAGCGATGACGGATTTTGCAAGAGTGCGTGCATCTTCGTCGTTCTTCGCGCCGGTGACTTTGCAGATCAGCAGCTTGGTTGCGCCTTCACCGTCAGCGGCAATGGCGAGAGCCAGAGTCTTGCAGAGATGGCCGAGAACCGCCGCGAAAATTTCGTAATCATTACCGGATGCAGCAGTGATTTCCGCGTTTCCCGCATCGCCGGAAGCGAGAACGGTCACGGTGTCGTTGGTGGAGGTATCGCCGTCCACTGTCACCATGTTGAAGGTGTCCTTCACTGCATCCAGAAGCGCGGTTTTCAGGACAGCCGGAGCGATGGCGCAGTCGGTGGTGATGAAGCAGAGCATGGTGCCCATATTGGGGTGAATCATTCCGGAGCCCTTGCAGATGCCGCCGATCTTCACGGTTCTGCCGCCGATTTCGCAGGAGAACGCGAATTCCTTCTTTTTGGTATCGGTGGTCATGATGGCGGATGCGGCTCTGTCGGATGCGGATTCGCTGTGTTCCAGACCGTCAATCAGAGCGGGAATGCCGTTTACGATGGGTTCGGTGGGCAGGGAAACGCCGATGACGCCGGTGGATGCCACGATCACGTCGTCCGCGGGAATGTTCAGCGCGGATGCCAGAGCTTCGCAGGTGGTTTCAGCGGTTGCATAGCCGTCGGGGGTGCAGGCATTGGCATTGCCGGAGTTGCAGATGATAGCCTGAGCGGTGCCGTTTTCCAGATGACGGCGGGTCACACCGACGGGAGCGGCAAATACCTTGTTTCTGGTGAATACGCCGGCGGCGGAGCAGACGTGATCGGCCTTGATGAGAGCCAGATCCAGACGCGCGGTGTTCTTGCGCAGTCCGCTGTGGATGCCGTGAGCGGTAAATCCCTCAGCCGCACAGACGCCGCCGGGGATGGGAGAGAAGTTTACGTTGTTCATATCATATCTCCGAATGTATAGCCTTAATTCTCAGAAGGGAGCGGGAACCGTGTCGATTCCGGTGCCCTCATCCAGACCGAAGTACAGGTTCATGTTCTGGATTGCCTGACCGGCCGCGCCCTTGACCATGTTGTCGATGCAGGAGCAGAGGATCAGCATTCCGGTGCGCTTGTCCATGTGGATGGAAATATCGCAGTAATTGGATCTCGCCACGTTGCGGATCTGGGCGGAGACGCCCTTTGCCTCGATGCGGACGAAGGGTTCATCCTTGTAGAAATCCACGTACGCCGCGCGGATTTCGTCCTCGGTCATGTCCGTGGTCAGACGGCAGTAGATGGTTTCCTCAATGCCGCGGTTCACGGGGAGCAGATGGGGAACGAACACCACATTGATATGCTCGCCAGCCGCACGGGATACGGTCTGCTCGATCTCGGGAGTATGACGGTGTGCGCCGACCTTGTATGCGGAAATGGATTCGTTGGTTTCGGGATAGTGGGTGTTCTGGGTGAGGGATCTGCCGGCACCGGTCACACCGGATTTTGCGTCAATGATGATGCCGGATTTCCCGATCAGACCCAGCTTCAGCGCGGGATAGAGCGCCAGACCTGCCGCCGTCGGATAGCATCCGGGATTGGCAATGATCTTTGCGCCCCTGATTTCGTCCCGGAACAGCTCGGGCAGGGCGTAAACCGCGCCGGAGTGGAGTTCGGGCTTGTCGAAGGGCTTCTTGTACCATTCGCTGTATTCGTCCTCGTCCGCCAGACGGAAGTCCGCGCCCAGGTCGATCAGCAGAGTGCCGGATGCGGCGCATTTTTCGGCAAGCAGTTCGGATAAACCGTGGGGAAGAGCCGCAAATACCACGTCCGCACCTTCGATGGCGGTGTCTTCGTCGGTGAGGGTGGGCAGTCCCAGCTTCTTGAAGCTCGGATATACCTCGGAGATTTCCTTGCCCTCAAAGGAGACGGAGGAAATGCCGGTGAGTTCAGCCGCGGGATGGGTCAGAAGCAGACGTACCAGCTCGGCACCTGCGTATCCGGTGGCACCCACAACGGCGGCCTTGATTTTCTTATCCATTTTATAAACCTCAGTTGTTGTCAATATAGGTGTCGATCAGCCCGATCTGGTGCAGTACGGACTGTACGGAAGGACCGCCGTATACCAGACGGGTGTTCACGCAGTTGTCCAGATTCACCGCACCGTAAACCCCTTCGTCAAAGAGGGGAGAGAATTCGCGGTAGGTTTCCAGAGGCAGGGACTCGAAGTCGGTGCCGTGCTCGATGCAGTAGGCAACCAGACGTCCGCTGACCTTGTAGGCATCGCGGAAGGGAAGTCCCTTCTTCACCAGATAGTCCGCGCAGTCGGTGGCGTTGATGAATCCGCCGGATGCGGCCTGTCTCAGCTTTGCCTTCTTCACGGTCATGGTGGAGAGCATGGAGGTGAACAGCTCGATGCACAGCTTTGCGGTGTCGATGGCGTCGAATACGGCTTCCTTGTCCTCCTGCATATCCTTGTTGTACGCCAGCGGAATGCCCTTCATCATGGTCAGCGCCGTGGTCAGATCCCCGTAGACACGTCCGGTCTTGCCGCGGACCAGTTCGGCGATATCGGGATTCTTTTTCTGGGGCATGATGGAAGAGCCGGTGGAGAAGGCGTCGTCCAGCTCGATGAAGCCGAATTCACTGGAGCACCAGAGAATCACTTCCTCGGAGAACCGGGACAGATGCATCATCACCAGGGACAGGGCGAAGATCAGCTCGATCAGGAAATCCCGGTCGGATACGCCGTCCATGGAGTTTTCGGTCACGCCGTCCAGACCCAGCAGATCCGCAACCATGTGCCGGTCGATGGGGTAGGTGGTGGAAGCCAGCGCACCGGATCCCAGAGGGGAAACGGAGGTGTGTGCATGGATTTCCCGGAGTCTGTTGTCGTCTCTGAGGAACATCTGACCGTAGGCCAGCACATAGTGTGCGAAGGTCACGGGCTGCGCTCTCTGCAGATGGGTGTAGCCCGCCATGACCGCGTCGGTGTTGTCCTTTGCAATCTGAGAGATGGCGGCGAGAAGCCCCTTCAGAAGGCCGCGGATCTCGGTGATTTCCTTTCTCAGATACAGACGGATGTCAAGCGCCACCTGGTCATTGCGGCTTCTTGCGGTGTGCAGTCTCTTGCCGGTGTCGCCGATGCGCTTTGTGAGGACTTCCTCCACAAACATATGGATGTCCTCGGCTTCGGGATCGATGGGGAGTTCCCCGGATTCGATGTCGGCGCGGATGTTCATCAGCTCTTCGACGATCTTCGCGGATTCGTCGGGGGAGATGATGCCCTGTCTGCCCAGCATGGCGGCGTGCGCGATGGAGCCTTCGATATCCTCGCGGAACATCCGGGAGTCGAAGGAAATAGATGAATTGAAGTCGTTCACACGGCTGTTTTCCGCCTTGGAGAACCGTGCGTCCCATAGTTTGGCCATTTTTCAATCTCCGTTATAAGAACAGTATGCGTAACAATCAGCGGGCTGACGCCGTGCCGACGGTTACGCAAGTGTTCTTTCGTTTTATTCTAAATAATTATTCGTTCCAGTTCTTTTCAGCAAGAGCCTTCATCTTGATCGGCAGACCGAACAGGTTGATGAAGCCGTCAGCGTCCTTCTGGTTGTAGTCTTCGTCCACGCCGAAGGATGCGGTCTGTTCGCTGTAGAGGGAGTAGGGAGAAGTTACGCCGGCGTTGATCATGTTGCCCTTGTAGAGCTTCAGCTTCACATCACCGGTCACGTGCTTCTGGGTTTCGTCAACGAACGCGCAGATTGCCTCGCGGAGGGGAGTGAACCACTGGCCGTTGTAAACCAGTTCAGCCATCTTCTGACCTACCATGGTCTTGAAGTGAGCGGTTTCCTTGTCAACGGTGATGGTTTCCAGTACGTTATGAGCCTTGTAGAGGATGGTGCCTGCGGGAGTTTCGTATACGCCGCGGGACTTCATGCCGACCAGACGGTTTTCAACGATGTCAAGCAGACCGATGCCGTTTGCGCCGCCGATGGCGTTGAGCTTTTCGATGAGGGTCACGCCGTCCATTTCCACGCCGTCCAGAGCGGTGGGAACGCCCTTTTCAAAGTGAATGGTCACGTAGGTGGGAGTATCGGGAGCCTGTTCGGGGGAAACGCTCAGTTCCAGGAAGCCCTTCTTGTTGTACTGGGGTTCGTTTGCGGGGTTTTCCAGATCCAGACCTTCGTGGGACAGGTGCCACAGGTTCTTGTCCTTGGAGTAGTTGGTTTCACGGTTGATCTTGAGGGGAATGTTGTGCGCTTCCGCGTAGTCGATTTCTTCGTCGCGGGACTGGATATCCCAGATTCTCCAGGGAGCGATGATCTTCATGCCGGGAGCCAGAGCCTTGATGGTCAGCTCGAAACGAACCTGGTCGTTGCCCTTGCCGGTGCAGCCGTGGCAGATTGCGTCAGCGCCTTCGGCCAGCGCGATTTCAACCAGACGCTTTGCGATGCAGGGACGTGCATGGGAGGTGCCGAGGAGGTAGTCTTCGTACTTGGCGTCAGCCTTCAGGCAGGGCCAGATGAAGTCGGTTACATATTCGTCGCGGAGGTCTTCGATGTACAGCTTGGAAGCGCCGGTCTTCAGTGCCTTTTCTTCCAGTCCTTCCAGTTCGTCAGCCTGACCGACGTTGCCGGATACGGCGATGATTTCGCATCCTTCATAGTTTTCCTTCAGCCACGGAATAATAATGGAAGTGTCCAGACCGCCGGAGTAGGCGAGAACGATTTTCTTGATTTCATTGCTCATGGGTATGTACCTCATTTATATTTATTAATTAAAGTGTCATAATTATACAACTTTGTCAGAAGAAAAGCAATAGACAGTTTTCACAAATCGACACAATAAACACGGTTCTGATTATCAGAATGCACAAAAATCCCGTATTTATGCAGGGTTTATATATTTTCACGGAAAATGAATAGAATTTCATGACTGTATATTTCTGCATGAAATTCGGGATTATACGGTTTTATGCAGAGATTGGCGTGTATTCATGCACGGCAGGCGGAAATACTACGGACGATCCCCGCAAAAACAAGCGAAAAGGAGTGACGACACATGAAAAACAAAACCATGGCGGCAGCTCTTGCACTGGCAGTTCTGCTGGCAGCTCCGGTAAGTGCCGGCGGAATCCTGGAAAAACTCTTTCCCCGGGAAACGGAGGAGCTGAGCGAGAAAATTCCGCCGGAACGCGGGCTGGAGATCACGAAGGAGTGGGAGAAATCGGCTCCCGCATCGGCAGGCGAATCCTTCAGCTGGTACTGCATGAGAAGTGACGACGGATCCCGTCCCCCCATTCCGCCGGAGATGTCGTTTGTCACCGACTGCGGCGGCGTATTCCTTGGAGAAGACGAAAAAGTGATCTACCTGACCTTTGACGCAGGCTATGAAAACGGGAACGTGGAGAAAATTCTGGATGTGCTGAAGGCGGAGGAGGTACCGGCTGCGTTCTTCATTCTGGAAAATCTGGTGACGCGGAACACGGATCTGGTGAAGCGGATGGCGGAGGAGGGACACACCGTCTGCAACCACACCGCACGCCACGGGGACATGAGTCTGGCAAACCGGGAGGAATTTTCGGCGGAGCTGGAGTCCATGGAGAAGATCTACCGGGACACCATCGGGTGTGAGATCGGGAAATACTACCGTCCGCCGGAGGGAAAATTCAGCCGGGACAACCTGATGTGGGCGCAGGAGATGGGCTACACCACCGTGTTCTGGAGCTGCGCCTACGCGGACTGGGACAACGGACGGCAGATGGAGCCGGATGCGGCAAAGGAAAAGCTTCTGAAGAACACCCACAACGGCGAGGTTCTCCTGCTCCACCCTACCTCCTCCACCAACGCCGCCATTCTCTCCGACCTGATCCGGGAGTGGAAGTCCATGGGATACCGCTTCGGTACGCTGGGTGAATTATGCGGAAAATAAGCCTGATTCTGCTGTCCGTCCTCCTGCTCGCCGCACCCGTGTCCGCATCGGGACGGGAGGATGTGGTGTATTCCTGGAACTGCAGTGACAAGCGGATCGCCCTGACCTTCGACGACGGTCCCCATCCCACCCAGACCCCGGAGATTCTGGACATTCTCCGGGAATACGGCATCCGCGCCACCTTTTTCGTCATCGGGCAGAACGCAGAGTGGTACGGCGACTGTCTGGCCATGGTGTACGCCGAGGGACACGAGATCGGCAATCACAGCTTTTCCCACGCCAATCTGACGGAGGCCGGGTATGACGGGGTCTGCCGGGAGATCGACGAAGCGGAGCGCTTGATCGGTGAGCGGATCGAGTACCGTCCCCATCTGCTCAGACCGCCGGGCGGACAGCTTGGGGAGGAACTGTGCCGTGCCGCCTCCGAAAGGGATTACACCCTGGTCTGCTGGTCGGTGGACACCCTGGACTGGGCGCACACACCGCCGGATGTGATCGCGCAGAACGTCCTGTCCAACACGGAGGGCGGCGACATCATCCTGTTCCACGACTATGTCAGCGGCGAATCCCCGACTCCTGCGGCTCTGCGGATCATCATTCCCGGACTGCTGGCGGAGGGCTACGAATTCGTCACCGTGTCGGAGCTGATCGGGGCTGAGGAGTAAACCGCTGCCGCATGAAAAAAAGGGACTGCCGCTTTCCCGGATTTCTCCGGAGGCGGTGGTCCCGATTTCTTTATTCGTCCCGGTAGGTGCCGTCGTCCTGACGGAGCATGGCAAATACCCGGTGCTGTCTCAGCTTCAGAGTTTCGGTCAGATCGTTCACGGAGGTGATCCGCCGGTCGAATTCCACGCCGGTGAGGGTGCCCCAGTGATCGTTGTGGGAGTCGGATCCGCCGGTCACGGTCAGATCGTAGGACCCGGCATAGTGCGCCGCCATTTCATTGACAAAGGCAGGCTTGCCGCCGTTGCGGATTTCCACCGCATCCACCAGTCTGGGCATAAGACGGATGTAGGGAATATACCCGGCTTCCATGAAGGGATGGGCGTGGATGATGTAGCCGCCGGACTCCCGGATCAGGTTCAGATACCGCCGGGCATCCATCTTTGTGACTTCGGGATGGGCCAGCAGCCAGTCAGTGTCCAGCCCCAGCGTGATGAAATCCGTGCCCTGATAGGAGAATTCCCAGCCGAAGAATACGTCCAGGCCGATCTCGTCCCCGCGTTTTTTTGCGTCTTCATAGCTGAGGTGATACCGCGCCACCCATTCCTCCCAGGGAAGTTCTCTGGGTACGGAGGTGTTGCCGCAGAAAAAATGGTCGGTGACCACAAATCCGGCATATCCGGCAGCTTTATACAGATCCGCCATTTCCGCACCGGTATTGTGGGCGCAGGCACTGGAGAGTTTTGTGTGAACGTGAAGGTCGTAGCGATAGGTTTCCATAGTTCTGCCTCGTTTACTTTTTCGGTCTGTAGTCGGCAACATCGTCCATGTTCATGGTGACCCGTCCGGTTTCCGTCTCCGCCTTCCAGCCGAGCCATGCGTGACGGTACACCAGAAGAAGCAGTCCCGTGTGCGCCGCCAGATAGAGAAGGGTGCACAGCACATATCCCGGAGCGGTGGGCAGGGGGAGCAGCAGCTGAATCAGCACCGTGATCTGCATGGGCGGAATGCACAGCACCCCCAGTCCGATCAGGTAGTACACGATCATGACCACGGCGTAGATGACCGTTCCCGGCAGGGTGTATTCCAGCCCCTTTTTCAGCCAGCGGCAGGGCTCATCGGTTTTTTCGTAGTGGTCGCCCCCCTTGATCCGCACAAACCACCCCTGAAACAGGAAGGGAACCGCATAATAGCAGAGAAAGCTCAGCAGATTGGTGAAGATGGTCATGGCAAGGGACGGTTCGTACTCCTTGGCGGAGGAATTCATGAAGGCATCATAGGCGAACTGCTGTGCGATGCCGAAGACCACATAGTAGATGAAGTAGCCGATCATGGCACCTCCCGCCATCTGCAGGAGAAAATGTGCCTGATCGATGACGGGGACGGTGTATTTTCTTGTGTTTTCGTTCATTTTCTTGTAATGGCGCGGAGGATGCGCTCGTCTCCGGGCTGATTGTCGGGGGTGGTGACGGTGGCAAATCCCCGGTAGCTCCAGACGGACCGTCCGATGCCGTGCTCCAGACAGAGATCCGCCACATCGTTGTACCAGTTGACCATGGAGTCCGTGTCCCCTCCGGCAATGGCGCCGTATTCGCCCAGATACAGGGGACGGCCGTTCTTCTCAATGAAATCAAAGGCAGGCTGCATGAAGCGGCGCAGGAATTCTTTGTCAAACATTCCGCCCTCGCTCAGTCCTTCCGGAGTCCAGCCGTTGTAGTAGCCCCGGTGATCCTCCACGCAGTAGGGATAGGTCACGGGCTTCGTGTAATTCCGATGATTCTCGATCCACGACGCACGCTGATGGGAGAACAGGAACGGCTCGTACATATGGAAGGTGTACATGATGTTCGGATTTTCCGAAACGGTGAGGTTCTTCAGCTCCTGCACGGAGTTCCACCGGTTTCCTCCCACGATGACCCTGCGGTGCGGGGTGATCCGGAAGATTTCCTCCGATGTTTCCTGCCACAGGGCGTTCCACGGGTCGGAGTTGTCCCAGACCAGCTCGTTCAGCAGCTCAAAGCGCACATTGTCCCCCTCGTCGGCATAGCGTCCGGCGAAGAATTTCCAGATTCCGATGAAGCGGTTCTGACTGTCCCGGCTGGTGAACAGGTTGTTTTTCTCCCCGTTGCCGAAGAAGAAGCCCGGCGCGTGGTGCAGATCCAGAACCAGATTCAGACCGTACTTTTTCGCCCATGCAATCGAATTGTCGATGTATTTCAGACCGTAATCCAGATAAACCCCCGGATTGTCGTCGTGCTCGAAGATGAAGTAATCCACCGGGAGACGGACATGGTCGATCCCCCATTCTGCCATCCGCTCGAAATCCGGTTCGGTGATGTAGGTGTCGTGATGCTCCTGACCCTTTGAGCCGTACTGGGAAATCCAGTGACCCAGGTTGCATCCGGTCATGTATCCGTCAAGTCTCATGGCTGCCTCCTGTCCGTATTTCTGTAATGTGATTATTCTTCGTACATGGCGTCGATGCGGTCGGTGTATTCCTTCCACATCTGTGCAAGCTCTGAGAGATCCCCCTCGGTCATGCCGAAGCGGGGCAGGGGAGAGACGCAGTAGATATCCGGGATGCCGGTGAGATCCTGATGGAGCATCCAGCGCATGGTGTCCCGGGTGGTGTTGAAGCCGGCGTTGTCGGTGTCAAGGAGCGTGTCCGGCATGGCGATGGAGAACATCTTTCCCCGGAATTCCATGTCTTCCCGGCAGTTGCGGTTTGAAGGATCGTAGTCGTGAAGCCGTCCCTGGTCGCAGATGTGTGCGAAGTAGGGATGGCAGGGGGAGCAGTTGATGATGGCGTGGGGCTTGATCTTCTTGACGGTTTCGTAGATGTGCAGCTGGAATTCGTACAGCCATTCCACGCCGTACTTGCCGGAATAGGTCCGGAATTCCCGTCCGATCGGGATCTGGAAGGCGTAGTCGATCTTGATGCCGTCGCAGTCGTAGCAGCCTTCATCGGAGGAGAAGATCCGGTACAGCGCCTCGTCCAGCACCCGGAGGAATTTGGGATGGGATACATCCACCCGCTTTCCGCTCTGCCTGGAGGTGACGGTGGCTTCGTCGGTCAGACCTTCCGGGTCGAAGATCTTGAACCACAGCATGGTGTGGATGCCTTCCGCGTGGCGCTTGTCCACAAAGGCACGCAGATCCGGCCATTTTTCGGGATTTGCCGCATCGGTGCAGTATTCAGTCTGCCATTTGTCGTCAATAATCAGGCACCGGGGGTACAGACCTGCGGCATGGAGCCTGTCCAGATACATCTCATACAGGGATTCTCTCGCCAGATCCACCATGGAAATCGGAATTTCCGGGTGCGCCATCTGCTCGATCCATCCGCAGGCGATGGGACCGTGCCAGAATTTCGGCGGAACGGCTGCCTTTTTGGTCTTTGCGATGCCGGAGGAGAAGTAGTACGCGGAATACTTCTTCATGGCTTCAAATTCGTCCTCCGCACCGGTGCCGATGATGGCGGGAGCTTCCCACTGCCCGTCAACGAGGGTGTGCCCGTGCTGATCGGTGGAGAGGTAGAAGCCGTATTTCCAGAGGGAGGAGGTGGGATTGTAGTCGAAGGAGTGGAAATTGTGCTCGCCGCGCTGTGCGACAAGACCCAGCATCAGCTGACGGGTCATCCGTTCGCAGCGGAATGCGTAGCAGAACATGGGCGGAACCATCAGCACGGACCAGCGGTGGCAGGGCTCGGACGCCTTGAAGTAATAGTCTTCCTTATTGTACCAGGAAATGCAGGGGGTGAATCCGTGGGAGAATTCGTAATCACTGCCGTGACCCGGTTCGGTCACATCCCCGGTGAAGTATTCCACGCCGTCCACCCGTCCGTGACCCTTTACCGTCACCTTGAACGTAAAGCGCAGGGGATCGCAGATGAGGGTGTAGATTTTTTCGTCCCAGAGGGAACTTCTGTTTTTCCAGACGAAGGTGGTCACAGCACCGTCCTTTTCGCAGGAGAGGAGGGAGGGAATGTCCTTTTCCACATCCTTCACGGTTTCGTTCGCGTCGTTGGTCTGATGCACCGCGGAGCGGATGTCCAGCCGTGCGGTCATGGTGCCGTCGAGAATCACGCCGATCTTCGCGTTTTCCACTGCCAGCTCGTATGCGTTTGTTCTGATATTGACCATAGTATCTCCTTGTTGAGGTTTTTCTTTCATTATATCGTTTTTGCCGGGATTTTGGAATCCGCAGAAATGCCAAAATCCGTCCCCGAAATTCGGGATGTTGCACAAATTCCGGATGGATCCCACGGGGATTTTACGCCGCCGCCATTGACTTGACAACGGATCTTTGCTATAATGGATACAATACCAAAGTTGTATCCAATTCATATCAAAAAGGAGAACTCCCATGAAATTCAAGAGAGTGATCGCGTTCCTGCTGGCCGCACAGATGCTTCTTGTGACCGCCTGCTCCGAAACGCCCGAAAACACCGGCGACACCGACGCGCCCGCTGCCGAAACTCCCGCAGTTACCGAGGAAACCGATGTCCCGGAAACCGATGTCCCGGAAACCGAAAGGGAACTGACCGATCTGGAAAAGCGCGCGGCCATCCCGGACAATCTTCCCGAAAGATCCTATGACGGCAAGGCATTCCGCGTTATGACCACCGACTCCAAGGAATATCAGTTCCGCGTGGAAGAGCTGACCGGCGAGAGCACCAACGACGCGGTTTACAACAGAAACCTCCGCATCGAGGACCGCTTTGATGTCACCATCGAAACCATAATCGATCCCGCACCCTACAGCTCCATCGACGCCCTGGTTCTCGCCGGTGAAGACAGCGTTGAATTGGTTGACCACTTCGAATACAAGGCGTATGTGCCGTTTTCCAACGGCAACTACCTTGACTGGAATAAGATTCCCATGATCGATCAGAACCAGCCCTGGTGGAACAAGGTTTCCAACGACGCCTCCACCATCAACGGCAAGCTCTACTGCATCATCGGCGACCTTTCCATTACCGGTATGCGCTATACATACGCGATGTTCTACAACATGGATCTGATGGAGGACTACGGCTATTCCTCCGATACTATGTATGGTTATGTCAAGGAAGGCACATGGACCATTGACAAGCTGACCGAAGTAGCTTCTTCCATTCATGCAGACAACAACGGCAACGGCAAGGACGACGCCGGCGATACCTTCGGCTTTGCATACTGGAGATATTACGGCAACGACGTATGGGTAACCGCAGTCGGCGAAAAGGTTACTTCCATGGAAGACGGCAAGCTGGTGATCAGCCTCGGCTCCGAAAAGGTGTACAACACGCTGAACAAACTCATCACTCTGGTTTATGAAACCCCCGGTGCCCACAAGTATGAGGATGAAAACGAAGGCCGCGCGGAATTCACCTCCGGCAACATTGCGATCCAGCCCCTGCTGTTCGACGACTGCTATGCCCGCCTCCGCGATGTGGAATTTTCATACGGCATCCTTCCTTTCCCCAAGTACGATGAAGCGCAGCCCGCCTACCACACCATCTCCATGGACCAGCACTCCGTATTCGGCACGCCCAAGACCCTGCCCGAAGACAGCTACGAATTCGTCGGAATTATGATGGAAGTCCTCAATGCGGAAACCTACAAGACCGTATATCCCGAATTCTTTGATGCCGCTCTGAAGGGCAAGTACTCCGAAGATGCTGTCACCGCAGAAATGATCGATCTGATCATGGAAGGACGTGTGTTCGAGTTCTCCTTCCAGTTCGGCGAATATCTGGCCAACCTGCCCTATATGTTCCGCTACTGTCTCTACGAAAACAACCCCAATCTGGCATCCAGCCTGAAGTCAGCTCAGAGACCTCTCGAGAAGAAGCTGGAGAAACTGTACTCCTTCTACTCGGACGAAGAATAATGACCTTTTCAGCACCTCGGGGGATCTCTGCGCCTCCGGGGTGCTGCTTTATATCTGACAAACATTTGAGAGGAGACTTGACATGAAAACGAATCAAATGAACGCTGAGCGGGCACTGAACGAAACTGTTCGGGAAGAGCGGATGCGGACGGATGGGTGCCGCACTGCGGACATGATAACATTCGGAAAGCGCATCGAACCCCTTGTGGACAATTACCTCATCGCAAAGACGGAGAACGCAGCCCTCACCATCAACCGTCCCGTATGCCGGGGAAAGGTGCTGGGATTTGATCTGCCCTGGGAGGACAAGGGAAGTCTCGGCATGACCGTATTCGAGGACAACGGCACCGTGAAGATGTTCTACCGGGGATTCCCGGGGCTTGGAAACAGCGACCTGTCCGAGAAGCAGACCGCCTGCATCGCGTACAGCGGGGACGGACTGCACTTCACACGCCCGGCGGTCAACGAAATCTCCTACGGCGGCATCACGGAGAACAACATTGTCCGCATGGACGGATTCTGCCACAATTTCGGCGGATTTCTCGACCCCAATCCGGCGGCAAAGCCCGATGAGAAGTACAAGGCGGTGGCCGGTCTGGAGCATTTCGGCGGACTGTACGCATTCGGCAGCCCCGACGGCATCCACTGGCACAAACTCTGCGAGGAACCGGTGGTCACAAAAGGGCTGTTCGACTCCATGAACATCTCGTTCTACGACAAAAACGCCGGCGTGTACCGATGCTATTCCCGGTACTGGCTGGGGAAGGGCTACACCGGATACCGCGCCATCCAGTCCTGCACATCGGAAGACTTCATCCACTGGACGGAGCCTGTCGGCAACGAATACCCCGGCATGCCGGAGATCTCGGAGCATTTCTACACCAACGCCGCCAACGTGATCCCGGGAGCGGAGCATATTCTGGTGTCCGTGCCCATGCGGTACAACGAATCCCGTCCTGCCATTGTGGAAGGCGCAACCTCAAAGGGCGTGTCCGACTGCACCTTCATGACTTCCCGTGACGGGGTGCACTGGGACAGAACCTTCCCCGAAGCATGGATCGCGCCGGGACTCCACTCCCACGAATGGACCCACCGGAATTTCATCTTCCTCTCCGGCATCATCGAGAGGGGGAACGATTTCCTGATGTACACCATGCAGAACTACGTCTGGGACGACGACGGCATCTGGTGTTATTCCGTGACCCGGTACCGCTTCGCATCGGTATACGCAGGGTACTACGGCGGATCCTTCGAGACAAAGCCGCTGGCATTTGAAACGGACACCTTCTTCCTCAACTACTCCACCGCCGCGTTCGGGTATGTGAAGGTGACGGTGCTTGACGCGGACGGCAGTATTCTCGGTCAGACCGATGAGATCTACGGAAACGAGCTGTCCCGGGAGCTTCATTTCGACGGCATCGCGGGGAAGTGCGGTACCATCCGGTTTGAGCTGAAGGATGCCCATGTGTACGCCCTCGGCGGAAAGATGGCATGAATCATCCGGAAAGTCCTGTTTTCACGCAGGGCTTTTCGTTTTGCCTTGCACTTTTCCTTCATTTATGCTATAATGCAGGGTAATACTACCGAAAGGAATCCAAGACTTTGAAAAACCTATTCCGATACATGAAGCTGTACACGGTGCAGTCCATCCTCGGACCGCTGTTCAAGCTGCTGGAAGCCATGTTCGAGCTGTTCGTCCCCCTTGTGGTGGCGGATCTGGTGGACTACGGCATCGCATCCGGCGACAAAGGCTACATCCTGCAGCGGTTCGGGCTTCTCATTGCCCTGGGCGTCATCGGCATCACCTGCTCCCTGATCGCACAGTATTTTGCGGCGAGAGCGGCGGTGGGATGCACCACACATCTGAGACACGCTCTGTTCGAGCACATCGGGAAGCTGTCCTTCACCGACCTCGACAGAATCGGCGTGCCCACTCTCATCACCCGTCTGACGGGAGATCTGAATCAGGTGCAGAACGGCATCAACCTTGCCCTGAGACTTCTGCTCCGTTCTCCATTTGTGGTGTTCGGCGCCATGATTATGGCATTCACCCTTGACGTGAAGTCCGCGCTGATCTTCCTCATCGTCATCGCCATCCTCTCCGTGGTGGTCTTCGGCATCATCCTCGGCTCCGTGCCCGCCTACAAACGGGTGCAGAACGAGCTGGACTCCCTCACCGGCACCACAAGGGAAAACCTGTCCGGAGCAAGAGTGATCCGGGCGTTCGGCATGGAGGACAGCGAGAGGGAAAAGTTCGCCACCCACAACGAAATGCTCAACAAGCGGCAGCAGTTCGCGGGTCAGATTTCCGCCCTGATGAATCCCATGACCTTCGTGATTCTCAACGCGGGCATCATCGTTCTGCTGCACGTTTCCGGTGCCAAGGTCAACACCGGATCCCTCACCACCGGCGAAGCGGTTGCGCTCTACAACTACATGACCCAGATTCTGGTGGAGCTGATCAAGTTCGCCAACCTCATCATCAGCATCTCCAAGTTCATCACCTGCATGAAGCGGATTGATGAAATCATCGAAACCGAGCCTGCCATGGCCTTTGCGGACACCGCTCCCGCTGAGGACGATTCCGCTCCCGCCATCGAGTTCCGCGGCGTATCCCTCAACTATACCGAAGGAAGCGATGCGGCACTGGACGGCATCACCTTCACCGTGGGACGGGGCGAAACCGTGGGCATCATCGGCGGTACCGGATGCGGCAAAACCTCCCTTGTGAGCCTGATTCCCCGGTTCTACGATGCCACATCCGGCCAGGTGCTGGTAAACGGCGCGGATGTGCGGGATTATCCGGCGGATGTGCTCCGGGACAAGATCGGCTATGTCCTGCAGAAGGCGGTTCTGTTCAAGGGTACCATCCGGGACAACCTGAAATGGGGAAACGCCGACGCATCCGACGAGGATCTTCTGGAGGCCGTGAAGCTCGCACAGGGCAGCGACGTTCTGAAGGCGAAATCCGGCGGACTGGATGCTCAAGTGGAGCAGAACGGTCGGAATTTCTCCGGCGGTCAGCGTCAGCGGCTTACGATTGCCAGAGCACTGGTGCGGAAGCCCGGGATTCTCATCCTTGACGACTCCGCCTCCGCTCTCGACTTTGCAACCGACGCGGCACTGAGACGGGATCTGGCAAATCTTTCCTATCGTCCCGCCACCGTTATCGTGTCCCAGAGAACTTCGTCCATTCAGCACGCGGACAAAATCGTGGTGCTTGACGACGGACATATCGCAGGCATCGGCAGACATGATGAACTGCTTGAAACCTGCGAAGTCTACCGCGAAATCTACGAATCCCAGTACCGGAAGGAGGCGTGAACCATGGCAAAGAACAGAACTTCCATCAGAAAAGACACATGGGGACGCCTTCTCACCTATTTGAAGCGGTACATCCCCCTCCTGATTCTCACCGTGCTTCTGGCAGGGGCAACCGTTGTGCTGTCCCTCTACATCCCCATCCTCTGCGGACGCGCCATTGACGCCATGATCGGGAAGGAGAGCGTGAAATTCGACATCATCGCCGACAATCTGGTGAAGATCGGGATTTCCGCGGCTCTCTGCGGCGTGCTCCAGTGGATCATGAATTTCATCAGCAACCGAATCACCTACTCCGTCATCTGCGACGTTCGCCGGGATGCCTTTGATACCCTGACCCATCTGCCCCTGTCCTATGTGGATTCCCATCCCCACGGTGCCACGGTCAGCAAGGTCATCTCCGACGTGGACCAGTTTGCCGACGGTCTGCTGCTGGGCTTCACCCAGTTCTTCTCCGGCGTGGTCACCATCGTCTGCACCCTCGTGTTCATGCTGACCATCCATCCCGGCATCACGCTGGTGGTGGTGGTGCTGACCCCTCTGTCCCTGTTCGTGGCGGCATTCATTGCCAGGCGCACCTTCTCCATGTTCAAGCTGCGCTCCGAAACCAACGCCGAGCTGACCTCCGTCATCAACGAATGCGTGGGCGGTCAGCCCGTTGTCCGCGCATTCTCCCGGGAAGACGAGATGCTGGAGCAGTTTGACGAAATTAACGAACGGCTGGACAAATGTGCTCTCCGCGCCATCTTCTTCTCCTCCATCACCAATCCCTCCACACGGTTCATCAACAACGTGGTGTACGCGGCGGTAGCACTGACCGGGGCATTGGCGGCGGTGTCCGGCTCCATGACCGTGGGCGGACTGACCAGCTTCCTCGCCTATGCCAACCAGTATACCAAGCCCTTCAACGAAATCTCCGGGGTCATCACCGAGCTGCAGAACGCCCTCGCCTGTGCGGAGCGGATCTTCGAGCTGATCGACGAACCCACCTACACCCCCGACAAAGCGGATGCAAAGACCCTCGACGGCGTGAAGGGAAGCGTGGAGATTTCCGGCGTGGATTTCTCCTATACCCCCGAGAAGGAGCTGATCCGGGATCTGAACCTCTCCGTCAAGCCCGGTCAGCGTGTGGCGATTGTAGGCCCCACCGGATGCGGCAAAACCACCATCATCAACCTGCTCATGCGGTTCTATGACGTGAACGGCGGCTCCATTTCCATCGACGGATGCGATATCCGGGATGCGAAGCGCGACTCCCTCCACGGCACCTACGGCATGGTTCTGCAGGATACATGGATGATGAAGGGAACCGTCCGGGACAACATTAAAATGGGACGGGAAGCCACCGAAGAGGAAGTGATCGCGGCGGCGAAAGCGGCTCATGCCCACAGCTTCATCCGACGTCTGCCCAAGGGGTACGACACGGTGATCAGCGACGACGGCGGCGCACTTTCCGCAGGTCAGCGGCAGCTTCTGTGCATTGCGCGGGTCATGCTTGCCATTCCGCCCATGCTGATTCTGGACGAAGCCACCTCCTCCATCGACACCCGAACCGAGCTGAAAATCCAGAACGCCTTCGCCGCGCTGATGAAGGGACGAACCTCCTTCATCGTTGCCCACCGCCTCTCCACCATCCGGGAGGCCGACTGCATCCTGGTCATGAAGGAAGGCCGGATCATCGAAAAGGGCAGCCACGACGATCTGGTTCACGCCGGCGGATTCTATTCCGAGCTCTGGAACAGCCAGTTCGCAGGCAGATAAACCGAAACACAAAAAAACGTGCGTCAGACCGGATTATTCCGGCGGATGCACGTTTTTTCATTTGTGTTATAGTCAGCCTTTCACGGCAAAGACCACAAGATCCCAGAAGGGGATGCAGTCGGGCCGTCTCATGTACAGCTTATGACGGGGAAGCAGGCCGTGAATCCGGTCACAGAGCGCCCATACGTCGTCGGTGCGGTGGTACAGGGACACGGCCATGTCGGGCTGATCCCGGAGAATCACCCTCTCGCCGCCGTCCAGAGCTTCCCATTCCGCGCCCTCGATATCCAGCTTGATCAGGCCGGCGCGGATATGGCGGCACAGGGAGTCAAGGGTGACGGAGTTGACCGACGTAACCTTTGAGCGGCGGTTTCTGCCCGACTCGCCCGATCCCCGGCTTCCGGAGGAGGTATATTCCAGCACCCCGTCGGCGTTCCACAGAGCGGCGTTCACCCCTTCCACGGTGCATCGGGATTCCGTCTCCCCGTAGGCGCACAGCTTCAGGTAAGTCTTCGGATCCGCCTCCACCGCGATGATTTTTTCCGGGCAAAGCTGTGCCAGATCGGAGGTGGAATCCCCCCTGAATGCGCCGCCGTCGATGACGGTACCGTACTGTCTGCCGCCGAAGAGGGAAGCGACGGACTGTGCAAAGGACTGGGTCCGGGAGAGATATTTCAGCCGTCCGGTCAGGCGGAAGGCGACGCAGTCATCGAAAACCAGCCGGGATTCCTCATCGGAAAGCAGCTTGCGGCAGCGGATCAGATCGTCCCGGTGTGCATCGAAATACGCACGGTCGAACAGCTCGCCGCCGTAGAGGGGCACATCGGGGATGCGGAGATCGTGGCGCTCGTCAAGCAGCTCAATGAACGCACGCACATCGGGGAGCGTGGTGCCGAAGGCGAGAAGCACAGTGATATCGTCGCCGTATTCCTCCCGCACATCGGAGTAGGCACGCACCTTCATTCCGTGGAATTCCCGGTCACGGACGAATCCGTCGGAGGCGAAGATTCCGGTGAGCTGTACGCCGTACTTCTCCAGAGCCGCGATGATTTTGTCGCCGCCGTTTCCGGTGCCGTAGAGGAATACCGGTTTGTCCTGCGCCGCAAGATCGTCCCAGAGGCTTGTGAGATCGGTGTGCATACTCACTCCTCAATTCCGAGGAAGCGCACGGCATTGTTCCACAGGATGTCCGCTTCTTCTTCTTCGGTCAGACCGATGGCGTGGAACCGCACCAGCTCCTCCCGGGTATTCTTCACGGGGTAATCGGTGCCGAACATGACGTTCTTCGTGCCCAGCTTATGGATGATATCGAATGCCTTTCCGGGAGTCATGGCCCACAGCGCGGAGGAGGTGTCGTACATGACGTTCTCCCGTCCGGCGAGGTATTTGATACCGTCGTCCCATGACATATAGCCGCTGAGATGAGCCGCCACGGCGCGGAGTCTGGGGAACCGGTCAAGAACCTCCGCCAGCTTTTTCGCCTCGGAGAAGCGGTACTGGGGTCTGTTGTCGCCCATGTGCAGGTACAGGGGGAAGTCCATTTCCTCCATGATTTCGTACAGGGGCATCAGTCTGGGGTCGTTGATGTCCACGCCCTGAATGTCGGGATGGATCTTCACGCCGCGGAGACCGATCTCACGGCACCGTTCCAGCTCCCCTCTGAAATCGGGGAAATCCTGATGCATTCCGGCGTAGCCCACGGTTCTGAATCCGTGGGATCTGGACAGCTCGGCAAGGGACGCGATGGAGGAGTTGACCTTCTGTACCTGATGGGCATTGGTGCAGACGGAGAACAGCAGGTATCCGCCCACGTTGTTTTCCGCCGCCTGGGATTCCAGATGGGCATAGGTTCCTTCGCCTTCCACGATGAAATCGTAGAACTTCCCCAGATTCACGCACGCCTTCTCGGCAATGGCTTCGGGGTAGGTATGGGTGTGAATATCAAATACTTTGGTCATATGAATGAAATCCTTGATTTTTCTGTGATGGTGTGGTAAAATGGGGTGGTAAACACAGTTTGAACTCAATTCTCATGCGCCGCAGGCGTTTTTAAGGAGTGAATCCAGTTTTTCTGACCATCATCCGATCGGTTTGATGACAGCTGCACAAGCGAACGACGTAGGTTTCATCGAAGATGAACACCTCGCGGACCATTAAGGGAGATTTCAAAGAACCGTAGGTTCGTTGAAGCCGGGATTCACAAGGGTCCGGCTCGAGGATCCTTGTGCGCCCTCCGCGCAGGAGGATAATGATTAATAGAAATAGTGAAACAGTAGCTGTTGGGACAAAGTTTTGGTTTCCAGAAATAATCTTTATAAAAATAAAAAGGAGCAACAAATATGGAAAACTGCTTATTCTGCAAGATCATTGCGGGGGACATTCCGTCCGCGAAGGTTTACGAAGACGACGACATGCTGGCGTTCCGTGACATCAACCCCGAGGCACCCTGCCACGTTCTGGTGATCCCCAGGGAGCACATCGGATCCATGGACGAAATCACGGCGGAAAACAGCGGCATCGCGGCAAAGATTTTTGCGAAAATCCCGGAAATCGCACGTCTGGGCGGCTGTGAGAACGGCTACCGCGTGATCTCCAACTGCGGTGCGGATGCCGGACAGACCGTCTTCCACCTGCACTTCCACATCCTCGGCGGTACCAAGCTGCCCGTGACCGTTCTGCCCAAGGCATAAGGCGGAAAATCCGAAAGAGAGGGGTTATGACAACACCTCTCTTTTTTGTATTCAGATGCGGTTTACCAGCGGACGAATTCTGCGTAGATCGCCTGCAGAGTCTTTTCAAAGTCGGAAGCATCCACACCGATGATGATGTTCAGCTCGGAGGAGCCCTGGTCGATCATGCGGATGTTCACGCCTGCGTTTGCGGCTGCCTTGAACACGCGGACTGCGGTGCCCTTGGATTTGACCATGGCGCGGCCCACAACGGCGATGAGTGCCAGACCGTCTTCGGTGGTGATGGAATCGGGTTCCACGGTGGCCTGGATGCGGCTGATGAGACGTTCGCGGCAGGAGTCGATTTCGGCGGTGCTCAGGATGACGCACATGGTGTCGATGCCGGAGGGCAGGTGCTCGAAGGAGATATTTTCATGCTCGATCACTTCCAGAACCTTCCGTCCGAAGCCGGTTTCCGCGTTCATCATGGCCTTTTCGATGTTGATGATGGTGAAGCCCTTCTTGCCCGCTACTCCGGTGATGATATTTTCGGTATCGTACACATCGGTGTGGGGAACGATCATGGTGCCTTCATCCTTAGGACGGTTGGTATTGCGGATGTTGATCGGGATGCCCGCGTAGCGCACGGGGAAGATGGCATCTTCGTGAAGCACGCCGGCGCCCATGTAGGACAGCTCGCGCAGTTCACGGTAGGTGATGAACTTGATGGGCTTGGGATCCTCCACGATTCTGGGGTCGGCCATCAGGAAGCCGCTGACGTCCGTCCAGTTTTCGTACAGATCCGCACAGACCGCACGGGCAACCACGGAGCCGGTGATGTCGGAGCCGCCGCGGGAGAAGGTGCGGATGGTGCCGTTGGGCATGGAGCCGTAGAAGCCGGGAACCACGCCGGTTCTGTGATTCTTCAGCTCTTCCGCCAGCAGGGTGTTGGAGGTTTCGGCATCGAACACGCCGTTGTCGAAGAAGCGGACATAGTGTGCGGGGTCGATGAAGTCAAAGCCCAGGTACTTTGCCAGAACCAGACCGTTCAGGTATTCGCCGCGGCTGGCAGCGTAGTCCCGTCCGGCGTGGTGCAGGATTGCCCACTTGATGTGGTTGAATTCCTCGGTCAGATCATAGTCCATGCCCAGCCCGTCGATGATCAGGTTATAGCGTTCACAGACCTTGCCGAAGACCTCGTCGATATCGCCGCCGGACGCCGCAACATTGTAGCATTCGTAGAGCATATCGGTGACCTTGGTGTCTGCGGAGAAGCGCTTGCCGGGAGCGGAGGGAACCACATAGCAGCGGGCGGGATCGGCATGAATGATGTCGGCGACCATCTTGAAATGTTCCGCGTCCGCAAGGGAGCTGCCGCCGAATTTTACGACTTTGAGATTTGCATTTTGAATGTCCACGATTATCAACCTCGGAATGTATTTTAACTTAAATTTTTTGCTTTGTTTTGTGATTTTTGCTTTGTTTATCAAATAATAATATTGAACGAAGCCCTTCGTCGGGGGCCACTGCGCGTGGGGCGCACAAGAGGACTGACCGCAGCCCTCTTGTGAATCACCCCGGCCAAGGGTGAACCCTTGGAACCCGGATCAGCTGCAGTTGTGATTTCTGATGCACTGCTCACGGGGACACACAGGCGGACTTTGCGCTTTGAACGCCGGGGGCGCATAATAAGTGCAGCATCAGAGCAGCAGGACGGACAAGCCGACAATTTCACGAAATCGAAATCACTGTCAGCCGAACACCGGCACTAAGAAAAACTGCCTCTCTATATAATATGGTATAAATGTGAATTTGTCAATGATTTTTTGAAAAATAAATCGAATAATCATGCAGATTCTGTTGACAAAATTTCGGGCGGCGTGTATAATATACAAGTATTTCCGCCACAGCATGAAAGGATTCGGTGAAAATCATGAATAATTATAGAAACATTTTCTGTCCCGCGAGAATCCTCTTACCGAAGGATCATCACGAAGAATGGGCGGTCATCGCCTGCGACCAGTTCACGTCCCAGCCCGAATACTGGGAGGAATGCGTACAGAGAATCGGCGAGCATCCGTCCTCCTACGACTACATCCTGCCCGAGGCTTATCTGGGCACGGAGCTGGAGAAGATCCACCGGGACGATATTGCCGAAAATATGGAG
>JAFQWY010000178.1 GCA_017407225.1 Clostridia bacterium | reverse complement strand
TTGTAGATGGTACCGGTATCGCCGATCTGACCGCCGCCTTCGCCGTAGAAGGGAGTCTTGTCCAGAACGATGGTGCATTCGCCTTCGGAGACGGATTCAACGGATTCGTCTTCACAGAGGATTGCCAGAACCTTCGCTTCGGTACGCATATCGGTGTAGCCGGTGAATTCGGTCTTGGGAAGCTCGGACAGGAGGGACTTGGAGGCATCGGACCAGCCGGAGATGTTGGCTCTTGCTTCTCTTGCGCGGACCTTCTGAGCCTGCATCAGTTCCGTGAAGGTGGCTTCGTCGATGTTCAGCTTGCTTTCTTCCGCGATTTCGCGGGTCAGGTCGATGGGGAATCCGAAGGTATCGTACAGCTTGAATACTTCTTCGCCGGAGATGGTGTCGGCGCCGTCAGCGAGAGTACCGCGGATGATATCGGAGAGGATGGAGAGACCTGCGTCGATGGTGGCATTGAAGCGGTCTTCTTCCACGGACATAACCTTCTTGATGTAAGCGGCCTTTTCGCCAAGTTCCGGATAGCCGGCCACGTTTTCGGCGATGACAACGTCGCATACTTCGGTGAGGAATTCGCGGGAGATGCCAAGGAGCTTACCGTGACGTGCAGCACGGCGGAGGATTCTGCGGAGAACGTAGCCGCGGCCTTCGTTGGAGGGAATTACGCCGTCGGAGATCATGAAGGTAGCACCGCGGACGTGGTCGGTGATGACGCGGATGGAGATATCGGCGTTCTTGTCTTCGCCGTAGTTCTTGCCGGAGATTTCAACAACCTTGTCAAGGATCTTGCGGACGCCGTCCACTTCAAACATATTGTCAACGCCCTGCATGACGCATGCCAGACGTTCCAGACCCATACCGGTGTCGATGTTCTTGTGTTCAAGCTCGGTGTAGTTGCCCTTGCCGTCGGAGTTGAACTGGGTGAATACGTTGTTCCAGATTTCCATGAAGCGGTCGCAGTCACAGCCGGGCTTGCAGTCGGGCTTGCCGCATCCGTACTTCAGACCGCGGTCGAAGTAAATTTCGGAGCAGGGACCGCAGGGACCGGTACCGTGTTCCCAGAAGTTGTCAGCCTTGCCGAGACGGATGATGCGCTCAGCGGGTACGCCGATCTTCTTGTTCCACAGCTCGAACGCTTCGTCGTCTTCTTCGTAAATGGAGGGATACAGCAGTTCAGCGGGGATTTCCAGCGTTTCGGTGAGGAATTCCCATGCCCACGGAATCGCCTGATCCTTGAAGTAGTCGCCGAAGGAGAAGTTGCCCAGCATTTCGAAATAGGTGCCGTGGCGTGCGGTGTGGCCGACTCTTTCCAGGTCGGGGGTACGGATGCACTTCTGGCAGGTGGTAACGCGGTGTCTCGGGGGTTCCACTTCACCGGTGAAGAACTTCTTCATGGGAGCCATACCGGAGTTGATGAGAAGGAGGGATTTGTCGTTCTGGGGTACGAGGGGGAAGGAGGGGAGTCTGAGGTGTCCCTTGGATTCAAAGAAAGAGAGATATTTTTCTCTCAGGTCATTAACGGATGTCCACTGCATGATGGGGTCTCCTATATTTAATGTAAGAATTTTAGGTTTTCAACAATACTTTATTATAACACAGATCCTATGGCTTTTGCAATAGGTTTCGGTGTTATTTTTTTCCGTGATGCCGTACCGGGAGGAGAGGGAAGGATTCGTCGGCACGGACGGTGAATTTCGCCGGAAAAACGCTTGCTTTTCGCTTCCGTTTATGGCATAATAGGATAAGAGAAAATTCTGTACAAGGAGACCTTTTTATGCCCATTACCTATCTTGAACAGGAGAAGATCTTCAAACTGGATACCGCAGGTTCCACCTACGTGGTTCAGGTGTTCGATCAGGGGATCCTTCTCTGCCCCTACTACGGCGCGAAGATTCCGGATACCCCCTTTGACGGCTTCTGCTTCCGGGACTGGTTCTCTTCCTTCTCCCCCAGCAATGCGTCCGTGACCTCCGGCTCCTACTCCTCCGACGTGTTCCCCCTGGAATACTCCGGCTTCGGCGTGGGTGACTTCCGCAAGACCGCTGTGGCAATCCGCAACGCCGACGGCAACAACTGCACCGACTTCCGCTATGTGAGCCACAGAATCTATGCCGGCAAACCGAAGCTGAAGGATCTGCCCGCCACCTACGCAAACACCGGGGACGAATGCACCACGCTGGAAATCCTCACCCGCGACAATACCACCGGGGCTGAGGCAACCCTCATCTACACCGTTTTTGAAAAGCTCAGCGCCATGACCAAGTCCGTGCGGATCGCCAATACCTCCGACTGTGCCATGGATATCGAAAAGGTGTACTCCGCGTCCGTTTCCCTGAACGACATGGACTACGATATGTACCACCTGTACGGCAGATGGAACGCTGAGAGAAATATGTCCGTCTCCAAACTGGAACACGGCCACACCTCCATTTCCTCCACCAGAGGCTCCTCCTCCCACTATCACAATCCCTTCGCGGCACTGGTACGCCACGGTGCGGGCGAGGATCAGGGCGAGGTCTACGGCTTCAATCTGGTGTACTCCGGCAACTTCGACATCACCGCAGACTGCGATTATTACGAAACTACCCGCGTGAACATCGGCATCAACCCTGACGGATTCACATGGCATCTTGACGCAGGCGAAGAATTCCAGACTCCCGAAGCGGTTCTGGTTTATACAAACGAAGGTCTGGGAGAAATGTCCCGCATCTTCCACCGCCTGTACATGAACAACCTGATCCGCGGTAAGTACAAGACCGAAAAGCGTCCCCTGCTCATCAACTCCTGGGAAGCCGCTTACTTCGATTTCAACACCGACAAGCTGGTTTCCTTCGCGGAACGGGCCAAGGAAGTGGGCATCGAAATGCTGGTCATGGATGACGGCTGGTTCGGCGTCCGCAACAGCGACAACTGCTCCCTGGGTGACTGGTATGTGAACGAAGATAAGCTGCCCGGCGGTCTCGGCGTCCTCATCGACAGAGTCAACGCGCTGGGTCTGAAGTTCGGTATCTGGTACGAACCCGAAATGATCTCCCCCGATTCCGATATCTACCGCGCCCATCCCGACTGGTGTCTCCATGTACCGAACCGTGACAAGTCCATTGCACGCCGTCAGTACGTGATCGATATGTCCCGTGAAGATGTCCGCGACAATATCTTCGGTCAGATGTACGACGTGCTGTCCAAGTATAAGATCGACTACGTGAAGTGGGACTTCAACCGCAACCTCACCGAAGCGGGCAGCGCACTTCTGGGCGCACCTCACGGCGAGGAAATCTTCCATCGCTTCGTGCTGGGCACCTACGATCTCATGAACCGTCTCACCACTGCCTTCCCGGATATTCTGCTTGAAAACTGCTCCGGCGGCGGCGGACGTTTTGACCCCGGTATGCTGTACTACTCCCCCCAGATCTGGGCTTCCGACAATACCGATGCACTGGAAAGAATCGCAATCCAGTTCGGCACCTCCATGTGCTATCCCGCATCCACCATGGGCGCACACGTTTCCATGAGCCGCCGCACCGGTTTCGCAACCAAGGGCAACGTGGCAATGTGGGGTACCTTCGGCTATGAGCTTGACCCCAACCGCCTGTCCGAAAAGGATGTTGAACTGGTGAAGGAGCAGGTGAAGGAATACCACAGGACCTACGATCTGATCCACTACGGCGACCTGTACCGCGTGACCTGCCCGTGGGAAAACAGCTACAGAAGCTCCTGGGAATTCGTTGCTCCCGACAAGAGCGAAATGCTGTACACCGACGTAACCCTCCGCTACTACCACTGCATGAAGTACATCGTCCGCTTCAAGGGTCTGGATCCCGAAAAGATTTACCGCCTGGACGGCACCGAACAGCGTTACTCCGGCGCATTCCTCATGAATGCCGGTCTGAACCTGTCCAGATACCCCCACAGTACCGGCGACAGCTTCACCCTGCACTTCTATGCGGAATAAGCAGCTGATCTCACCTGCGTGAGGGCTGCCGGGAAGAGTTTTATGATGAAAATGCCGGCGCCTTTTCCGCCTGAACCAATCCAAACGATCCGTTTAAGCCAAACAAAAAACAAGAAAAAATCAAGGAGGTCCGAACCCCTATGTTTGTATCCGACTACCGAAACGTAACCCTTCTCTCCGGCTTCTGGAAGAAGAAGGAAGACCTTAACCGCGACGTCACCATCGACGCCGTATACAACCGCTTCGACGAAACCGGCCGTATCAAAGCCTTCAAGTGCGACTGGAAGGAAGGCGATCCCCAGCAGCCCCATTTCTTCTGGGACTCCGACGTTGCAAAGTGGCTGGAAGGCGCCGCTTATATCCTCAAGTCCAATGACCGCCCCGACCTGACCGAAAAGGCGGAATGGATCATCGACCAGATCGAAAAGAATCAGGGGGAAGACGGCTACTTCAACATCTACTTCACCGTTGTGCAGCCCGAAAAGCGGTTCACCACCCGTGACTGGCACGAACTGTACTGCGCAGGCCATCTCATGGAAGCGGCGTGCGCATACTATGAAGCTACCGGCCGTGACAGAATGCTGAAGCTCATGGAAAAGTACGCGGACTACATTCACCGCGTGTTCATTGAAGAAAAATCCGCAAACTTCACCACTCCCGGTCATGAAGAAATCGAGCTGGCGCTGTACCGGATGTACAAGACCACCGGCAAGCAGAAGTATCTGGATATGTGCGAATTCTTCCTGGAAAACCGCGGTCAGCCCGGCAACAACGAAGCGCAGATTTTCGATGCCGCTCATTACGCACAGAGCCATGCTCCCATCCGCGATCAGCACGAAGCTTTCGGTCATTCCGTCCGCGCAGCTTACCTCTATTCCGGTATGGCTGACCTTGCAGGCGAAAAGCACGACGAAGCCCTCCTGACTGCCTGCCGCGACCTCTTCGACGACATCACCAAGAAGAAGATGTACGTGACCGGCGGTGTCGGCTCCACCAACATCGGCGAAGCGTTCACCATTCCCTACGACCTGCCCAACGCACACGCATACACCGAAACCTGCGCCTCCATCGGCATGATGTTCTTCGGCGAGAGAATGTTCCGCATCGACCCCGAACACCCCTCCAAGTACCACGACGTGGTTGAGCTGGAAATGTACAACGGCGCGCTGTCCGGTCTGTCCCTGTCCGGTGAGGAATTCTTCTACGAAAATCCCCTGGAAATCAATCTGGTGGAACGCACCCGCATTACCGCTACCAATCACCGCGAACACTGGCCCATCACCCAGCGTGTAAAGGTATTCGGCTGCTCCTGCTGCCCGCCCAACATCAACCGCGTTTTCTCCTCCATGGGCACCTACTTCTACACCTACGACGATGCATCCGGCGCGGTTTACGTGAACCAGTTCGGCACCTCCGTCTTCGAAAAGGACGGCGTGAAGGTATCCGTAGAAACCGATTATCCTCTGAACGGTCTGGTGAAGATCACTTCCAATGCTCCCGTTTATGTGAGAATTCCCGCATGGTGCCGCAAGTTCACCGCGGACAAGGCTCATGTCATGGTCAACGGCTATGCGAAGTTTGATGCCGGCGAAATCACCGTGGACTTCGAAATGAAGACCGAGCTGATCGCAGGTTCCGTGAACATCGTAAAGAATCTGGGCAAGTGCGCTGTCCGCAGAGGTCCCATCGTATACTGCGCGGAAGGCCTCGACAACGGCGGCGATGTACATACCCTGTACGTGGATCGCGGTACCGTTGCTCAGGCTGAGCTGGAACTCTGCGGCAAGTGCGGCTGCTACGCCATCACCCTCAAGGGCTTCCGCCGCGTGGACGTGGATACCGACTCCCTGTACACTCCTCTGGAAGAAAACTACATCCCCGCAGACATCCGCATGATCCCCTACCACGCATTCGCAAACCGCGGGGAAACCGATATGCTGGTGTGGATGAACTACAGATGAGTGCGGGATCCAGTACTCCCTGACTGTTCCTGTATCCGCCGCACTCCGGAGAATTTTCCTGATGAAAAATTCTCCCTGAGTTCAGCAAAGGATAAATAAGGGATCCAGTACTCCCTGACCGTTCCTGTATCCGCCGCACTCCGGAGAATTTTCCTGATGAAAAATTCTCCCTGAGTTCAGCAAAGGATAAATAAAAAATACCGTGAAATCCTTCGGGAAATCACGGTATTTTTCTGCTGCAGGCAGGTTAATCGTTCCTTTCTTCAAGGAGCTCATGGACATATTCCACCAGCATATCGTACCAGTAGTCCTCCGGGGAGAAATACCGTGCCTCGCCATGGTGGTAGACGTTGAATTCCTCTCCGAACTCGATATAGATGGCATCCTCGTCGGAATCCGGGCAGGCGGGATTGCGGATAATCACATCCCGGGAATCGGATTCCATATCAAACTCCTGCACCTCAGGATGGTATGCGGCAAATTCATTCAGAAAATGGTTGATCTTCTTTCCGATATAAACGGTTAACTGAGCGTTCATGGCAATCACCTCCATGGTGTTTCATGCTGTGTTTTTGGAATGAAAAAGGGCACCGCACGATTGGTACGATGCCCGGTATCTGAAAACGTGTTGTCAATATACGGTTGATATATCGCAAGCCCTTGGGCATTGTTTTCGGATTTATTTTGCGTAGTCGATGGCGCGGCTTTCGCGGATGATGTGAACCTTGACCTGACCGGGATATTCCAGTTCGTTTTCGATCTTCTTCACGATTTCACGCGCAATGATGGTCATCTGGTCGTCGTTTACCACATCGGGCTTTACCATGATGCGGATTTCGCGGCCTGCCTGAATAGCGAAGGACTTTTCAACGCCTTCAAATTCGTTGGCGATTTCTTCCAGTTTGTTAAGGCGCTTGATGTAGTTTTCCAGATTCTCTCGTCTTGCACCGGGACGCGCTGCAGAGATGGCGTCGGCTGCCTGAACAATGAGAGCGGTAATGGACTGTGCCTCCACGTCGCCGTGGTGTGCTTCAATGGAGTTGATGACTTCCTTGGATTCCTTGTATTTCCGTGCGATTTCAACGCCCAGCTGTACATGGGAGCCTTCCACTTCGTGGGTGAGAGCCTTGCCGATGTCGTGGAGAAGACCTGCGCGCTTGGCAACGGTGCTGTCCACGCCCAGTTCATCTGCGATGGCACCTGCCAGCAGAGCAACTTCAACGGAGTGAGCAAGGACGTTCTGACCGAGTGAGGTACGGAATTTCAGGCGGCCCAGCAGCTTGACAAGCTCGGGATTGATGCCGTGGATACCGGTATCGAAGGTTGCGCGTTCACCGGCCTGCTTGATGGTGGTTTCCACTTCGCGGCGGGCTTTTTCAACCATTTCCTCGATTCTGGTGGGATGAATTCTGCCGTCGGAGATGAGTTTTTCCAGAGCCAGACGGGCAACCTCGCGGCGAACGGGATCGAAGCAGGAAACTCCGATTGCTTCGGGCGTATCGTCGATGATGAGGTCAACGCCGGTGAGGGTTTCGATGGTGCGGATGTTCCGGCCTTCGCGTCCGATGATGCGTCCCTTCATTTCTTCGGAGGGGAGGTTGACCACGGAGACGGTGATTTCGGAAACATGGTCTGCGGCGCATCTCTGAACGGCGAGTGCGATGATTTCGCGGGCCTTGTCGTCAGCCACATCCTTGAACTGAGCTTCCAGTTCGGTGATCTTCTGTGCCTGTTCGTGCTTGATTTCGGCTTCCAGCTGATTTACCAGCTTTGCAATCGCTTCTTCCGCGGTCATGCCGGCAACCTTCTGGAGAGTTTCGTACTGTTCTTCCTTGAGCTTTGTGATCTGTTCGTTCAGTTCGGTGGTTTCCTTCAGTTTTTTGGTGAGGGATTCGTCCTTCTTTTCCAGAGCCTCGGTCTTGCGGTCAAGGCTGTCTTCTTTGGAGGCCACGCGGCGTTCCTGACGGCTCAGCTCACTGCGGCGTTCGTTCAATTCCTGCTCGAACGCATTTTTTGTCTGGAGAATTTCCTCCTTTGCTTCGATCAGGGCTTCTTTCTTCTTTGCTTCGGCAGTTTTGATGCCGTCTTCCAGGATCTTGCGTGCCTGGGCTTCAGCGGAGCCGATTTCAGCTTCGGCAGTTTTCTTGCGGTGCACATAACCGGCAACACCGCCGGCAACGAGACACACAATACCGGTGATTACAGCTGTGATAATGGTGGTTGTCATCCCGCACCCCCTTTTGTCTGTGTTGATTTTTTTCTGCATTGGTTTTTTCCTTTTTCCTTTTTCGCCTGTAGCGTCTTTATATGGAATCGTGATGTGATATGTCGCCTGTATCGTTCCTTGCGGTGGGATAAGAAAAACATACTACTTTATATTATATCGCTTTTTGGTCACAAAGTCAAGATACTACGAAAAAGTTAAAGGTTTGCTGAGCATATTTGTTTGAAATTCACTGTTTCTCTCAGGACAGCGCCGTATACAGCTTCCACGCGTTCAGAGCGGCAATGAGTGCGCCCACTGAGGCGATCAGAGGTTTCACGGGGATTTTCCGGCACAGAACGGCGGCGATGGGAGAGGCTGCCGCACCTCCGGCGATCAGACCGGCTGCCGCAGGGAGGGCTTCCCCCAGACTGCCCATGGTGAGGAAAAAGGTGAAGCTTTCCGCCAGTGTGACGAAGAATTCCGCGGCGTTGACGGAGCCGATGGTTTTGCGGACATCGCAGCCGGACGCGGCCAGTGTGGAGGTGACGATGGGCCCCCAGCCGCCGCTGCCTGCGGAATCGCTGAATCCGCCGATGAAGGCGAGGGGATACACGCCCCGGCCCATGGAGCGTCGTTTTTCCGGCGCTTTGCGGAAGGCACGGATGAAAAGCACGATGCCCATCACGATGAGATACACGCTGACTGCCGGGGAGAGGATGGTGTCATCGATGCCGGTGAGAAGGCAGGCGCCCAGAATCCCGCCGGCAATTCCGGGAAGGAGAAGCTGACAGAAGAGGACTTTGTCCACATTTTTCATGGCGAAATGGGACAGCCCGGAGGCGAGGGTTGTGAAAATCTCGGCAGTGTGGGTGCAGAAGGAGGACAGCGCCGAGGAAAATCCCATGGAGCGGAGAAAGGTCCCGGCCGATATTCCGTATGCCATTCCCAGAGTACCGTCGATGAGCTGGGCAAAGAATCCGCACAGCGCGCAGAGTAAAAAGACTTTCATTATACGGTAATCCTTATGAATCGGATAAGTGATAGTGTATTATATCATTTCTGCGGCGGCAATTGCAATCGGTTTTTCAGAAACAGGTCGGATACAGGCAAAAATTTATCGGGATTTTCACACATTCCGGCGAAAGTATGGTATAATTAAATTTCAGAAAGTTTGATTAAAAAATTGAGGAATGCAATGGAGATTATCAGAAACCGTAATTTTGACGAAGAACGTGCCCTGTACGGTGCGAAGGATCTGAAGGTGACGCACTGCACCTTTGACGGCCCGGCGGACGGGGAATCCGCCCTGAAGGAAGCGGACGGCATTGTGGTGGAGGACTGTACCTTCCGTCTGCGCTATCCGTTCTGGCATACCCGGGATTTTGTTCTGCGGCGGAGCACACTGGAGGACACCTGCCGTGCCCCTCTGTGGTATTCGGAAAACGGTGTGATTGAGGACTGTACCGTGACCGGAGTCAAGTGCCTCCGGGAATGCGGCGGGATGACTCTCACCCGGATGACGGTAAAGTCCGAGGAATTCGGATGGCGGTGCCGGAACCTGAGCATTGAGGAATGCGACATGGAAGCGGTATATTTCCTGTTTGAATGCCGGGATGTGAATGTGAAGAAGCTGACCATGCGTGGGAAATACTCCTTCCAGTATGTTGAGAACCTGACCATTGAGGATTCGGTACTGGATACCAAGGATGCGTTCTGGCACGCAAAGAACGTGACCGTGAAGAATTCCGTGGTGAAGGGGGAATATCTGGGGTGGTATTCGGAGAATCTGACGCTGATCAACTGTAAAATCAGCGGTACCCAGCCCTTCTGTTACTGCAGAAACCTGACGCTCATCGACTGTGAAACGGAAGGCTGTGATCTTGCCTTCGAGCGTTCGTCGGTGCAGGCGGAGATCCGGGGGCATATCGACTCGGTGAAGAACCCCGTTTCCGGCAGAATCACCGCGGACTCCATCGGGGAAATCATCATGGATCTGCCGTCGGACTGCGTCACGGAAATCAGAGCGCGCGTAAACGGATAACAAAATAAGGCTGCCGCATTCCGGATATTTCCGTCCGGGTGCAGCAGCCTTGTTCTGTTTCAGGGGCTATTTGTACCGTCTTCCGGCACGGCGGAGCTTTTTCTCACGCTGACCTGCCTGGATCAGGACGTACAGGATGGACAGCACCACGATGGCAATGATGGTGCCGCGGAAGAATCTTCCCTGGGAGAATGCCTGAACCCGGGAGAGGAAATAGAGGAATTCGCTCCGGGTGATGCTGGAGGTGGTGATGAGGGAACAGCTTCCCAGAATTTCGTCGCCGTAGAGGACGGTGATCTGACCGCATTCCATACCGGCTTCGATGGGGGCGCTGAGGCTTTCGTCGTAGGTGTTGTAGCTGTACCGGATGTCCTTTGACACATCCACGGAGGTGGGCAGGTAAACCTGAATGCTCTCCGCCGGAACCAGGGTCACATAGTCAATGGTGGAGGACAGGGAAACCGGGATTTCGCAGATCACCTTGTTGGTCGACAGCACTTCCGCGTAGTCGTAGGCTTCGAAGGCCCAGTCGAACATACTGCGGGCGTTGACGTAGTTGTACAGTTCGTCGTCCACGGAATCGCAGCCGAGAACGATGGCCAGATAAGTCAGACCGCGCTCGATGTCTTCAGCCGCCGCCGCGATGCAGTAGCCGCCCTGAGTAGTGGAGCCCGCATTCATGCCCACCGCCTGACTGTACTTGTAGTCCACGCGGTAGTAGTTGGAAATGAGGCAGTTCCGGTTGTAGATGGTGCGGTAGTCACTGATGTTGGTGCCCTCCATGACGTACTTGGGAGTGGAGGTCATCTCAATGAATCCGGGGATGGCATAGGCGTACTGCGCGATCAGGGCGGTATCCTTTGCCGTGGTGATCATGGCATCGTTGTGCATCCCGGTGGGATTCATGTAGTAGGTGTTGTAGGCCCCCAGCCACGCCGCTTTCTCGTTCATGAGATTCACGAAAGCCTGGGTGGAGCCTGCGGTGCCGTGGGCGAGAATGATGGCGGCATCGTTGGCGGAGTTGACCAGCATGCAGTTGAGCATCTGCTCCACGGTGACCACCTCACCGGCATAGAATCCGATGCGGTTTCCGGCAACCTCGTCCAGCATGGCCTGGGTGACGGTGATTTTTGAGTCCAGCTTGCCTTCAAACGCCTCCATTGCCACAATGGCGGTCATGATTTTTGCCGTGGATGCGGGATAGACCCGTTCTGCGGCGTTGTATTCAAACAGGATTCTGTCGTTTTCAAAATTATACAGCAGAGCGGCTCTGCAGTGTTCGATGGGCGGTGTTTCCGGAAGCACATCCTCCTCGGCATACACCGGAAGAACGGTCAGAAACAGGGTGACCGCCAGAAGAACGGCTGCGGTCATGCGCCGGAATGCTGTGGTTTTGCTGATGGATTTCATAGGTTCGGATCCGTCCTCCGTTTCATCAGGCTGAGCCGGGCGGCTTCTTCGTCTTTTTCAATCTGCTGGCGCAGGGCATCCACGGACTCAAACCGTCGTTCCGGACGGATCATCTCCATGAGGGAGGTGGTGAGTGTGATGCCGTACAGGTCTCCGGAAAAATCGAACAGAAAGGTTTCCAGCGTCACATCCCCTTCGTCGTCGTTGACGGTGGGACGGGAGCCGATGTTGCACACTCCTCCCTTTGTGACGGTCTGTCCGTCCTTTTCAAAGGTGACGATGCAGCTGTAAACACCTCTCGGCGGTGCGATTTTGCCTGTCGGAATCCGCTGGTTGACGGTGGGATGGCTGATGGTCCGTCCCAGCTGTTTCCCGTGCAGGATTTCGGAGGTGTAGGAAAGAGGACGTCCCAGCATCGCAGAGGCAAGGGGTAGATTTCCCTCATGAACGGCATTGCGGACGGCTGTGGAGGAAACCGCGGTTCCGTTTACGGTCATCGCAGGCACCACGGAGCAGTGAATGCCGTGAGTTTCTGCCATTTCCGCCAGATCGCCGGCACCGCAGGAAGCTTTCACGCCGAAGCGGAAGTTGAATCCGCAGACCACGGCGGAAGGGCGGAAGGAGAGCACATGGCGTCGGAAGAACTCATCCCCGGAGAGGGAACGGATGCATCCGAAGTCTTCCGTGATGAGATAGTGGGCGCCGTTCTCTGCGAAAATCCGGCGTTTTTCTTCCGGTGTGGTCAGTGCTTCCGGGGTTCCCCGGTCGATGACCCACACGGCGATGGGGTGAGTGTCAGCGGCAAGGCGCTTGGCTTCGTCAAGGAGTGCAAGATGTCCCAGATGCACGCCGTCGAAGCAGCCGAACAGGATCACAGCACCCTGCGGAACAGTATTCGGTTGTACGGAAGCAAGAGGGATGATCTGCATGGCTTTTCTCTTTCGTTAATGGATTGCAGTAATTTTGGGGTGGGGAAAACGCGGTTTTTGCTTTCGTTCGTTTCTGAGGATCAATAGACCTTCAACGCAGAAAACGCGGTTTTTGCTTTCGTTCGTTTCTGCAAATCAATAGATTTTTAACGCAAAAACCGGGCACACTTTTGTGCAGTAGCCGCACCGGACGCATTTGGTGTCATCGGGAACGGCGCGCAGTTTCGGGGTATCGGCGGCAAGTCCGGCGTCGGCGGCGAATTCCCCGGCGAAATCGTACTTCGCTTCGGGCTCGGCGGAGGGATCGGCCGGACGGAGGGACAGAGCACCCTCACCGCATCGTTTCACGCAGGCGCCGCATCCTTCGCAGTATTCCTCCACATGGAGGGTACGACGCTGTCTGCTCAGCCGCTGCCGCTGATCCTCGGAGACGGATTCCCCGGTCAGGAGGGCGATGTTGGCATCCACTTCATCGAAGGACTGCATTCCCACCGCGGCGGCATCGATGTACGGCTTGTCCAGAACGAACCGGAGTGCATCTTCCGCGTGTCCGCTGAGATGACCTCCGCCCAGTGCCTTCATGGCAAAGATTCCGATGCCCATGTCGTGTGCGTCGCGGATTGCGGATGCCATGTCGGATTCCGTTCCGTCCGCGATGCCGATGCCCGCCATGTTGTACAGGGGATGGCAAACGTCCGGATCGAATCCGTTCAGCTTCAGGCGGATCAGTCCCTTCACCAGGGCACAGTGATGGGTGGATGCTCCCACGGCGCGGATGATCCCCTTTTCCCGGCATTCAAAGAGATACTCAAGGGCATCCCAGTGTCCCCGGAGAGTATCGTAGGACTCCTGCTCGTGAAGCATGAAAATATCGATCACATCCCGGTTCAGGGCACATCGGGCTTCCTCCACGGCTTCCTCGGCAAGCTCCCTTGACCATGCGTAGGTCTTGGTGGAGACAACGACCGATTCCGGGGAGCTGCACCGGTCCAGTGCCATGCGGATCAGGTGATAGTTTTCGTAGTACTGTGCAGTGTCGATGAAGTTCAGCCCCCGGTCGAATGCGTAGGCCAGTACGGCGGCGGCTTTCTCCGGAGGCAGATTCGCCTGCATCGGCGAGACCGTCAGAGAACCGACGGCGATCTTCGATACAGGCGGGAGACGGGGCGTGAGGACAGAAGTCGGAATCTGCATCACAGTCCCAGATATTCCTTGAGCATGGCTGCCATCAGATCGTCACGGTCAATCCGGCGGATCATGCCCCGGGCGTTCTTGTAATTGGTGATGTAGGCGGGTTCCTCGGTGAGGATGTAGCCTACCAGCTGGTCGATGGGGTTGTACCCCTTTTCACTCAGCGCGTCGTATACGGCTCTGAGGAGCATTTTTCTCTCCCGGTCGCGTTCTTCTTCACGAATGGAAAACGTAATAGTCTTATCCATGGGTAAACCTCCAAAATATAAACTAAAGAATAAAGAAAGAATAATGAAGAAATATGAATGGCTGCAGACTGAGGATCAATCTGCTGCCATTCTTTATTCTGCATTATGAATGATGCATTAAGCCTCGTACATGGGGTACTTTTCGCAGATCTTTGCCACTTCGGCGCGGATATATTCCTTGCTGCCTTCGAAATCCTTGGCTGCAAGACCGATCAGGTGTGCGAGAACCTTCATGTCATCTTCCTTCAGACCGCGGCTGGTCACTGCGGGGGTACCGATGCGGACGCCGCTGGTGACGAACGGGGACTGGGGATCGTTGGGGATGGCATTCTTGTTGACGGTGATCAGCACTTCGTCCAGGCGGTGTTCGAATTCCTTGCCGGTGAGGTCGAAGGGTCTCAGGTCGCAGAGCATCAGGTGGTTGTCGGTGCCGCCGGATACCAGATTGAAGCCTTCTGCGAGAAGTCCGTCGGCAAGAGCCTTCGCGTTCTTCACGATCTGTTCCTGATATGCCTTGAATTCGGGGGTCAGCGCTTCGCCGAAGGAAACTGCCTTGGCTGCGATAACGTGCATGAGAGGACCGCCCTGGGTGCCGGGGAAGATTGCCTTGTCGATGGCCTTGGCGAATTCTTCCTTGCACAGGATCATGCCGCCTCTGGGACCGCGCAGGGTCTTGTGGGTGGTGGTGGTCACGATGTCGGCGTAGGGAACCGGGGAGGGATGGAGACCTGCCGCAACCAGACCGGCGATGTGAGCCATGTCAACCATGAACAGCGCGCCGTTGTCGTGTGCGATCCTGCCGATTCTTTCAAAGTCAATTACTCTGGGATATGCGGATGCGCCGGCAACGATCAGCTTGGGGTGGTGTTCCTTGGTCAGTCGTTCCAGCTCCTCGTAGTCCAGGATGCCGTTGTCATCCACGCCGTAGGGGATGAAGTTGTAGTTCTTGCCGGACATATTCACGGGGCTGCCGTGGGTCAGATGACCGCCGCAGGCGAGGCTCATGCCGAGAACGGTGTCTCCGGTGTTCAGCAGTGCGAAATAGACCGCCATGTTTGCCTGTGCGCCGCTGTGGGGCTGTACGTTGACGTGATCCGCGCCGAAGAGCTTCTTTGCTCTCTCAATTGCGATGTTTTCGGCCTTGTCCACCACATAGCATCCGCCGTAGTAGCGCTTTGCCGGATAACCTTCCGCATATTTGTTGGTGAGAGGGCTGCCCATTGCCAGAAGTACCGCTTCGGATACCACGTTTTCGGATGCGATCAGTTCCAGACCGCCGCGCTGACGGGAGAGCTCTTCTGCCACAACCGCGCCGATTTCGGGATCAAAGCCGGCGAGGGATTTTACCATTTCGTTGACTGCCATATCATAAACCTCCGTGGGATATTGTTGATAAAAAATTGAATGAGAAAAAATTTCCCATATATATTATAGCAGTATTTCCCCGGAAAATCAATAGGGAAATGAACGGTTGTTTGCCTGTTTTTTACGCCGCAATCCGTACGGAACGGGGGAGGAAGGACGGATAAAAGGAATTCCTGCGGAAATATGCTTTACCGCTTTCGGTGAAACTTAACAAATCCCCTAAAAAACTTCAAATTATCTATTGACATTATATGCACCTTGGTGATATAATTTAAGCAGGCAGATTATTTCTGCCGATGGATTTTTTCTGTTGTCCGATGACTTTGACGGGAGGTTTATGCAATGCCTGTGTACAGAAAACTTCTCGTTGCATCCTCAAAGGGCGGCGTAGGCAAGAGTACCACGGCACTGGGACTTGCCGCAGCCTTTGCCTCGGAGGGAAAAAAGGTTCTCCTCATCGACTTCGACGGCACCAGCCGCAGCCTTGATATTCTCGCAGGCGCGGAAGACATGACCACGGCGGACACCGCGGACATTTCATCCGGCCGTATACCGGCGGTGCATCCATTTGATAAGCTTCCCGGACTTTCCCTTGTGCCGGCCTGTACCGCTGAGAGACTGAACTCTGCGGCAGAGGAACGCGGGATGACGAAGGACGGGCTTCTCAGAACCATTATAACCGACGCATTCGGCGGAGAGTACGATCTGTTCATCTGCGATACGGGAGGCGGAATCGAAACGGCTCAGACAATTGCCGATCTGTTCGATCTCGTTCTCATTCCGTCGGAGCAGAGCCAGACTTCCATCCGTGCGGCGGAATACGCGGCGACTGCCATTGCACAGCGTGCCGGGAAAATTCCCATGCGGCTCGTGATCTGCTCATTCGATCTGACTGCCGTGAAGCGGGAAAACCGTGCCGGTGTGATTGAGATGATCGACGCATCCGCGCTGCAGTGTGCCGGAGTGGTTCCTTATGACAAAAAGCTTCAGCGCGCCCAGGACAACGGCTGCCTGCCCGACCGGAAGACACTTTCCGCATCGGCATACCGCAACATTGCCCGGCGGCTGACAGGATATGACGTTCCCCTGTTTTCCGGCATGAAGAAGCTCAGCGGAAAACGGCGTGCGGCATTTTGACTGATAACGAAAACCCAACCATACAGATTTCATGAAAGGACCGATTGAATATGGATATTGCACTGATCGCTGACGACACCAAAAAGGAATTGATGACACAGTTCTGTATTGCATACTGCGGAATTCTGTCCAAGCACCACATCTGCGCGACCAGCATAACCGGCAAGTATGTGCAGGAGGCAACCGGTCTTGAGATCGAGAAGCTGTTCCCCGGTTCCCACGGCGGTACACAGCAGATCACATCCCGTATTTCCTACAACGAGATTGACGTGCTTCTCTATTTCCGCAGCACTGCGCCCAATCATGAGTTCGACGAAAACGAATACAATCTTCTCCGTATGTGCGACGTGCACAATGTTCCCATGGCGACGAACATTGCGACAGCGGAAGTGCTGATCTGCGCTCTGGATCACGGTGACCTTGACTGGCGTGAAATTGTCAATCCCCGGTCTGATTACAACAGACGCCGCCGCGGTCTGACATACTGATAAAAACGAACGGGACGGTGTGTTTTTTCGGCACGCCGTTTTGTGGTTTTATTCGTCTCGTACCGCGGGGTATCCTGCGCGGATGAGGCGATATTTTTTTGGATTGCGCGGATCTGCGGGCATAGGCGGGATTTTCAGCCTTTCCCGAAAGGTTGAGGAAAGAATGGCGTAGAAAATGCCGGCGCATTTTCGAATTGATTGAATGCTCCTGCGCGGAGGGCGGACAAAGGGTCTCCGTTGCCGACCCTTTGTCAATACCCGCAACAAGGGGGCACCCCTTGACCCCGGAACATACCCGCGCAGCGGTAAGGTAGCCTTACCTTCCTTCAGGTCTGCCGACACTGAATTTATATCCCTAACTCTCAGCCTGCGGCAGCAAGACGAAGCCCATTCGGGCACTGACAGAACGAGAAGAGTGCAATTTCCTCAAATCTTAACCTATCCCTTACCCTCAAACCTCGCGCAAAGCGCGTTCCTTACGGAAGCAGCGAAGTGGACACTCCACGGTCGAAGATGCAGTTGTGAATAAAACTGCACGAGCGAGTGACTGCGAGCGAACCGCCCCAGGGGCCTGGATTCACAAGGATCCGGACCCGGAGGATCCTTGTGCGCCGCCCGCGCAGGGCAACAATCCAATCGAAAACGCCCCGGCGTTTTCTTCATAAACCTTTCCGAAAAGCCTGACCAAAACAAAACCGCTGTAAGCCGGACAACAAAAAACAAGACAAAAACAACACCCCTCCGGAGAAAACCTATGCTGAAAATCTTATGCCTCGGCGATGTGGTCGGTGAAGAAGGCACCGCCGCCGTGGAGAAACACCTTCATTCCCTCATCCGTTCCTGCGGTGCCGATCTGGTCATCGTCAACGGCGAGAATTCTGCCGACGGAAACGGTGTCTCCCGGGAGTCCGCCGAACGGATCTATGATGCCGGTGCCGATGTGATTACCGGCGGAAACCATACCTTCAAACGCAGGGAAATCTATTCCGTACTGGACGACGGGGAATATATGATCCGGCCTGCCAACTATCCGGCGGAGGCTCCCGGAATGGGATACATCATCGCTGATGTGCGCGGTTACCGGGTACTGGTCATCAACGTGATGGGATGCGTGTACATGGACAGCCTGGCACAGCCCCACGAAACCATCGAACGGATTCTCCGCAGCGAAAAAGGCAGATATGATATTGCCGTCTGCGATGTTCATGCGGAAGCCACCTCCGAGAAGCTCTTCCTCGGCAGATACTTTGACGGGCGGCTGGCGGCACTGTTCGGCACCCATACCCACGTGGCCACCGCGGACTGCCAGATCCTGCCCGGCGGAACCGGATACATCACCGATCTGGGGATGTGCGGCTCCCATAACGGGATTCTGGGCGTGAAAACCGAGAGCATTGTCCACAAATACACCGTGAAAACCCCCGTCCTGTTCGAACCGGCTTCCGGAAACGTGAAGATCAACGGCGCCCTGTTTGAAGTGGACGAAAAAACCGGAAAATGCATCCGCGCGGAGCGTGTGGAGAAGTAATCCAGAATCTGCCGATTGCTTTTGCTGCTCCGCTGTGCTATAATAATCCCGTAAAATTGCGTTAACTATCACTCTGCCGGAGAATATCATTGAAACCGATCCGAATTATACTCACTCTGCTGCTGACGCTGTGCCTTGCTGCCTGCTCACCGTCGGAGAATCTGGCGCTGATCCGCGGGGAAGCCGGAGAAATTGCCGCATTCTTCGAGGACCGGGTGTACAGCAGGGTACCGTCCGTGTATGCCGACCCCGCGCAGCATGCCTCCCCTGACAGACCCATTCTGGAACGTCAGACCCATACGGAGATTCTTCCGTCCGTGTACAATTCTTCATCCGATGTTCTCACCGTGGCTTCCGTGGGAAAATCCGGAGAATCCCTGACAACTGCATATGCTGTCCTGACTGAGGCGGAGAAGACGGTTTACACCGGTGTGCCCAGATTCACCGATCTGTCGGCGGCGGCGGTTCTGGAAAGCCTCACCGTAAAGGGCATCACGGCGGATGTGGTTCTGCGCGACAATCCCGCTCCTGCCGGAGAAGTCTTTGCCATCGAGTATGCGGGCGTCACCGACGGGATGTGGTACTACATCAACAAAGAAATGCCCGTGACCCTGTACGTCAGCAATCAGAAGCCAGCGAAGACGGCGGAGAAGGGGGACAACCTGATCTACCTCACCTTCGACGACGGTCCCACGCTGTCGGATACGGGCGAGCTGCTGGATGTACTGGATCTGTACGGCGTGAAGGCGGCGTTCTTCGTCACCGGGGAAGCCGTGCAGAAGTACCCCATGTCTGCCAAAGAGATCGCCGACCGGGGACACCTGCTGGGATGCCATTCCGTGTCCCACAAATACGATAAAATCTACGTCAACGCCGATGCCCTGGAAGCGGAGATGATTCTGTGGGAACAGATCGTCGCCGATGCGGGGATTACGCTGACCCATAAGCTGTTCCGGTTCCCGGGCGGATCGGTCAGCTCATACCTCACCGACTACAAGCGGCTCACCATGACAGAGATGCTCACCGGGCGGGGCTACACGATCTACGACTGGAACGTGGTTACCAACGACTCCCTGCTCAGCCTCCGTCCCGAAGGAGTTGGCACCTACGATTATATCCGGGAGACCTTCAAGGAAACCCTCGCCAAGTGCGTGCGGGAGAATGAAGGCAAATCCGGTGCCCCCATCATCATTCTAATGCACGAAACTGTCCCGGAAACCGTGGATCTGATGCCGTGGATGCTGGAATACCTGATCGGCGAAGGATACACCTTCGGATCGCTGGATCAGATGGGCGGCTCCTGGACGTTCGGCGACAGGAAATCGTGACTCAGTAAAGACATTCCGGAAGGAGAAAATCATGTACAACATCCGATGCGCCGCACCGACTATGGCGGCTATGCTTTCTGTTCCGCAGTTTACCGATGCGCTGCCCATCCCGGAGGTGCTGGAGAAAACCGGCGGCACCGCTGACCGGGTTCTGATGTACAACCCCGATGCGGTGGCATGGTGGATTTTTGAGAAATACCATGCTCTGTTTGAGCCGATCCTTGAGGATTCGCTGGTTCTGCAGATGGAATCCGTGATGCCCAGCGTGACGCCCGTGTGCTTTGCTTCCATTTACAGCGGTCTGATGCCGGCGGATCACGGAATCCGTTCCTACACCAAGCCGGTGCTGACCTGCGAAACTGTCTTCGATGCCCTTATCAGAGCCGGAAAGAAGCCGGTCATCTGCTCTACGGGTACGGACAGCATTTCCATGATTTTCCGGGAGCGGGAGATGGATTACTTCATTTTCGATACCCCCGACGAGGTCAACGCAAAGGCAGAGGAGCTGATCCGCCTGAACCGGCACGATCTGATTGTGGTGTACAACGGAAACTACGACGGCACCATGCACCGGTACGGTCCGGAAGCGGAAGAATCCCTCGATGCTCTGCGGCACAACATCGCGGCCTACGGACATCTTACCGCACTGGCGGAGGAAGTATGGGGCAAAGCCGGGCTGAGATACGCCGCGGGATTTGTCACCGACCACGGATGCCACGAAATCGACGGCGGATGCGGCAGCCACGGTCTGGATATGCCCGAGGACATGAATGTGGTGCATCTCTGGCGGACGAACCGGTAAAATAAGCGAAAAAGAACCCTCCTGACCGGGAAAACCGGAATCGGGAGGGTTTTGTGCTGTTTGATTCAGTGGGAATTAAAGCTTGTCAACGGGGAAGAGGAGCTTGAGCTGGTTTACGCGGCTCTGGTAAGCGGCCTGCTGCTTCTGCTGCATGAGGGCCTGACGGATCTGTTCCTTGACTTCTGCCAGTTCCATCTTGCCGCCGTCTTCCTTCTTGTTCAGCTTCACGAGATGCCAGCCGAACTGGGTCTGTACGGGAGCGGACATTTCGCCGATTTCGAGAGCTTCGCAAGCCGCTTCGAATTCGGGAACCATCTGACCGTGACCGAAGTCGCCCAGCTCGCCGCCCTGCTGACCGGAGGGACAGGTGCTGTTTGCCTTTGCTGCGTCTTCAAAGGAAATCTCGCCCGCGTTGATCTGAGCTGCGATTTCCGCTGCCTTTTCTTCGGTTTCCACGAGGATGTGGCTTGCGTTGAAGGTCATGCCTGCTTCGAACTGATCAGGATTTTCATCGTAGAACTTCTGGATTTCGTCGTCGGTTACCTTCACCTTTTCCACTGCCTTCTTGATGGCGTAGTTGGTGAGCATTTCGTCCTTGACTCTCTTCAGCTGTTCCTTGAATTCGGGTTCCCGTTCCATGAGGTTCTTCTGAGCGTCCATGAGGAAGAGCTTCTGAGCGATGAGCTGTTCCAGAAGAACGGCACGTCCCTGGGGATTGTTGTACGCCTGACCGCGCTGACCCATGGAAGCGAGAGCCATTTCCAGATCCATTTCGGTGATGGGGTTGCCCGCAACGTTTGCGAGGACTTTATTCTGCATATCCATGATTTGATTCCTTTCGGATGTATGATAAACTATCTTATCTATTATAGCAAATCCCGAAGGCGTTTGCAATGGGTTCGGGAAAATTTACGGGGAAATCCTGTGACGATGCAAAAAACGGTACGCAGCTTGGGAGAAACTGTGTACCGTTTTGTTTGTTCTTATTCGCCCATTTCGGCGAAGGTCTTGTTGAACTTTTCGATGTTCTTCTTGATGGCCTTGCCGCTCTTTGCGATGAGGGAGGAGGTGGTGTCCGCGGTTGCGTTGGTCTTCAGGAATACCAGCTGGTTGATGCCGCCGATGGCACCCTGGAATGCAAAGCCCAGGTCAACGTACTGGATGTCGCGGATGATTTCGAACATTGCTCTGTCGTCCGGGGCATCGGAGAGCTTGCTGCCCAATACGGTTTCCCATACTTCGGGAACAACGTCGTTGTAGTTCTTGCAGCTGAGCGCTTCCACGCAGTAGGAGATCAGCTCTTCATTTGCGGCGGAGGTGAGGATCACGCCCCAGTAGATGTCAAAACCGGAGGATGCGTAGTTTTCCTGCATTTCGTTGAACTTGGGGCAGGGGAGAATGCCGTAGGCCACATCGGAGTCACGCATGGTTTCGTACAGGTTGCGGTTTTCGGACAGCATGAACAGACCGCGGCCTTCGGAGAACATGGCTACGTTGTAGTCGGTGCCGGGGCAGGTCTGGGTGAATTCGGACAGCTTGTCGAACTTTTCCATAACGCTGACCAGCTTTTCGATGTCGTTTACGAAGAATACCTTGCCTTCCGCATCCTTGTTCAGAATGCCGGCGCCCATGTCGGACTGAAGGTGGATCCAGCCGTAGTCACTGGTGAGGAAGCCCCACTGGTCTTCGGCATCAAGATCGCCGTCACCGTCCAGGTCGCGCATTGCGGCTTCCGCCATGGTCTGGAGATCGTCCAGGTACCATTCGCCGTTGCGCACCTTTTCGTAGGGCACTTCGATCTGGAGATTGCCTGCCAGGTCCTTGTTCATGGAGATGGTGCAGTTCATGTAGATGCCGCTGAGTGCCAGGGGATTTGCGGTGGCGAACAGCTTGTTCTGGATGGTGAATACCTGGGAGGCACCCTGCCACCAGGGCTTGTCGAAGTTCAGCAGTTCAAATTCCCGCAGGTTGCAGAAGTCGCCCTGCAGGGCATTGGACATGGTCTGGTTGTCGTGGTTGTACACGATGTCGTAGGTGTCGTCGCCGGAGATCACCAGATTGTGTACGGTGGTACCCACAACGCCGTAATCGTCTTCGGCGGTACAGAGGATTTCCACATTGAAGCGGTCGGTGATGGCGGCTCTCTGGTTGAACAGAGCGTCGTTGACCACTTCACCGTTCATTTCGTCGGCGTAGATGTAGGTCTTTGCGTTGTACCAGGTGGTGGTGAGGATGGAGAATTCCTGTCCGTCAAAGTTCTTTGCGGGCAGATCGTCGCTGATGCCGGTTTCAAGAGCTTCGGTTTCTGCGGGGGTGGTATCTGCGCTGACGCCGGGAGCCTGGGTCTGTGCGGGATCGGTTTCTGCGGGGCTTTCCGCACATCCGGTCAGGGCGGATGCAGCCATCAGGCAGGCAAGCAGGAGACTGAGTGCTTTGCGGTTCATGATGATTACCTCTTTCTTACAAAAAAATATACAGGCCTGAGGAGTCCTGTACCGCCGGCTATTTCTGTCCGGCATTTATATACACGGTTTAATTATAGCACAGAACATCACGGATTTCAAGAACGGATCGTTGCCATTTTCGGGTTCCCCGGAGGCGAATATCCGTCAGAATGAACAAAATGAAAGTGCCGCTCACGGAACAGAACGTCACGGAGCGGCGGACAGATTCGGGTAAAATCAGGTTTTTGCAAACTGCATCATGAGCTTGGTGGGCAGAACCTTTGCCAGAACCCGGTACAGCTTATAGAACGCACGGGGGGTGTACACGCTCTTTCCCATGCCGGCTGCGATGAGGGCGCCCCTTGCCACCTTGACGGGATCGCAGTAGGGGAGAACGTCGAAGGTCTTGGAGTTGCCCTTGATGCCGCCCAGCTGAATGAATTCGGTGTCCATGGGACCGGGGCAGACTGCGGTGGCGGTGATGCCTTTTTCCTTCAGCTCCTCGCCCAGACCGAAGGTGAATGCGGTGACATACGCCTTGGATGCGGAGTAGGTGGTCATCCGTGCATTGGGACAGAAGGAAGCGATGGAGGAGACATTGATGATCCGGGAGCCTTTCGGCATATAGGGAAGGACGGTGTGGGTGACTGCGGTGAGACCCTTCAGATTCAGATCCACCATGCGGGTCTGGTGTTCCAGCTCCCCTTCGCCGATATTTCCGAGGAAGCCGCATCCGGAGTTGTTGATGAGCATCCACACTTCGGGCCTGAGGGCTTCGCATTCGGCGGCGAGCTTGGCGTAGCTTTCGTCCTTCGTCAGATCCAGGGAGAAAATCCGGCACTGACGGGGGATATCCTTTGCGGCTTCCAGGAGACGGTCCTTGTTCCGGGCGATGAGCCAGTATTCTTCGATATCGGGGTACAGCTCGGGCATCTGGCGGAGGAATTCCCGTCCCAGACCTGCGGATGCACCGGTGATGACTGCAGCTTTCATAATCTTACCTCAGCGTTATGTATATTTGCTTCTATGATACCACAGATTTTCCGGATTTGCAAGGCATCAGCACTGAAGAATCAGCCAGACATTGTCAAAATTGAGCTTTGCCAGATCCTCACGCCGGATGCAGAAGAAGATGCTGCCCAGATCTCCGAACATGATCTCGTCCTCTCCGTCAAGGAGGGAGCCCATCTGGAACAGGAGAACCCATTCCTCACTTCTCCGGGCAAGATCCGCGCGCTCCTCATCGGACATCTCCGGGAAGCCGCTTCCGGTGTATGTGCCCGTGGATGCCAGTTCGCACTCTTCCAGGATGGCGTTCTGCAGCAGCTCCGGGTACCCGAGAAGCTGAGAATTCATGCCTGCATTCTCCGGGAACGTACCGCCGAGGGA